>DAOOVO010000014.1:0-56466 GCA_035370245.1 Pseudobacteroides sp.
TTTTATGTGCATCAAATCTACTTATATCAATGGGTTTGAGTTATGCACAAGGCTATTACATTAAATAGATAAACCATTTTATTTTTCTTATTACTTTTATTCAAACATTGATTATTTTTCCATTCATATCCACAGTCACATAAACCTGGCCTCTTAAATCTATTATTGCTCTGGCATTTGTCAGCTCAGTCAACTTTCGGATAAATATCTCCGTCGAATCAATAGGCGTAAATACTGTTAATTCAACATCCTGCTCATATTTAATTTCTTTAATAATATGCTCTTCGGCTATTAACATATTTTCAACTTTTCCAAAAACGGTATATTCAACAATAATAATTATTTCCCTGCACAGCAATCTCTTTACAATATTGGCAGCTTCAATGCCTGCTGCCGCACACTTGCCGTATGCCCTAATGAGTCCGGCTGCTCCAAGCAACGTACCTCCAAAGTACCTTGTAACGACAACTACCACATCCTGTACTCCCGTTCTCTTAATAACCTCTAGCACCGGTATTCCTGCAGTACCTGACGGTTCCCCGTCATCGCTGAAACGCTGAACCACATTATCTCCAACAATGTAATAAGCATATACATTATGGGTAGCATCCCAGTACTGTGTCTTGAGCTTTTCTATAAAAGCCAAAGCTTCCTCTTCACACTTTACAGGCTTAACCGATGCAATAAATTTTGACTTTTTTTCTTCTGTTTGTGCGACTGCTTCATTTAAAACCGTTTTATATTCTTTAATCACCTGTATCTACTCATTCCTTCTTACATTTCCTAATTTCTTTTCATTTCGCGATTTATTACCGGAAAATTATTTCCCGAATAACATAAAAGATAGCAATTTATTCTATTGCTATCTTTTATATTATCACTAATATTTTATTGATTAAAGGGTTATTTTCTTTATGTCCTCTAAACAGTAATGCATTCTATCTCCTTAATTTTTTTAAAAGAAAGGTTAACAAGTGATTTATCCTGACTATATGTAATAAGCCTTATTGCTTCATCAATTTCGAAAAAGCCTCCATCAGTAAATTGCTCATCAGTATTTATTTTATAATCTTCACTTTGGGATCTCATTATATACCAAGTTATTTTATTACAGACAGGTCGTTGACGTGTTACAGAAAAGAATTCATAATTTGTACATCCAGCAGTTGTTACTATTTCAGCATTTATTCCGGCCTCTTCTTTTACTCTCCTAATCGCCACCTCGCTTGAAAAATCACCTTTGCGAATAACGCCTTTCGGCAGTACCCATTCACCCTTCTCATTCTTTAAGAGAAAAACCTTGTTGTTGTAAAAAACCACCCCACCTGCACAATTCCTTACAAGCATATATAAGACCCCTTTCAATTATATTATAATACATATTTTAAGGTGCACGCACCTAAAAATCAATTTCATTGGAGTATAAGCTTTAGTATTAAATGCAAGTATCGATTTTTATAAGTATATGCATATATTATGCAATATATAATTAAGATAAAAACATGAGATTTTAATTCATATAAAAAAACATATAAAAAAACATATAAAAAAAATTGCTCCCTATATACTATATTACTATTTATTATTAATTAATTCAATGAGAATAAAAAATTTATTTTTTGTTTATTTTTTAATCAAAAAATGCGGTTAGCCTTTTACATTTATCTATCGCAAAACTCCCTTAAAGCGTTGGTTATTTTGCTCTGCCAAATGCAAGATTAATACCGCATTTAATCTAAATATTTTCTTATTTTATCAATTTTTACATCCTTTATAACAGCCTTAACCTTTATTCCATCCTCTTTATATTCCGCTTCCGATACCCTTCCGTTCTCATATAGATATGGTAAAATCCATCCTTCATTGTATGGTATAGTAAATTCAACATTTGTTTCATTTGCAGAAAGCAATTCAGAAATACCTGAAATAAGCTTCGGAATACCCTGCCCGGTAACAGCCGAAACTTCAAAAATATTACAATCTCTATCCGGTATACAAATGTTATGTGTTCCATTTAACATATCAATCTTGTTTAAAACCATAATCATAGGCTTTTGCAACGCTTCCAAATCTTCCAGTATACTCATGACTACAGCAATTTGCTCTTGAGCTTCTTCATTAGATACATCAACAACGTGGAGCAGTAAATCTGAATAAACAACTTCCTCCAGTGTTGACTTGAATGCATCCACTAAATCATGAGGTAATTTCCTGATAAACCCAACAGTATCAACAAGAAGTGCAGTCTTATCATTAGTAAGCTCAAGCTTTCTTGTAGTCGGATCTAATGTTGCAAAAAGCTTATCCTCTGCAAAAACATCTGAATTGCATAGCTTATTCATAAGTGTTGATTTGCCTGCATTAGTATATCCCACCAGTGCCACTGTAGGAATGGTATTCCTTTTTCTAGCTTCTCTGGTACGATTTCTTCGTATGCTAACCTGACTCAATTCAGACTCAAGAAAATTAATCCGCCTTCTTATGTGGCGTCTGTCAACTTCCAACTTCTTTTCACCTGGTCCTCTGGTACCTATTCCGCCACCAAGCCTCGATAACTGACCTCCCAGGCCGGTCAACCTTGGAAGCATATACTTTAACTGGGCCAGTTCAACCTGCAGTTTTCCTTCCTTTGAGCGTGCCCTCTGAGCAAATATATCCAGTATCAAGGTAGTCCTGTCAACAACCTTTACACCCGTTACATCCTCAATGTTTCTAACCTGTGCCCCCGAAAGCTCCACATCAAAAATTAACGTATCGGCACCTTCAGCCTGGCATATTAGACCTATTTCTTCGGCTTTTCCTTTTCCAATATAGAACGCTGCATCTTTAATGGGTTTTTTCTGCAGTATTTTACCTATAACCACAGCACCGGATGTATTCGCAAGTTCCTCGAGCTCGTCAAGGGATCTTTCTGCTTCACTTTTACCGCCGATCATTCTTCCCGATAATGTCTCCAAACCTACAAGTATTACTCTTTCTGCTTCAATATCATTATCGTAAAATGCTATTTTATTATTTTTATCGCGGTCAATTATCAATTTGAATATATGACCCAATTCAGGGTCATCAGGTTGGTATGGTCCATATATATCCGCTGAATCGAATTCTCCGGTTTCACCCCTTGAAGGAATGGAAACATAAGCTTCTACGAACTCTCCATCTTTTACTCCTAAGGCTATCATTGCATCAAGTCTCAGGTTAATAAGAGAACTGATATCTACAGAAGATAGCTGCCCCGTCCCATTTGGATGAGTGTGAATGCACCTAATACCTGAAAGCCGCATTTTACTTCTGCGTCCATCAACCTCAGGCAGCGATACGGTTGAGCTATCTCCTATGCTTATATCCATAACAGTTCCTTTTCTATTAATGTAAACAGCAATCTCCCGATTTATTTTGCTTGTAAAAAACGTAAGCTTTTGAACAAGTTCTTGAGGTATTAAGTCCCCGCTTTCAAAAGCCATGTCAAAAATTCCTTCTATTTCTTTTATAACCGATTCCTTTATAGATCCAACATTTCCAATTATATTAATATAATTCACCCCTAAATAAACACTATCTACTTATTTATATTTTATATTATAACATACCATTTCCGACCATCAAGGCCTTATTATATGTTATTTAAGCATTATTATAAGACGATGTTTCATACTCTTCAAATATGGCCTCCTGATGTGCCTTGAGTTTCTCCAAATACTTTCTTAATACGTTTTGCTGTTCATATTTCATATGAATTATTCTAAGGCCATAATCAAATGTATATTCATTTTTCATAGACCAAACCACTTCAGCTGTTAAGTTTACCTGGTTATTATCCAAATATAGTTTTAAATCAATATTCCGCTTGGTTCCAAATTCCATCTTAGTACAAATAAGGAGTCCGCCAAAGCTGATATTTTTTACAATGGCTGCAAATTCAGACATGTCATCTCTCAGCATCACGCTTGAGTACAAAGAAACAGGAAATCTTTCAAAAGCCCTGTTGTTTATAATATATTCATCATTTTCAACTACAAGCTGCATATCATTCTTATCAATATCAATATTGACAATGTGGCAGCTTGTATTGTATATATTATTATTACATTTTAATGCAATAGCTAACATGTCTCCTTCAAACAACATACAATGGGCAAATTCCTTCACAATTTTAATTGTTATAGCTTGTCCTCCACTTTCATGATCCTTTACATCAATTACCTTAGTTTTAACTATATTTACTGAGTGATGTCTTATAGAAATAATATCACCAGGCTTTATAAACATAAATTCCTCCATTTTACCAATAATCAAATCAATATGTTTATCGGCACAAAATTCAAATATTTTAATAATGGTCATATGACATACCATTGAAAAATATTCAATTATAGTATAAACTTTAATTACAGTACAAACTTTACAATAATATACTAAAAAAATAACAGAAGTTTGCTGAATACTAAATTTAGAGGGGAGTTAATTACTATGAAAAACAGAAAAATTATTGCTTTATTACTTATCATTGTTTTTAGTATTTCAATTTTTTCTTTCCCAGTTTTCGCTCAAGCAAGCAATAGCAACCTTCAGTCAGTGATTGAAACTTTTTACACTGCACGGAACAACAATCAGTTTGGGAAATTTATTAACAGCTTTTATTTTGCAGATTTGATTTCGGAAGAGGACAAGGCTGCACTAAGTCAAACATTCTACAATGAGAGGATCAACTATGGAATAGAGCCCGTTGAATCAAAATTAATTGATAATAGTACAGGAGAATTTACCTATTTCGAAATCTCAAGAATAAAAGGCAATAACAACAGATTTGCTTTATCTACTTCCAAAGTTAAAGCAACTCTTAAGAAAAACCAAACCGGCTGGAAAATTTATGATCTTAATTACATACAGTCATATCCTTTATCCATTCCTCAAGATATTGTGAACACTTTCTATACAGCAAGAAACAATAAGGATTTTGACAAATATCTTAATAGTTTTTACTATGCAGATTTACTTGATGAAGCAACTATAAATTCTATGAAGGATACATTTTACATTAATTTCTCTTTTACAGTTAACTATTCAATTGAACCAATTGATTTAATTGTGAAAGACTCAAACAATGTAGAATTTGTTTATGATGAGATACAGACAGTAACAAACGGTAGTGCAAAACTTGTTATAAAAACCAAAGTATCGGCTTATCTTAAAAAGAAAAATTCTGAATGGAAGATAGAAAGTTTTAACTTTGGTACAAGCACATTTGAAAAGTTATAAATATATAATACAGTAGGTTTGGAGCATTTAAAAATACTTAAACCTGAACATTTTTTAAATGCTCTAAACTTTTTTATTTTATTGTATAATTAATGGGAAAATATCATATACTATATTGTGCATATAACAATATTATCCATAATCTGTCATTTACTTTTGCAAAAAAATATGTTATTTTATTTAAGCACAATTAATTTATCGCGGGGTGGAGCAGTTGGTAGCTCGTCGGGCTCATAACCCGAAGGTCGTAGGTTCAAATCCTTCCCCCGCAACTAAGCAAAAGTCGCTTGATATGAACTTCAAGCGGCTTTTATATTTAAATCACCAATTTTCTATCCAGCCTTGACACGAACATCTGTTCGTGCAATAATTATTATAATGAAGAATTTCAAGGCCTAAAGGTATTGCAAAAACTCATATAATTCAATAAAATCATATAGTGTAGCAAAATGGCAAAGGATGGTTATTAATGACAAGGAACACCAAAGCTAACAAGTATGGCAATGAAAGTATATCCTCATTAAAAGGAGCAGACAGAGTTAGACTTCGTCCGGGAGTTATATTCGGATCTGATGGTCTTGAAGGCTGTCAGCATTCTGTGTTTGAAATACTTTCCAACTCAATTGACGAGGCAAAGGAAGGTTACGGCTCTGTAATTGAAGTAACTAAATTTGCTGATAATTCAATAATGGTCAAAGATTATGGAAGAGGAATTCCTCTTGATTATAACCCTAAAGAAGAAAGATACAATTGGGAACTGGTTTTTTGCGAACTATACGCAGGAGGCAAGTACAAGAACAATTCAGGAGAAAACTATGAATTCAGTTTGGGACTTAACGGTCTTGGAAGCTGTGCTACTCAGTACAGTTCGGAATATATGGATGTTATAGTATTCAGGGATGGTTTTAAATATGAGCTTCATTTTGAAAAAGGCGAAAACATAGGAGGCTTGAAGAAGGAAGAATTCAAATACGCGAATACGGGAACCTGCATAAAATGGAAGCCTGACCTTGAAGTATTCACAGATATCAATATTCCCCTGGAATATTTCCAAACCGTATTAAAAAAACAGGCAGTAGTTAATTCCGGTATTTTATTCAAGCTCTATGATGAAGAATCCGGACAATGTTTTGAATACTGCTACGAAAACGGAATTGTCGATTATATAAAAGAAATATCAGGCGATAAAGGCTTCACCGACATACAGTACTATGAAACATCTACAAAGGGACGGGATAGGGAAGATAAGCCGGAATACAAAGTCAAAATGGAAATAGCATTTTGCTTCAATAACGAAATCAATTTGCTTGAGTATTACCACAATTCCAGTTTCCTTGAACATGGCGGTGCCCCTGACAAAGCAGTAAAGGCAGCCCTCGTGTATGAAATCGACAAATGCCTCAAAGCAAGAAATAAGTATAACAAAGACGAGGCAAAGATTACATTTGCCGATATTCAGGACAGCCTTATTCTTGTGACCAATTCATTTTCTACAGTTACCAGCTATGAAAACCAGACAAAGAAGTCCATAACCAACAAGTTTATCCAAGAAGCTATGACAGATTTCTTAAAACAGCAGCTGGAAATATACTTCATCGAAAACAAAATGGAAAGTGAAAAAATACTTGAACAGGTCCTTGTTAATAAACGAAGCAGAGAAACCGCAGAAAAGACAAGGATCAATATAAAAAAGAAGTTAAACGGTACGGTAGATATTTCAAACCGTGTAAAAAAGTTCGTAGACTGTAGAACCAAAGATATATCAAAGCGAGAGCTTTATATTGTTGAGGGTGATTCTGCTTTAGGCTCCTGCAAACTTGGAAGGGATGCAGAGTTCCAGGCAATTATGCCTGTAAGGGGAAAAATATTAAACTGCCTTAAGGCAGAATATGACAGTATATTTAAAAGCGATATTATTGTTGACCTCCTGAAGGTATTAGGATGCGGAGTTGAAATCAATTCAAAGCATAACAAGGACCTTAATACTTTTGACATAAACAACCTTCGCTGGAGCAAAATAATAATATGTACCGATGCTGATGTTGACGGATTCCAAATTAGAACTTTGATTCTTGCCATGTTGTATCGCCTGACCCCAACACTTATACGAGAGGGAAAGGTTTATATAGCAGAATCTCCACTTTACGAGATAACATACAAAAACAAATCTTATTTTGCATACTCTGATAAAGAAAAAGCGGAAATAACAGCTAAAATGAACGGGAAATATTCAATCCAACGTTCAAAAGGGCTTGGAGAAAATCAACCTGAAATGATGTGGCAAACTACGATGAATCCTGAAACCCGCCGACTGATACAGGTTGTTCCCGATGATTATCAAAAAACAGCAGAGTATTTTGACCTTCTTCTTGGCGACAATCTTTCAGGAAGAAAAAGCTTTATAGAAGAGAACGGTTATAAATACATTGAAATGATTGATATAAGTTAGTATATGCAAGATTTGATCATTTGTTTTAAGATTTAAGGAGAAAAGTGCAATGTCGTACAAAAATAAAGTTGAGCAAAAAATTGTTGAAACTCTTGAAAAAAATTATATGCCCTATGCAATGAGTGTAATAGTTTCAAGGGCAATACCTGAGATAGACGGATTTAAGCCTTCACATAGAAAGCTTCTTTATACCATGTATAAAATGGGTCTGCTTACGGGAAACAGAACAAAGTCTGCCAATGTTGTAGGCCAGACCATGAAGCTTAATCCTCACGGTGATATGGCTATCTATGAAACTCTTGTGCGCCTTACCTCGGGAAATGAAGCTTTGCTTCTTCCATTTGTGGATTCAAAAGGGAATTTCGGAAAGCAATATTCACGAGATATGCGGTTTGCAGCTCCCCGTTATACCGAAGTAAAGCTTGATAAGATTTGTGAAGAGCTATTTAGAGATCTTGAGAAAAATTCGGTAGACTTTATAGATAACTATGACGGTACCATGAAGGAGCCAACATTGCTTCCTACTACATACCCCAATCTCCTTGTTAATGCAAATCAGGGTATAGCAGTAGGTATGGCAAGCAATATATGCAGTTTCAACCTTAGAGAAGTTTGTGAGACTACCATCCAGTTTTTAAACGATGAAAATGTTGATATATTGCAATATCTTAAAGCTCCTGATCTTTCTACGGGCGGCCAGCTTATTTATGTCGAAAAGGATATAAGGGAAATATACAACACGGGAAGAGGCAGCTTCAAACTTCGTTCAAAGTATAAATACGATAAGGAAAACAATTGCATAGAGGTCTATGAAATTCCATATACAACAACTACCGAGGCAATTATAGATTCTGTCATAGACTGCATCAAATACGGTAAAATAAAAGAAATAACCGATGTACGCGACGAGACGGACTTAAATGGTCTTAAGATTACCCTTGACCTCAAGAGAAACACTGACCCGGAAGCATTAATGAATAAGCTATTTAAGCTTACTCCATTGCAGGATACATTCAGCTGTAATTTTAACCTGCTTGTTAAGGGTAGCCCTAGAGTTATGGGGATTCGTGAAATACTTAAGGAATGGGTGGCTTTCAGGATAAACTGCATTAAGCGACAGACTCTCTATGATATTGAAAAGAAAAAAGATAAGCTGCACCTGCTTTTAGGTCTTAGAAAGATTCTTTTGGATATAGATAAAGCCATCAGGATAATCAGGGAAACAGAGCAGGATTCTCAGGTAATTCCCAACCTTATGAGCGGTTTTAACATAGATAACACTCAGGCGGAGTTTATAGCGGAGATTAAGCTTAGAAATCTTAATAAAGAGTATATCCTTAACAGGGTAAGCGAAATAGAAGATCTTGAAAAGGAAATTCAAGAATTAAACAGTATTTATAACGATGAAAAAAAGATCCGCAAAATCATAGCAAAGCAACTTTCCGAAGTCAGCAAAAAATACGGTCGTGACAGACGTACTGAAATAATACATGAGCATCATATTGAGGAAATAACACAAGAGCATTTTATTGAGGACTATAACCTTAAGCTTTTCCTCACAGACCATAATTATTTAAAGAAAATAGCACTTACATCGCTGCGTACAAGTCCTGATCACAAGCTCAAGGATGATGACTTTATAATACAGGAGCTTGAAACACATAACAAATCGGATTTACTGCTTTTCTCAAACAAGTTTACGGTCTATAAAATGAAGACCTACGAACTTAACGACTGTAAAGCAAGTAGCCTCGGAGAGTATCTTACCAATATTCTCCAGCTTGATGTCGATGAAAAGATTATATATCTAGCTGCAACAGATGACTATAAGGGCTATATGATGTTTTTCTTTGAAAATGGAAAAGCTGCAAAAATAGACTTAAGCAGTTATGCCACAAAAACCAACCGCAAAAAGCTGGCAAATGCATATTCCGATTTGTCACCGCTTATAAGTATAATGTATATTGCAGAAGATATGGATCTTGTGGCTTACAGCAATATTGACAAAGTATTGATATTCAATACAGCATCGATAAACCCAAAAACCACCAGAGATTCTCAGGGAGTTCAGGTACTCCTTTCCAAAAAGGGAAGCAAGCTTGTTAAAATAAAAAAAGCAAGTGAAGTTTCTTTTTCAAACCCGGATTACTACAGGACAAAGAACATCCCGGCAATAGGATGTTATTTAAAGGATGAAGACAGGGAAGATAACCAGATCAAATTGGATTTTTAAAGCATTACCACATGTATTAATATATCTAAATTCAAATAGGGTAGTCGGCTAAATGCCGACTACCCTATTTTTAGAACAATTCATTAAACTGCAAGATATTTAAATTTCCTAGGATCATTTTATCATATCCATACACTAATTTAAGAACCATTCTTTATATGATGAGGCTATTTTCCTTCAAAGTTACGTTCCGCTATCTCAATGGCTTTTCTGACGATATTACCGCAGTTCCTTGACGATACCGATCCCCAACCTTCAGTTTCCACCGTGTTGTAGACTCCAAGCTCCTTTGCTATCTCTGTCTTAAGCTTATCAGACATGATACTTCTTTGCCTACTCACAGCTAATACCTCCTCATTTTAGTTATTACACCTGATTCAAACAACTATAGTTAAAATATAATAATAATTATATATTTAAAATCTTTTTAATTCTTACATTCGGCAGTGTTCATAACATATTGAATATGTTATTTCTTGATAGACAAATGTAAGAGATTATTCAATTTTAAATTAAGTTACGATTAATCTTATACATTCGTCCACCACAAAAATCATAAAATTAATTTAATCATTTTGCACTGCCAAATGTAAGATCAATACAATAACTTATTTAACAATAGTTGTCAGCATGCATGCTTTATTGAATTATCAGTGTAATATTATCGTTAAACATTAACCGTAAAAATACAAACGGTATAAATATTTAACGTCGAAATGCTTGATAGCTTAATTCATATTAAGTTTATTTAACTTTTGTCAAAATATAAATCACTTAAATAAAGCTTTATATTTTAACTTAAAAGTTTCATCAAGCACTTCTGATATTATTATTAACCCATTATAATATATTATTACATGAACTTTTTACCATTTTTATTTTTTAGGCATTTTTTGTGGCTTTGCAGGTATAGATATGTCCGCAAGTGCTTTAGATACTTCTGTATCAAATCTTTGATCCGCTGCCATATCACCCAACGAGATAATACCAACCAGTGTGTTGTTCTCAACTACAGGAAGCCTTCTTATTTGATTCTGCGACATTAATTTTGTAGCATCATCAATATCGGAATCCGGTGAAATTGTAGTTACCTGTGATGTCATTACATCCTTAACAGGCGTATCGTTAGGGCTCTTTCCATGAGCAATATTTCTTACAACTATATCCCTGTCGGTAACAAGTCCTACAACACCACTTTGGTCGCAAACAGGAATAACACCTACATTATGCTTTTGCATAAGCTGTGCGGCTTCAACAACTGAACTATTGGGATTTACATATGCAATGTTTTTTGTCATAATTTCTCTAACTTTCAAACCAAATCATCTCCTTTTTATTTATAAATAAGACTACGTTTTATTTTTCCTTTAATACGTAAAAAAAATTTATGAAAAATATGGTTCATAAAGTCTTAGAACTGCCTGATATTGCCATTTATATACTTTCATTAACTTTATATAATATTTATATAATATATACAAGTAAAGGCTGAGGCATATGAAGAGATTCATACCAATTTTATACACTATAGGTATAATACTGTTATTTGTATTATTATGCAGCTTCCAAAATGTCTCTGATTATTTAAAGTATAAAATATTTTTTGACAATAATCTTGTAATCAATATTTATAAAGCAAATATGAATGTTGATTCCCTTTCATGTGACAAGCAAAATCATTTGGTTCTTATAGCTAAAGTTCGTGATATAAACGGAAACCCATGTGCCAATATACCTTTAAATTTTTTTGTAAGCCCTAATATAGGCAATGTATACCCATCCGAATCAAGAACAGACTCTATGGGTGAAGCTATAATAAAGTACCTTCCTCCTGAACAGTTAAACGTATCTGAAAATGTTGAGACAACAATAAATATAACAGCTCGCATTTACACTACAAATGTAAATTCCGTGACTTCAGTCAAACTTATACGTCCACCGGTTGTTCTACTGCATGGTTATCAGGAACAGCCCGACATATTTGAAGGGATGAAGGATTTTTTATTAAAAAAGAAATTTGATTGTTTGATACCTGCCTATAAATCAGAATTGGGCGTAGAGAATGGTGCTAAAGAATTGGACAATTATTTAAGTACTCAACAGCATGATTACTTAACCAAAGGAATCCAGATAAACAAATTCGACATAATAGCCCATAGTATGGGCGGCCTTGTAGCCAGGTATTACAGCTGTAGTCCCGATTATGTGGCTAAAGATAACATAAATAAAATTATATTCGTATCGGTACCTCATAAGGGGTCCTATTGGGCATCTTTAGGTACAAAACTTTATAATGATCAGGGCATTAAAGACCTTACTCCCGATAATCCACTATTGTCAAAAATATTACCATCAATGTTAAATAACGGATTAAACAAATTTATTTATACAGGGAGTATTTTAGGGCAATATGATGAAGTTGTAACTGCTGAAAGTGCAAGCCTTGATGAATGGAAAATCGATACAGAGGTTTTTAATGTAGGAGAAAATAATCTTACAATAGATAAATTATTAGACGGTAGTATTCTTAATGCCGCAAACCATAAAAACATACTTTTTAACAATAAAGTTTTTGAAAAAATCGAAGAAATGTTAAATAATAAACTTCCGCTCCCGGAAAGCAAACCAACTAAATAATAAGTAGATATTATCCACATATCTGTGGATAACTTATCATAGAATAAAAATCCTAAAACCGTTGATTTACAACACGTTAACCGTTTTAGTATTATGTAAATAAAAATATGTGTGCAAAAACTGTGTATAACTTTTGCGTTTATCCACAGTTATCACTCAGGTGTAATATTATTAATATTTAAAACTGAAATAATTCGACACTGAGATTATATCTCAGTATAAGCTCCATGTCAATAGAAGGAATTTTATTTGATAAAATATTTTTTATGCATATAAATCATTCTACCCCTTGACTTCAGAAATCCAGTAATATCAAGGGGTAGAACAGAACTTATTCATTTTTCAATTAATTGCAGATTTGGTTAATGCTTAATTGAGTTCTACAGTAAATGAATAATCATATACGCCCTCCGGTGCAACACCTATATTGAGGATAAAAGCTGCCGAAATTATACAAAATGCTACAGTAATTAATGCGAATATGTATTTCAAAAATTTAAACCTGGTGTTAGAAAATTTATTAATTGCATGTCCGTAAAAGAATGCCACTCCTATTAAACCAACACCGGCATATCTAAAGTTCTGAGCACATACTACAGGAAAAGATAATCGGGACTGAAGCAAAAGCCCAAAAGGTAATATTAAGCATAACAGCATTATAAACCCTTTGCCTTTTAAAAGATTTACATTCTGAACAATCAAATAAACAGCCAATATGATTATCAAAGCAGATGTCACAAATAACAATAATGTTGCAATTCTCTCAAGTCCTTCAAATCGCCATTCTCCAAAAAGTGATGACTTCAATACATAATCTGCAAACAATTCGTTTCTGCCTGTAAAAGGATCTTGTGTAAAGGGCTGCTCAATAAAGCCTTTTATCGGAATATATAATAGATTTTTAAGTGTATTTGCATATCTTTCAAAATTAACATCAGGAGCATACAAAAGCCCTTGTCCGAACTTTACAAAATTTCTTATTGGGAAAATTATACACAGAGGTATGGAAATGGTCAAAAAAACACCCGCCTGCCTAAGAATATATTTATAATTCCTCTTATCCCGTAAAATTGTTACAGCAAACACAGCTAAAGCTATAGGAACAAGTATTATACCATTTTTCTTCGCAAGCATGGTGAGAGACAAAAACAGAGCCATTAAAACTACATTCTTTATGGTTTTGTCCTTCATCCACCTGATCATATAATATACAGCAATTATGTAGAAGAAATACATTGTATTATCATTATTCAAGAAGGATGCAAAGTATATGTTGTAAGGGAAAAATGCAAATATCGCTAAAGCCGCCAATGTTACCAATTTCTTAGGCTTAAATTCCTTTAATATTTTATAAAAATATATCAATGTCATGCTGTTTAAGAAAACCATCTCAATTTGAACAAGCCTGAAGGAGTAGAAATTGCTTAGTCCTATTATCTTACCCAGTTTGTAAAATACTGCACAAATTATATAATGCAGTGGCGGATGATATGCCTGACAATAGCCTATATTCGGCAAAGAAAACTTTTCTGCCACATACCTGACATAATCAAGATGACTGAATGAACTTCCAATTACATCATGCTGCCTGATTGTAAAAGGAGTATAAAGTGTATAAACAACTCTTAAAAGTATTCCTGTAATAATAATCATAACTGCCATAGAATCGGTATCAAGCTTCTTCTTAATTTTTAAATATACAGCATAACCTATAACAGGTATGATACAAATAAAAAATGATAATTGAATATCGGTTGTACCGATACTTTTATCATTTAGAAAGAATACTGCATAAACCAACAACAAAAAAATTGATAGAATCGGAACGTAAAATCTTTTAATTACCTGTTGAACAATTCCGCTAAAATTATTATCACATTTTTTTTCATTCTTATAATTTTTTCCTTTATTTTTTGTTTTAGTAACGTTCACCATAATATCACCACTATTTCAAATCTATAGTAACCTGCAAAAGGTGTAAGTTTAAAATTAAACTTACACCTTACTTATTTTAATTCCTAAAACTTATTTATCCCCAAAATTAATATTGATAGTCTTAAGAAATTCTTCATTACTCTTTGTCTGCATGAGTTTGTTAACAATCATTTCTGTAACTTCAGCCGTACCCATATTGCTCATTGCCTTCCTTATAGCCCAAATACTTTCAAGTTCCTTTTGATTAAGGAGTAATTCTTCTCTTCTTGTACTGGATTTGTTTATATCTATTGCAGGGAATATTCTCTTCTCTGAAAGTCTTCTATCAAGATGAAGCTCCATATTACCCGTTCCCTTAAATTCTTCAAATATAACATCATCCATTCTGCTACCTGTTTCTATCAAAGCAGTAGCCATAATGGTAAGACTGCCCCCAAACTCAATATTTCTTGCAGCTCCAAAAAACCTTTTTGGCTTGTGGAGTGCTCCCGGATCAAGACCTCCGGACAATGTCCTTCCTGTCGGCGGAATGGTAAGGTTATATGCCCTTGCAAGCCTTGTTATACTATCCAATAATATTACAACATCTCTCTTTTGCTCAACAAGCCTTTGTGCTCTCTCAAGTACCATTTCCGCAACCTTAATATGATGCTCAGGTACTTCGTCAAAGGTAGAATATATAACCTCTCCCTTTATTGAACGCTGCATATCGGTTACTTCCTCAGGCCTTTCGTCAATAAGAAGCACAATCAAATCCATTTCGGGATAATTTGTAGTAATGCTGTTGGCAATCTTTTTTAACAGCATTGTCTTACCGGCCTTCGGAGGAGAAACAATCATACCGCGCTGTCCCTTACCGATAGGAGCTATCATATCAATCAATCTTGTAGAAAGTTCCCTTGGTGAAGTTTCAAGTGTAATTCTTTGATCCGGATATATGGGAGTCAAATATTCAAAAGGTATTCTTTTAGAAGCAACTTCAGGCGAATCACCGTTTACAGATTGGACATATAAAAGTGCCTGAAATTTTTCACCTTCTTTGGGTATTCTACCTTTACCCTTTATCTTATCACCGGTTTTAAGGCTAAATCTCCTGATCTGAGAAGGAGAAACATACACATCCTTTGCTCCCGATAAATAGTTATCACTTCTTAAAAAACCATATCCATCAGGCAATACTTCCAAAACTCCCTCAACAGGATCATCACTTTCTATTTTCTCAGTGGAAGTGGGTTTGTCTACAGGAATAGGCTTCTCTATAGGAGTGGCTTTTTCTACAGTAGCCTGTAGAATACTTTCATTTTTGACCTCAGGCTTGAAATCAGTCTTTATTTCCACCTTCATTTCAGGCTTTTGTTCATTTACCACGTCACTTTTTTGAACAGTATTCTGATCGGATAAATTTTCCGTTTTAGCTTCTACTCTGTTTTCATTTTTTTGCCCAGCCTTAAATTCTTTTGGTTGATCAAACTTTCTTATTTTGCCGGACTCTACCCTTCTGCTTTCGCTTGCAGCTTTATCCTTGTCTGCAGCTGATTTATCACTTTCTAAAGCAATGTCACCTTCGGCGTTTATTTCCGATTGTTCTTTAATATCTTTTGGATTGATTTTATCAACATTTGATGTCTCTAAAGCTTCTTCACTTATTTTAGGCATGGAAGGCTCGGGCAAATTATCTGACTGTGTTTTCTCAGCATCTTCTGCTTTCTCTGCTTTCTCATCAGCCTTTTCAATATCATTTGTTTTTATGTTTTCGGGTGTTTTATTATCAGACAATTTACTTGTTTTAAGCCTTGACCCACGTTTTTCTTTTGTTTTAGTTTCTGATTTTTTATTATCATTTACATCATTATCATTTACATTTTCTTTTGTATTTTCTTTTTCCTTATCCTCAGCTTTTGCTGTGTTCTTATTTTCAGCTTCTTTCTCAGAGGCTGCTTTTGCAGGTCTTCCTCGTCTGGATTTCTTAAGTACAGGCTCACTTTCTTCTTTTTTTTCTTCTTGCTTTGGAGCCTGACTTTCTTCCTTATCATTCTTTTTATCTGATCCTTTTTCCGATTCTTTTTGTACGTTTTCCCCTTTTTCGTTACTTTGATCTATATTGCTGTTTTCGGACTCTAATATTTTCGCAATTAATTCACTTTTTTTATATTTCATTATACTTTTTAGTCCCATCATTTTTGCAATATAACGTAAATCTTCAAGGGTTTTGCTTTCGAGATTTATACCCTCCATAGTCCACCACCTTATATAAGCTTTATATATTTATTTCCATCGTTTTGGGAATTCATTCAAGTAGATGTACAACTACAACCTTCAAAAACAGAAGATTTTTGTGTAGATGAGATAAACGATTGCTACTTTGTCAACATTATAGCACTCAAAAAATACTTTGTCAACGCAGTTAGGAAATGTTGTAAATTATTTCCTTCCATTTGACATGATATAGAAAAACCAATACCGTTGTTTCAATTTACATTCAGCACTGTTTGTCATCAGCCTTTTGCACCAAATGCTTTGCAGAGCTTTTTATAAAATCGTTGGACTTTTTAGTCAGCATTATATGATTTCTTTTTAATATATCCTTTAAATCCTTATTTGAAGATGCATCAACTACCGTGCTTGCAAAACATCTTAAGCATTTTAGGTTTATTTTGTCTTCATAAAGAAGCAGTTCAACCTCATTGCTGCCACATTCACAGTAGAGATTTCCGCTTTCGGCTATATCATGAATTTTGTTCAAGGCATCAAGCATAACTTGCGTATTTAAAAAGTATTTATCATATCCAAATAAATCAATCAACTCATCAAATTTTTTCTCAAGACTGTCTATCCTCTTCCTAACCTCTTCATCCGCACCGATAAAACACAATTCAATTCCTGTATGGGGACAGTGTAAAACACTGACAGGCTTCATTAAAAGGTCATTTCTTGATAACGTAAATATATGATTGCTGTCACAACCTATACATGGAATATTAATTCTAAAATCACTTATATTATCATTGAAAACAATTATTTTTGAATTATTGCAGCGACAGGTAAAAGTATGTGCTCTTTTACCCAGCAGCTTAAAAAGCGAAACATTAAAAAATTCAAAAGATCCGCAAAAATTACATTTATATCCCATGGTCAAACAAGTATTTATCAGCATATGAAACACCTCACGATAATAATTCGCCAAAGCAATGAAAAAATCCTCTTTTAAAGAATTATAGCCAGGAAATGATTTTTTTATAAAATTTAATTAATTAAATATATATGAATAATTTGTTATAATATACTATGCGATGGGTATAAAATCAAAAATTGCTTGTGATTTTTAATCTCATTGCTAAGCACCAAAAAAATCTTATTAAGGAGTGATTTTGATGGACAAGTATATCTGTACTGTATGTAGTTACATTTATGATCCAGAAGTGGGGGATCCGGACAGCGGAATTGCACCCGGAACATCGTTTGAAGATATCCCTGATGATTGGGTTTGCCCATTATGTGGTGTAGGTAAGGATTCATTTGAAAAGTACACTGAATAAGAAATGGTTTACATTTTTAAATGATAACGAACTGTAAAGATATGCTTACCATTCTTCTGCAGTTCGTTACCTTCAAAATCACTGCTAAATCTGGTAATATAAGCATTTGTAAGAATTTATCCAATCTATAATCCCCAAACTTATTGAATTTAATCTTTATTTGATATATAATTAGATTGATACAAGCTAACTGTATTGATTCAATATTGATCTTGCGTTAATTTGCGTTAATTAAAGAATTGTCTTTTTACTTAGTGTTATAGCCTTATAATTTATTTCGAATTACTATTGAAATAATATACCAGGACTAGAAGATTTATCAGGCTAAAAATTTCAGAGGGGGCTTAAGCAATGAAAGTTGAAGTCAAGGAACTAAACAACGTCAAAGTTGTTAAACTTATAGGTCAAGTGAGAATATCTACGCAGAATGAATTTAAAGATCTCCTTGATAATCTCGTAAAGGAAAGTGCCGGTCAGATTGTAATAGTAAACATGGAAGGTATTATCTATATGAATAGTATCGGACTCGGTATAATCATAGATACCTATAAGAAATTCAAAGAAATGAATGGACGAATGGTACTTTGCAATCTATTACCTGAAATTATGAATTTGTTTGAGGTAACAAGGCTAAATAGATTTATTGAGATTTACGGCAACGAAAGTGAAGCACTTAAGAAGGTAACTGCATAGAATATATCAAACAACAGTATATCAAATATTTAATAAAAATAATTGTTGCATTGTATTTCTATTATGATATAATCTATGTGAATCGATATATTCGATAGATATTTGAACAAAGCTTATTTGAACAATGGCGTTCTCAAATGAGGTTATGACCTTCTTTGAGTACGCTTTTTTACTGTTTTTATGATCATTGAGTTAATTAGGAATGTTTAATAATATTGGAAAGGTGTGTTGTATATGTCTAACTTTTCGAAGGAAGATATTTTAAGGATCGCGAAAGAGCAGGATGTTAAGTTTGTAAGGCTTCAGTTCACTGATATATTCGGTATATTGAAGAATGTTGCCATAACTGTTGAACAACTGGAAAAGGCTTTAGACAACAAATGCATGTTTGACGGATCATCAATAGAAGGGTTTGTACGTATTGAAGAATCAGACATGTATCTTAGACCGGATATAAATACTCTTGCAATTTTTCCATGGAGACCTCAAGCAGGAAAAGTTGCACGATTGATATGTGATGTTTATAACCCTGACGGAACACCGTTTGAAGGTGATCCGAGGTATATACTTAAAAGAGCAATAAAAAAGGCAAAGGATATGGGCTATGATGAATTTAATGTAGGTCCTGAATGCGAATTTTTTCTGTTCCTCACAGACAACGAAGGAAACCCTACAACAGAAACCCATGACAATGCCGGTTATTTTGATTTAGGACCTGTTGACCTTGGAGAAAATGCACGCAGAGATATGTGTCTGGTTCTTGAAGAAATGGGTTTTGAAATTGAAGCCTCTCACCATGAAGTAGCTCCAGGCCAGCATGAGATTGATTTTAAATACGGTGAAGCTCTTAAAACAGCAGATAATATAATGACATTCAAACTTGTTGTAAAAATGGTGGCACAGAGAAACGGTCTCCATGCAACATTCATACCAAAGCCCATATTTGGTATTAATGGTTCGGGAATGCATACCAATATGTCACTATTCAAAAACGGTAAAAATGCATTCTATGATGAAAAGGATCCGCTGCAGTTAAGCAAAGACGCATATTATTTTATAGGTGGGATTATGAAGCACATGAGGTCTATAGTTGCTATTACAAACCCTCTTGTCAATTCATATAAAAGACTTGTTCCCGGCTATGAGGCACCTGTATACATTGCATGGTCAGCCAGAAACAGAAGTCCTCTAATAAGGATTCCTGCTGCAAGAGGTTCTGCAACAAGAGTTGAATTAAGATGTCCGGATCCATCATGTAATCCGTATTTGGCACTGTCAGCTATTCTTTCAGCCGGACTTGATGGTATTAAGAATAAAATTGAACCACCTTCACCTATAGATAAAAACATTTTTGAAATGACTGATGAACAGCGTAAGGCAGAAGGTATTGATTCACTTCCGGGCAATTTGAAGGAAGCTATAGACGAGCTAAGCAAGAGTGAACTTGCACGAGAAGTATTGGGAGAGCATGTTTTTAATAAATTTATAGAAGCCAAAAAAGATGAATGGAAGGATTATAGCACAAAAATAACCAAGTGGGAAATTGATCAATATTTAACTAAATATTAATTTAATTAAAATAATAAATTGAATATGCTATGTAGAATTATACCAGCAGCAATGGAGCAGCCGGACCTTTAGGTTCGGCTGTCTTAATTTATGTATGGAAAATTTAACTAATAACAATTGATTACAAAAAATTTTAAACATTTAATTCTAAAGTAACAGGGGTGTGTTGTGTGGGATCTCCAAGAATTTTAATTGCTATGAATAATGATGTTTCATCAGGAAAATTTAAAACACTTTTCACCGAAAGCGGTTTTATCGTTGTAGGACAGGTATCAGACGATCAGGAATGTCTAAGAAGGGTCCGTACACTCGGTCCTGATTTGGTTGTCCTTGATTATGATTTACCGGTATCCAGCGGCTTCGAGGTAGCAAAGATAATATTGGAAGATAAATTAAGTGATGTTATTCTAATTGCAACCGAATCTCAAAAAGCCCTTGTTGAGGAGCCGGATGATGATATAGGATTTTCTTGTATTACTAAACCTGTGAGAAAGACAACTCTTTTAAATACAATAGACCTAATGTTTAGAGCGAGAAAGAAAATTAATACATTAGAAAAGGAAATCACTGATCTTAAGGAACTGCTGGTCACCAGAAAAGAGGTTGAAAAAGCCAAAGGTCTTTTGATGAAACACCTTAATCTTTCTGAAGCAGAAGCCTTTAAAAGAATACAAAAGCAAAGCATGGATAAGGGCATTTCAATGAAAGAAATTGCAAAAGCCATTATACTTGCATATGATATTTAGAATAAACTTTTAAGCATATTTTACGATATTTGTTTTGTCATTCAAAATATTTTTGGATGTATTAATTTACTTTTTACGTGGAGGTATTATATGAGCAATAAACGTCCTTTAATAGGTATTACTCCATGGTATGACTATACCAATCAGATGACTTTCATAAAAAAGGGTTATTGCGAAGGTGTCAATGAAGCCGGAGGCCTCGGTGTTTTGTTGCCCATGTGCACAGAGCGGGATATTTTGGAAAATATAGTGGAGTACTGCGACGGGTTTCTCATTTCAGGAGGACCCGATGTAGACCCTAAATACTTCAATGAAATAAACCATCCTTTCAATGGGGACATTTCACCATACAGAGATATAATGGAAATATATATAATCAAAAGAGCCATTGAACTGAACAAACCTTTGTTTGGGATATGCAGGGGTATACAGATAATGAATGTTGCTATGGGAGGCACCCTTTATCAGGATATACACTCACAAATTAAGGACAAAGATGTTATTAAGCATTCACAAGCTGCTCCTAGCTGGTATCCAACTCATAAGATCAGCATCAAGAAAGGTTCACTGCTAAATAAATTATTAAAATCAAATACAATAGAAGTTAATTCTTTCCACCATCAATCAGTGAAGGATTTAGCACCCGGATTTGAAATAAGTTCAACTTCGGAAGACGGTATAATCGAATGTATAGAATATAAAAATCATAGATTTGCATTGGGAGTTCAATGGCATCCCGAACTGATGTGGGAATCTGATAAAATTTTTCTAGCTCTATTTGAAGGTTTGGTTCAAAGTTGCAAATAATTTTTTATTACATAATAGCTTACAATAGTATATCAGCCGGCATGTTTTGTCGTTTTTAAGCATATTTTGTCGTTTTTAAGCTTTGTATTGAACTCCCCAAAACCTTATGATAATTTATAAGTATAAAAGGTGTGACAATCTTGGTATTAATGCGTTTTATGTACTTTTTGGCCTTCATTTGTCACTTATTGTATGTTGGATATTTAGAACTTAGCATCAAGTTTTGTTGCAATATATAATATGTTGTCGAATTCCTCTGAGTTATTGTGTTTACTTAAAAAATATGGTACTGTATTATTGTTATCATAATTTGGAGGAAGGAATTATAGTATATGGAGCAGTTTTCGCTGATTGAGTTTTTAACCATGTCAATTCCTGAAGAATTTTTGCTATCGTTTTTTATTTGGACTATACTTAGGAAAAAAGATACTGTAAAATTCTATAATGTTATTGCTGTAGCTCTTATTACTTCAATAGCATTTGCCAGTATAAATTTTATATGTAATTCGAATACCACACTTACTGCTATATTAAATCTTATAATACTTACAGTTACAATATTTTTTCTATATAACTCAAGTTTTCTTGAAGCAATAGTTGCAGCATTATTAGCTTTTATTGTACTAACAATTACACAGGCTGTAGTTACTAATATAGGATTAATTGTTACGAATTACAGCTTTAATGATATTGAAAGAGATGAATTTTTAAAACGAATGTTATTCGTAGCATCTTTTTTGATATTCAGTATAATAACATTAATCCTCTTCAAGTTAAATTTAAAAGTACTAAATTTCAAGAAAAAACACATAAGCATATATTATTTAACCAGAGTACGTTATGTTGTTCTGCAATTGCTATTTACATTTTTAATTATTATTTTTAATTTTAGGATATATTGGTCGAATAAAGAATTATTTAATTCTTTTAGCGATAAAGTCTTAATTGCAATGAATTTGGCGTTTGTCGTTATATTTACTGTAGTCATTGTAGTAAATGTATTTAAAATGAGAAGAGATATTCAAAAAGAAGAGGAACAAAAAAGGGTATATGATAATAGAGAAGTTTTTCAGAATATTGACTATCTTTGTAGATTAATGGAATATGAAGACTATAATGAAGTTAAAAATATACTTATTTCTATGAAGAACGATGTAAATTCAGATATGAAAGCAAAAAAAAATTAATTTGCTCTAATAGAGTATACTCTATTAAATAAAGGGACAGGGGGATGTTATTTATGAAAAACAAATTATTAATGCTACTGTCATCGGCACTCTTTATTATTTCAGTCTTAGTAAGTAGTACTGCTTGTGCGTGGATATTTTATCAACCTAAAACACCAAAGTGCTTCAGAAAGTAGCCTTGCATGATATCCTCTATTATTAAATCTTCTTTATATCCTCTATTCTATATCCTTTATTCTTTGTGCAAAAATAATAGAACACTTCAAAAACAGTTGAAGTGTTCTATTATTTTAGTCTATATTTATTGTATTAACATTGATTATATATATTATGGAATAATGACATATAATATGTTAAAATCTTTGATGACTCCTTTTTAATATATCTTAGAGAGGTAAATATATGAATGGTATTATAAAATCAATTGAGTCAGCTTTTGGAAACATGAATTCTCCGGTACTACTTACAATAAAGTCTTTAGTAATAATACTTATTTCTATAATTGTAGTCAAAGTAGGTAATTTTATTATTAAAAAGACTTTTGAAAAACAAAAGAATTTTAAATACAGCATAAATATTAAACGTATTGACACAATGTCAACCCTAACACGAAGTACATTCAAATATTTAATATACATACTGGCTGTATTATCTATATTAACAGATGTTTTTGACATCAAATCGGTATTGACTGCTGCAGGTATAGGAGGATTGGCTATAGGTTTTGGAGCACAAAGCCTTATCAAAGATATAATATCAGGATTCTTTTTGGTTTTTGAAAACCAATTTGAGGTTGGTGATGTTATTACAATTGACAATCTTACCGGAAAAGTAGAAAATATTGAATTAAGAGTTACACGAGTAAGAAATTCTAATGGAGACCTTTATATAATACCAAATGGAGAAATTAAAAAGGTCATTAATCATTCAAAAGGTGATAAACTGGCAAACATTGATATCCCAATATCCTACGAAGCAGATTTAAGCATAGCAAAAGATATTATAAATAAAATATGCGAAGAGGTTGCAAAAGAATTTGATGTAATAGTAGAAGCTCCAAAAGTACTTGGAATAGTAGAGTTTACTAGGGATAATTTAGTTTTGAGAGTAACTACAAAAACATTGGCTAACGAGCAATATGCAGTTGAAAGAAGATTTCGTGAACTCGTTAAAACTGAGTTTGACAAAGCCAATATAAAATTTTA
The DNA here is from genome assembly GCA_035370245.1 of Pseudobacteroides sp. GTDB lineage: Bacteria > Bacillota > Clostridia > Acetivibrionales > DSM-2933 > Pseudobacteroides. The sequence goes on from DAOOVO010000014.1 coordinate 24,257, forward strand.
CAAGCAAAGACTTCTGTAAAGTATTCTTTTAGTATATAACATTTTGTTTTCGGAGGAGATAATATGCCCATTAAGTTTAATGTCGGTGATGTAGTTGAAATGAAAAAACAGCATCCATGCGGAAACAAGCAATGGGAAATAACACGAACCGGTGCAGACTTCAGAATAAAGTGTCTTGGCTGTTCTCACCAGGTAATGTTACCACGCCCAAAATTTGAAAAAAGCGTAAAGAAGATCATCAAATCTGTAGATGATGTTATATAATAATAATTACATACTAGCTATTTTCATCATAAAAATGACATTGTATAATCAATTGCTAGTTATTGATAACTTTACCTTCATTAGTAATTTTCTTAACTGGGAGTAAAAAATTGATTAAAGAAGTTTTAACATTAATTTCAATCTTTAATAATACATTAGAGGGCATTATAGCTTTACTTTTCTATACATTTATTATTGGACAAAAAAAATTTATTTTTAATAACAAATTAAAATCAATATTATATTTACTTACATATAATGTATTCTGCTTTTATTTAGATTCATTAATATCAACATCAGGTCTGCATACTATACTCTATATAATTTTTTATATTGTGTTTATAGGTAATATTACTAAAACATCATTTGGCAAATCATTTGTAACAGTAATGCTAGTATCAATTTTATTTACGATAACTGAACTGTTACTTATTTTAATAAGTATGCTTATATTTAGAAAAGGTTACTTAGAGATAATAATTATACCAAGATTTTTGATTTTTGGTGGCTTGATTATAAGAATAATTCAGTTTCTTTTGGTGTTATTATTAAACAAATATTACATGGGATCATTTGAAAAATTCTATTTCATAATAAGAAAAATGGAGTACCTACCGGATTAGCACAAATCTATGTTTTTTCTTTATTCTGTGTTGTTTCTTTCTGGAAAGAAGGATTTCAATATCAGAACTCAATAACGAATCAATTCATCGCTATGTCACTTTGTGCATTAACTATAATATTCGGCCTGGTTGAATATAAAGAGAGAGATAAGGAGATGAAAGTAAACTATAGGTTAAAGCTTCAGGAAGCTAACTTTCAAAATATGGAGAAGCTTATTGGTATTTTAAGAAAGAATCAACATGATATAGGTAACCACTTAAATACAATCTTGGCAATTACCAAACTGAGAAAAGATGATAGTTTAGATAGAATAGAGGCGTATATAAGTTCACTTACAGACAGCATAAAATCATCTTTTAAATCATACGATACAGGTAACAGTTATATTAATAGCTTACTTGCGGTAAAGGATAATGAAGCAACAGAGAAAGGAATCCGGCTTGAAGTTGATTTTAATGCGAAATTAGACTTGCTTCAAATCAGTGACCAAGTACTTATAAGCATTATCAGCAATATAATTGATAATGCTTTTGATGCAATGGATAATATAACTCACTCTAATCATAAATTCATTTCAATATTCGGGTATATAGAAAACAATATGTACAATCTTTCTATATGTAATAATGGCCCTGTAATTTTAAAACAAAATCTTGGCAAAATATTTGAGCTTGGCTTTTCTACAAAGGGCACTTTAAGTGGATATAATGGCTATGGTCTTTATATTGTAAGACAATTTGTAAAGGAATATAATGGTAAAATTACTGTTACGAGTGATGAGGATGAAACTGAGTTTTTAATTAGATTTCCACTAATTTAAAAAATTATGATATTATAGCAAATTCAATTTATTATCAATCTTCCGTAAAGCTAAAAACTTCTTCTATTTGTTTGTTAAAAACTTTAGCTATATCATAAGCTAATTGACAACATCGTTTATTGTTATCATTCTTCCCATAATTATTTACGAAGTATTTTTTCCATAGATTTCCCTTTTGCCAATTCATCAATCAGCTTATCCAAATACCGAATTTCTCGCATTATCGGCTCTTCTATGTCTTCCACTCTTATGCCGCAAACAACTCCCTTTATTAAAGTTCTTGATGGGTTTGGAAGCGGAGCATCCTTAAAAAATGTTTCGCAGTCTACTTGCTTTTTCAATTGTTCCTCTAGTTCTTCCCGGGTATAGCCGGTCAACCAGCAAATGATTTCATCAACTTCTGATTTTGTACGTCCCTTTTTCTCTGCCTTTGCAACTAAAAGTGGATATACCTTAGCAAAACTCGTTGTATAGATTCTATGTTTGGACATTGTAATTCCTCCCAATATTTATATTCTCAAATTATAAAGAAACATTTGCAAAACCACCAACTTCAGCAACTTCTTTTGCATCATGGTATCATCTGTAAAATCTATGATATTTTCTAAAATCATTTATTTACATTATTATATCAAATAATACCAAACAACATTAGTTATAAATTTGGAGTTTTTGAAACGGTAAATCATTATTCTCTTTATAAACTTTTCTCGATTCATTTATAATTTGCTTATCAGCAGATAATTCTTCGATCTTTTCTCGGCTTATTCCCAATTCTTTTGATACTCCTGAATAATCTTCATTCCACAGTTCCTCATACATTAACTTATTATCCTTAATGGTTAGATACCCATAATGATCTAATCCACCGCCTGCAAAATAAAAAAATATACCTGGATACAATGGATTGTCTGAACAAAACAGTCTCGTTGTTCCTGTTACAAAATCATGATTTCCGATCTCAACTACCGTATCGTTATATGTATACACGGTTATATTTGCACCATTTCTTGCAATGACCAGTTCCGGGATACCGTTATTGTCCAGGTCTCTTATAGAAAAATAAAGTTCCTCATCAGAAGATTTATTATCATATAAACCACTTAAAAATGTGGTATAATCAACTTTCCCTTTCTCATTTAATGTACTTTCAGTTTTACCACAACCACTAAACAAAAATATTACCAATACAGAAAGATAAACCAATAACTTTTTCATGAAATATTCTCCCTAATCTCTTCCTCCTCATCTTTCCGATGAATTCTGTTTTATGCTATAGATACAAAAGACCCGTTGTTTCCAGTATATCATGTTTATCATCACAATAAAATGCTGTGCATAAATTTAAAAAAAACCAATAAAAAGCTAAATGTTAACAAGATTGAAACATCCTTAATATATACTATCAATAAAATAAACTAAACTTAAAAGGTATAGCCCAATACATACAGAATATATCTTTATCTGACAAAATGGTGGTGAAAATTTGACAGTGGAAGATACAAGAAAAACAATTCTAATAATTGAGGATGAAGCGGGAATCTCGGAACTGCTTTCATATGCACTAAGGCGTGAAGGATATAAAACTATTGCTGAGTTTTCAGGGTATAGCGGAATGGACAGGCTTAAATCGGAAAAAGTTGACTTACTTCTCCTTGACTTGATGCTGCCTGATATAAATGGAATTGACATATGCAGAACTGTTAAATCCGAGTATAAAATCCCTGTAATTATCCTTACGGCAAAATCTGATATTGTTGATAAAGTGACAGGTTTCAGCTTTGGTGCAGATGACTATATTACCAAACCCTTTGACATCCGTGAAGTGATTGCAAGAGTCAATGCAGCTTTTAGAAGAATTGAAGAAATTGAAAGTAAAAGACAGCATATGAGACATATTAAACTAAGAATGAATATAGATATTTACACTGAAGAACGCAAAGTAACAAAAGATGGACAAGTTATTTCGTTAACACCAAAGGAATTTGATCTTTTACACCTTCTGGCAAGAAATAAGAATGTTGTATTTACACGAGATAAGCTGTTAGATCTGGTGTGGGGATACGATTACGCCATAGATACGCGGTCGGTGGATATACATATTCTACGTTTAAGGAAAAAAATCGGTGATTGTAACGGCATGTTAATAAAGACTGTCTTTGGTGTTGGTTACAAGTTAGACAATTAGGGGGATACTATGAGATTTTCTATCAGGGATAAACTTCTCTTAAGTTATACATTGCTTGTAGTAATTTCATTTCTATTAATGATCTTTTTTATTAACAAAAGCATACTAAAGAATAATGAAAACATAATCTTTGATGACCTTAGCAAAATTGATAAAAACGTCAATATATATGCTGAGCAATACGTTATTTTAAATGATGTACAGGATTTAAAAAGTGAACTCAATAAAATTCATAAAAGTTTTCTCATAGACTTAAATCAAAGGTTGGCAGAACAAGGTGTTTTATATTTTTCTGATGGTAAAATAGCAAGTGATTCTCATAATATAGAAAGATATTCTGAAGATAGTGAAGCACTTCAGCTTGCTTTAAAAAAGAAGAGTTCCTGTACTATCAGTTACAACGGTCAATCTGTATCAGCGGACTTTTATATACCTATTATAATTGAGAATGAACTTATCGGTATTTACAGTTTTCAAAAAGATTACACCAAACTTTATCGTTCCGGATATCATCTCATAAAATCAATAAGTATTTTTTCAATAATAACATGCTTTGGTATTATTGCTATTTCTCTTATAATATCTTACAGCATACTGAAGCCTTTAGCTAAACTAAAGGAACATTCAACAAGAATGGCTGATGGTGATTTTGATGAAGAAATTGATATAGAGTCAAAGGATGAAATCGGTGATCTGGCTCAGCAATTTAACAGAATGAGAATTCAAATCCATTCTCAAATCCAGGCTATTTTAATGACACAGGAAAAGTTGAGCCATGTTGAAAATTACAGAAAACAATTTTTTGACAATGTAACTCATGATCTTAAAACTCCTTTGACCATAATATCGGGTTATGCTCAGATGATAGAGGATACAGATTATTCGGACACAGAATTGCTTACAAAAGGAATCGGTTATATACAGGATGAGAGTCAACGCCTTCAACGATTGGTGCAAAAGCTCCTTGATATTTCTCGACATAATTTAGATACTACCGGCGATACATCTGAAATTTTCTGCATATCGGATTTATTAGAATCGGTTTGCACGAAAATGGAGATAAGGGCAAAAGAGAAAGAAATAGTTATTCATAGAAATGTTGAAGATAATCTATATATAAATGGTAACCAGGACAACTTAAGAAGTGCAATTATTAACTTAATTGATAATGCAATAAAATATAGTTTTAAAAGTGCATGTATTGAAGTAGAGGCACATCGGGAAGAGAATGATATAAAAATAACTGTAAAAAATTATGGCATGGGTATACCCGAAAATCTACTGGATAAAGTATTTGAGCCGTTTTTTAGAGAGAAAGGCAAGTTTAAAACGACAGAAGGTACCGGTCTTGGATTGTTTATTACAAAACAGATTATCGAAAATCATAATGGTACAATCTTTATCACCAGCATTGAGCATCAAGATACTTGCGTGCACCTGCAGATTCCGGCTAAAAGTTAACATTTTTGAAACAATTATCTAAAAAATCGAAAAAACTTATTGCTACAATTGTATCAATAGCCGGAAGCTGATTTAAGCTATTCCTGCTGATTATGAAACTAACGGAGTGAGTAATTATGATTAAATTGAATGGAAAATATCTAACTTCATTATTGCTGGTTGCAACAATATCTGTTGTAACAACGGGAGCCGCATTATCCTACAATCTTTCTATACAGAAAGGTACAAAAATATTATCACTGCCAGATGATGAAACTTTAGATTATGAAATGGTTTCATCAAAACCTGAAGTCATAAATATAAAAACTTTAGAATATGAAAAAAGAAGCATTGAAGGGTGTGTAGATAATAAGATTGTGTTTTCATGCCTTAGAGAAACATCCGATAATGATAAATTGAATGGAACAACTTTTTATTCTATAGATAACGGTGAAGAAAAATCGATTTATTCCAATAATAAAATCATGAAAAGTAGCGGGACATTCGGTATGTTCAGCATATCACAGGATAAGACTAAAATAATACTTAATGACAAGGGTTTTGGGGAGTACGGTAAGCCCTTTGGAGTGTATGTACATGATGCTATAAAGAATAACCTTATTAAAGTAACTGATATTAGTAAGGAATTCACTTCATTTACCAATATAAAGCTTGGGGAAGGTATATCAATGAATTATTCCGCCTATAATGGCAGTGGATGGTCGGTAGATGGAAAAAGTGTTATATATATCATAAACTCTGCTAAAAATACTTTTGATTTTTTTATCTATAATTTAAATACAGATAGTACTGAGAAATACACTTTGATAGACTTTAAGCATAATTTTATTGCATTATCCATGCCAAAGCTTTCTAGTGACGGAAGATACATATACTTTACAGGCCATTGCCAATCCTCTTCTTTAGTGTACAGACTATATAGAATTGATTTGACCAGAAAGGACATAGAAGCAGAATGGCTAACCGATCACGCCGGTTATTATCACCTCTCCGATGATGGCAAAAGAGTAGTTTTCATGGATTGCCTTAGAAACAGTCCAAAAAGGAATATATATATATTTGATACCCTTACAAAAGAAGAAAAAGTTATAGTTGAAAATCCGCTTTGCCTATTTGATATCTCTGCTGACGGTAATAAAATTGTGTATACTGTTAAAAATGAAGATAGTATTGACGTCAAAGCAGCTCACATTAAAAATAATGGTATTGGTAATAGTACAACTATATATAAAGCGGGTCTTAATGAATTTATAGATAGGGCATTTTGGAATATCGACGGTTCTAAAGTTATTATAGAGACCGAGCATGGAAAGAGCTATGTTGTTGAGTTGAGATATAAGAACTAATTTTAGCCTTTGGACCAGTTTTCAGTCTATATTCCGCACCTTGCTAAACACACTAACATTTGATATAATTAATACATAAATAACCAATAAAAGTAAAAGGAGGTAGCCCTCATGGAACGCGATGACAATATCAATAATGACAATATCAATAATGACAATATTAATGATGAAATAAATGAATTTGAAAAGAATTTGTCCGATTTACAGGAATGGCAGAATAATCAATACAATCCTGGATATTATGTCGGTACCGGGAGAGTTCCGGTTCCCTTACTAAACATGGTCAAACATCCGGTACTGCTATTGATTATAGGCTTAACATTAGGTTTAATAAATAGCATTTCGCTTTTCACCCAGTTTTCTGAATCAAACTTTTCAGCAGGGTCGTATTTTGATTTAATTTTATTAGTTGTATCAATTTTTCTAATTTACAGAGGCATAGCCGTACTTGTAAATAGCAAAAAAACTAATGAAAAATAAAATTATTGTAATGCATTAATTCATCCTTCCAATTGCATAATAAATAATAAAAAAATAAAAGGATGATTATATGCGTTCAATAAATAACACGAGAAAAACAATTCTATATATCCTTGTGTCCACAGCGGTTCTAAGTACCCTTGTTATTGCATTGTTTTTAAATTATTACAAGCAGCCTCAGCAAAATCTTGTACCTCAACTTAATGATAACTCAGGTATACCCCAGCCTCAGCTTTTAAGCTCTCAGACACAAACAGGGGTATCGGTTGCCGAGTCCGTTGCAAAATCATCCATACCTGGAGTAGTAGGTGTGTCGGTTTTAAGGGTGGACGGCAACTCTATTTTTGATGAAGACACTGCAGATCAATGGGGCGTTGGATCGGGTGTTATTGCAACTTCTAACGGATATATCATTACCAATCACCATGTTGCCGGCGGAAAATCCAAAAGAATAATAGTTTCCCTCTCAGATGGAAGAAATGTAGACGGAACAACGGTGTGGTCAGACCCCGTGCTTGATTTGGCAATAGTTAAGGTAAATGCTACCGGGCTTCCCACAATTCCGTTGGGCGATTCAAGCAAAGTTCAGATAGGTCAGCCTGCGATTGCAATAGGTAACCCATTGGGTCTCCAGCTTCAAAGAACCGTTACATCCGGAATTATAAGTGCATTAAACAGAACCATAAAAATTGAAACTGATGAGGGAATAAATTATATGGAAGACCTTATCCAGACCGATGCCAGCATCAATCCCGGAAACAGTGGAGGTCCCCTTTTAAATGCACAGGGTCAGGTCATAGGTATTAATACCATAAAGGTGACCACTGCTGAAGCCATAGGTTTTGCCGTACCTATTAATGTAGTTACCCCCATAATAAAAAAACTGGTGGAAAAAGGTGAATTCAAAGAAGCGTATATGGGCATATTTGCATACGATAAAGATGTAGTACCTTATATCGATAAAAACGTAAAGCTTGATAGCGGCATATATATTTCCAATATCGATAAGACAGGTCCTGCATACAAATCGGGATTAAAGGAATGCTGCGTAATCAAGGAAGTTGATGGGCAAAAAATAAATACAATGATACAGTTAAGGTCATATATTTATTCAAAAAATCCGGGAGATGTTATAAACGTCACCTACTGTAATAATGGAAAAGATGTAAAAGTACCTATAAAATTGGCTGAAAAAGACGGCAAAATCTTGCTTACCAGATAGAAAAATATAAATTTTCACATAAGCGGAATTTTATAATAAGAGTCGATTTATTAAATGGGAAATATTAAATATTATATTATATCTGTATATATTGGCAATAATTATAATAATTCCACTTTAAATATCTGGTTTAAGGAGTATAAATAAAATGCCAAATAACAAAAGTAGAAATGATTATTCAGATTTTGAAAATACTGTGAAAGCATATATAAAGCAAGGAAAGATGAAACTTCAAACTGACCTTGTACAAACAAGTCAAGCTATTTACAGTATTGCTCAAAACAAAACCAAATGCTTTATAAAAAATATGGATAAAGGCCTTGATAAGGAAGAACGTGAATATTTGACATCTCTTATTCTATCAAGTATGCATCAGGCTTTTTGTTATGGGTATGGTATCGGAAAAATAGAAAATGACAGCTTCTATGGCCTGTTGTTTTCAACATAATGTCCTTAAAACAGGAATACCCTAAATAAAATACCGCCAGGAGTAAAATTGTCCTGACGGTATTTTGTTATTTTATACGAAACTTTTATTGACTTCCATATTGTCAATTAAAATGCATAGTACCCTAATCAACTTTTTTAATATTTGCTCCCAGGCTTTTGAGCTTTTTATCTATGTCCACATAACCTCTTTCAATATGTTCTATATCTGTGATTTCCGTAATACCTTCCGCTGCAAGACCAGCCAAAACAAGTGCAGCTCCCGCTCTTAGGTCTGTAGCTCTAACCTGGGCACCCAACAGGTTTGGATTGCCTTCAATTATAGCACTTCTGCCCTCTATTTTGATATTTGCACCCATTCTTTTAAGCTCATTAACATGCATAAATCTGTTTTCAAATATTGTTTCAATCACCATGCTCGTACCCTCGGCTTTAGACATCAACGATGTCATCTGTGCCTGCATGTCTGTAGGAAATCCGGGATAAGGATGTGTTTTTATATCCACTGCTCTTATATTATCCCCTGCTCTTATATGAACACTGGTCAACTCCTCCGACACTTCCACTCCTGCTTCCCTGAGCTTTGCTGTTACAGGTTTCAAATGATCGGGCACTATATTGTCAATCTTCACATCTCCCCCTGTTATAGCCGCAGCTACCATATATGTTCCCGCTTCAATCCTGTCAGGTATTACTGTATGATTGGAACCTTTAAGCCTATCCACTCCATTAATTCTAATTGTATCTGTCCCTGCACCTTTTATGTCTGCCCCCATAGTCCCGAGGTATGTAGCCAAATCAACAATTTCAGGTTCAATAGCCGCATTTTCTATTATGGTCTGACCCTCGCTTATTGCAGCCGCCATCATTATATTCTCAGTTGCACCAACGCTTGGAAAATCCAAATAGATTTTGCTGCCTTTAAGCCTTCCATTTACCCTAACATCAATATATCCGTGTCCCTGAGTTATTTCCGCTCCCATAGCTGAGAACCCTTTAATGTGGAGATCAACAGGCCGTGAGCCTATAGCACAACCTCCCGGCAATGGTATCCTTGCAACACCATATTTTGCAAGCAGTGGTCCCATAATTAAAAATGATGCTCTCATTTTATTGACTAAATCATAAGGTGCTGTTGTATTTTTAATATCCGATGGATTTATTAAGACTGTAGTTTTGTTTTCGGAAAATTTCACTTCTGCACCTAAGGAATTAATCAACTCTCCCATAATCTTAACATCGTTTAGATATGGAATTTCTTCAATAACACTCTTGCTATCAGCAAGCAAAGAGGCAGCCATTATCGGTAATACCGAATTTTTTGCACCACTTATTCTTACCTCACCCTTAAGAGGCTTTCCACATGATATTATTAATTTGGACACATTAATCTCCCTTTCGTATATTAACTGTATTTATCTTTCGTTGTATAGACATATATTTTTTATACATATGCCATTGATATAACAATTATTCTGTTGTTTATCTGTGTAGCCAGTCACAAATATGTCCCTCTTCAATTGCATCATATCCAGCCGCAAATTTATGTCTATTTTTTTACAATTCACCTCCTTTAAACTTTTCCACATATTTTATAATGTTTCTGTAGTTTTTTCATTAAATTAGGCATCGGATATCGTAAACGACTCTATGAGAACATCTGCTGATCTGTTATCTTCCTGTGATTTTTCAAAATACCTTATGGTAAGAACAATACTGACCAGAATGATTATGGAAATCAACACATAAGTTGCTTTTTTCATATCCCTCAGTCCTTTTCATATATTTTTCCAAAAAAATAAATACAGGCGTAATTCTATTAAATTATTGCCCCTTTAGACGAGGTATATACATTTTTTCAACTAATTTTTATTGGTATAATAAACATGCCCGTAAAAACGCCCGTTATTTGCTCTGTCAAATGTAGACTAAATTGTTTTTTATAAAGATAAGGCTCTACTCAATAAAATGGCACAATTTGCTCTGTTAATAAATGCTTCTTCGTCAAAATTCCTATAAATGCTGTCACTCGTCAATAAAATTTTAAGATCAAAAATATTTTTTACATATTGGCTGTACCATTTATCCTTTTTAAGTTTATCATAAATTCCATTATAATTTGTCTTTATTTTGAATGCCTTATAAATAAGAGTACAGGCTTCTCCAACGGTAACATTATTATCCGGTCTCATTGTGCCGTCACCATACCCCGATATAAGTCCATTCTGTGCCGCAGTATTAATATAATCCTTTGCCCAGTGATTTGAGATATCCTTATAGCGGATATCTTTGGACTTTTCTATTTTCAAATTCAATGCCTTGACAATCATAACCGCAAATTCAGCCCTTGAAATAAGATCTTTAGGTTTAAAATAATCCCTCTCCTTGCCGTTTAAAATGCCCATATCGTGCAGATGCCTTATATATTCTTCAGCTTCTGTATTTTTTATATCTTTAAACGGAAGGTCTGCTCCCGGTGAAATATCTGTCAGCACAATTCTTATGGGAGCAATGGCTCCTGCAAGGCTGTAATCCAAGGTTGCCGTATCTTTAGCTCCATCCTTTATCTCATAACCTATATTTAATGTTTTACCGTTTTTTAAATGATAAAATGCAATGGATATTCCTTTATTGGAAGGCTCACTCCATTTTAATGTTATTCTTATTTTGTTGTTGTCAAGTAAAACAGTATCATATATAACCCCATGTGCATGAGCAATGCCGGAGGGGAGTATATTAACCAATATTATTACGATTATTAAGCCGGCAACAGATTTATATAATTTACTCATAAATGCCTCCAGGAAAAACAAATCAATATGTAATACTACAGCTCACACTACAACTCGCCTGTAAGAACAAGAAGCTTCTCAATCATTGCTGCTGCCTCTCCTCGTGTAACAGCTCCTAATGGATTTAAGTAATCGCTGCCTCTCTTTGTTACTATGCCGTTTTGTATGGCGAAATTAACCTCTTTTGCATATTTTTGTGATACCGTATTTATATCTTTATACCCCGAATTGCTTAAGCTTGAAAGCTTACCGGATTTACCCGTTTTAATCTCATACAATCTACATATCATTGCAATCGCTTTTTCCCTAGTGCAATTATCTCCTTGCTTAGAAATCTCATCTTCAGTTATAATCTTAGACCTTGATGCCATTATCATGTAATCATTGCCATAATTTACATTCATTACATCCAACATAAGCTTCACAGCTTCTCCAAGACTCATATTTTTATTAGGCTTGAAAGAACTGCCTTCTATGCTTTTTAAGTTTAATTTTGCGGCCATATTATTTATTGAGCTTTCCGCCCAATTGCCCGATATATCGTCATAGTAGCTGTTTCCGTATTCTGCAATTGCAATATTGCCCGGCTTTTCAGCTCTTACCTTCACAAATCCTTTGCCTGTGTTCTCATCATATACGGCACTTGTATTAAGCTTATTCCACTTCATACTGTCATAATCAAACCCAAATCCGCTTGTTTTGCCTTCCCTGTACCAATCATAATCGGTATACGGAAAAAGAATTTTCATGGGCTGATCGAACTTGGTCACAGCTGACTGACTACTTTTGCCGTTGGCTGTTAACCCAACAACTACATCACTGGTTTTAAACTTTATGTTAGAGCTTCCTTCCTTCACATTGCTTCCGGGAAACCCTATACTTAATTCATAATTAAACTCTCCCATTTTCCTTGACAGAGACTTTCTTGTGTCTTCCGCTAAAATATCGTTTCCGAATATAAACTGCATCCTTCCATTAGTATCGCTTTGTACTAAAATAATTATGTTTTCCTTGAGAACAGCCATTGCATCCACAACTCTACTGCCTATTGTCACCTTGATATTGCTTGCCTTCCCAGGAGGATTAGTTAAATCTATTGTATAATCTACCACTTTGTCCTTTTGCATATTCTCAATAAATCTATCGGCATTTGAACCGGTAATACTAACATTCCAAATGTTGTTAATTAACTTGGTATCAATAACCACAAATTCCCCAGTCAATACATTTTCAATATCCTGATCCGAATCGTAGTCATCATCGCTTCTTCCGGTCCTTACAGTTATGCTTTGTGTCGGTGCCGAATAAGCTTCTTTTTTAGGATCATATGCATACAACCTGGCATAATATCTGAAATTGGATTTAAGCCCTTCAACTTTAAACTCCGACACATCTTTTAGTTTATATTCAGTCATATTTTTATAATTAATGTCAGATGCTATCTCAAGCTTGTACTCCATCCCTTCGGCCTTAATCCATTCAAATGTTATACTGTTTTTTGTAACAGCATCATTCCCATTCTTTATTCCAAAACCAGCAGGAGTTTCAGGCGGACTTAACGGCAGAGTCTTGAGAATGTATGAATCACTCCATTCCGATTTAGAGTCACCTGAAAGCGTTTCAGCCTGAACCCAGAAAAAATATACAGTATCCTGCAAAAGGTCATTTATCCTATAAAAGCTGGCATTTGCAAGATCTTCAGGATTTACTTGAATTGCTTGTGAAGCTGAATTTATATTCTCCACTGTACTATATTTTAAATAATATTTATAATTGTTATTAAAATTCCATCCTAAATCCACAAAAGTGTCCCCTGCCAGGCCATAGTTAAAAATAGGCACTGTAGGTTTGACTATAGGCGGTACAACATCAGGTTCCGTTGTAATTACTATAGGGTCGGATGGACCCGATATGAGATCTAAGTTCTTTCGTGCAGCTCTTACCCATATGATGTAAGTAGTGTTTGGGTTAAGGCCGGTCAATGTGATGTTCACATTATGCTTCTTACCGTCAGGGTTTAAACTGGAATCCTCTGCTGCATCGTTAGGAGCAACAGGAAATCCTGTTACCTTATCGGCAGTTATATTAACAATGTCATTATATGACATTCCTTCAACGTATTCAACACATCCTACATCTATTGTAACATCTGAATCATATTCTACAACACGGTATTTTTTACCATCTAATGTTTCAGGCGTTGGTGAATATGGCGGAATATCGTCTTGATTCAACTTTTCAGTGCGTATGTATTCCCATTTTCCAGTTTCATCATTAAATATTTCATACCATTTATTTTTTAAACTTATTGTAACGGTTGAAGAAGTAATATCCGGCTGCCCTTCCTGTGTCATTTTAATGCTTAATGGCGGTCTTGCCGGAATCAAAGGCTGATCTATGGGACCTTCTGAAGGAGTAATTATTACTTTTATTGCCGGATCGGATTTCCTTACTACACTTTGCAGCTTTTCGTCCACATAATCCACCTGAATCTTCTTTGCAATTATTTTGAAATAATATGTTGAGTTTGGAGTCAAGTTTGAAACAGTGTATTTATACCCTCTCAATTCAATCCCGTCAATGACGTAATTATCCGAAGAAGGCTTAAAATCCCGTTCAATCCTTTTATTATCAGGCGGATTGTCCAATAGATTGGGATTATCAATAAGCCAAATATCATATGTGATATCGGTATCAACACTTCCATCGCCTTTTTTGGGCACTCTCCAAAGAACAGTAGCACTGTTAGGCTTAAGCTCATCAATATAGCTTATTATAGTATCACCTGTAACTCTTTCAAAAAGATCCGTAATTTCAGGTACTTCAGGAGTCATTATAATATCTTGCTCATTTAGAAAAATTTTATCAGATCCTATTTTTATTCCGGGATATACATCATTACCGTTTTTGGTTATACTTGCAAGTATTGTATAGTAATATTTGTTTTCTCCAAGAGGCACTGTAACAAAAAAGTTTGTATCGTTAACTGTAGCCATGTACTGGGGAACATCGTTATTATCAATATTGCCTCTGAATATCTGATACGAAATTGTTATATCCGTATTACCTAAGCCGGTAACAACTTGGCTCCAGTCAATCCTCCAGGTGCTTCCCTCCGGTGTTTCCGATACCTTGTTGGTTCTTGCTACAATAAAGCTACTAACCATTATCATATTTGACTCATCGTTCATTTTCAGGTTAGCCTCTGTAATATCCGGTGCAATTTTTATGTAATAAACCCTGCCCGGGTCATTTACTGTAAGTATGTATTCCAATCTACCCGAATTCTGGTCGACTTTTATGGGGCCTGAGGGTTCTATCTGTGCTTCTCCTATGTATAAGGGCTGAACATTATTAAATTCGGAAGACTCCGATACATAGAGCTTATAGGCAATTCTCTTTCCTACATTCCATACATCATCCCACTCAATCCTTAACTGATTTACTCCAAATGACGATCCGGCAAGATTTATGTCAGTCATAAACTTTACTTTGTTGGACTCAGCAGATAGTGCACTGTTATAGGTTTTACCGTCATAAGTATGGGTATGGTACGCAGTCAACGACACATAATACATTGTTCCCGATTTAAGGTTCCTGAGCCTTATCTCAGTTGTTCCTCCCGGAAGATCTTTTTCTCTCAGCTGCACAGTTGTAGAAGGCTTATATGCTTTGTTTACCTCCTGCAAATGAACATTTATATATCCCGAATCAGAATCACCGGGAAATACTACATTGTCCCACTTTAAATCCACATAGTACCCGTCAAACTCATTATATCCTATTGGAGGCTCATCAGGGTTTATTGCTTCAACCCTCAGCTTTTGTGGTGCCTGCTGGGGAGATGTGTCAGTATATGCAGCCTTTACAAAATTGGAATAATACGGATTTATTGTAATAATAACACACGAAATAACTATCAGACTCAGTATTCTTTTAAACACCTTCATAAACCTCACCTCACTTTTTTATGTCACCGGTCAATTCTAAGACCCTGACTATAGCTGATATGGCCTGGGCTCGAGTAACAAGACTGTCCGGTTTGAAGTTGCCTTTTTCATCAAGTAAAAGTACCTTAATATCAGTACAAAGCATCACATACTTTTTAAGTGCAGGCGATATGCTTTCTTCATCAGTAATCCGGGTATTTGTTGAAGCTTCAAATCTTCCAATATCGATTCCCATTTTCATTATGTAAAGTTTCGCAATTACTCCTGCAAGCTCTTGACGTTCAAGGCTTTTCATAGTACTTACATTTCCCAAAACATCCGTAAGGCCCAACGCTGCAATCTTCTGTTTTACATCTAGACCTGCAGGACCTTTGCTGCCACTTGTTATAAGCTCATATAAATTCACAGCGTCTTTTACCGCCAGTGTGCTTTCTGGATATATGGAACCATTTGTACCGAACACTTTGCTTAAATCGTATTTTGCTGCAAGTTTTCTTATATCCTCAGCTGCCACGCTGCTTTCAGGCATATCGTTTACAGCAATGGAGTCTGTCACCACAGCAAATTTTCCCGTATTGGCAGATG
Source organism: Pseudobacteroides sp. (assembly GCA_035370245.1). Classification (GTDB taxonomy): domain Bacteria; phylum Bacillota; class Clostridia; order Acetivibrionales; family DSM-2933; genus Pseudobacteroides. The sequence continues at coordinate 40,436 of DAOOVO010000014.1, forward strand.
TTAATGTAATTTTGTCGGCTTCTGCCGTATAAGCCTGGTCACTTAGCTTTCTCCATGAAGTTTCCCCATCCCTGAGTACATAAGGATATGTCCTTCCCCTTGAACTATTATATGAAAGCTTAATCGGAACAGCATCATTAAACTGTGTAATTTGTGCTTCTCTTTTTATAATTCCCGGAGTAGACCCTTGTCCTTCTACAACTTTCACAATATAGTCGGCTAATGTCATAACCAATTCATTTGTTACATCAGTGAGGTACTTCTCCATTTCGCCCGGTGTCATTTTTATAGAATCCGAACCCAGGATAACGTTTATCCTATTCTGGACAAGTCCCGTATCTTTGTTATAAAGCTTATCGTTTATGAGCTTTTCAACATCCGAAGCATCTTTTTCAGCATCAACAGCTTTAAAACTTATTGATATAATTTTTGAGGCAAGGCTGGAATTTCCAGGCAAAGCAACTCCACTTGTACTTCTTGTAACAGTCATTTTAAAGAACTTACTCTCAAAGTTAAAATTGTTTATCTTGCCTATTGTTTTTAAATCAATGGATTTCGGTCTTATTGTAAACTCGGTTCCTAAAGTTTTAATAACAAGGCTTCTGTCTTCAGCGTTCATAAGCTCTATAACTCCGGACGGTATATATACTATATCCGTATCAATATTGCTGCTAGATGGTGTAATATCAAGGACATAGGGATATCGCCCATTGTTTTGAAAACCATTTTTCATACGATCTTCCTTAATGAAAAGCTTGTTTATATCACTGTTAATAGCCATATTCCAAAACATGCTTTCCTCAATTTTGCTTATTTTATCAAGGAATGTTGCTTTTTTCTTTATATCCTCATCCACCTTGTCATAATCATCCTGGTTGAACTCTGTCCTTATACTTACAGGACCAACATATTTTGAGAAGGAAACCGCAGATAAATCAAAAGTATCAACCTTATAGGCCCTTACTTTTATGTAATATTTCATGTTTGACTTGAGAGGAACACGCTTAACGGTACCGTCAGCCTGCATAGTCGCAACAGTCTTTATTCTGGCATAAAAGTTATAATATTCGGTACCTGCACGTTCAGGTGATTTTTCTATATAATACGGAAGCACTCCCGAATTTATGTTTGCGTACTGCTCAAGATCCAAATCGCTCAATATCGTATAATCCACATCATCCGCTGATTTTATTGCCAACTCATATTTATATCCTATCCTTCCCTTCCACTTTACTTCCACCTGATGTTCCTTATCCATGGTAACTATACCTTTTTTCTCAAAAATTAGTGAAAGTTGTGTATTTCCCTTATAAACCCTTACATCGTATAATGAATTATATTTGAGATTGAAAATCCTTCCGTAATAAATGGTATTCTCTCTTGAAACAACATAATTGGATCTTGCTAAAGCTTTAAAATCTTTATCATCCGGCCCTTTTACGTAAATTTTGAAGTCATCGGGAATTACGTTTACACTTGTATCCTCCCATGATATACCTATCTCAGAACCAGTCACAGGTATAAGGTTATCGGGAGACTCAATCAAAAGTGTTGTTACCGGTATGCAAATCCATGCACTGGTTTTGCCGTCGCTTTTATTTATAGCCCTTATACTGAAATAATACAGCTTGTTAGGTAAAAGCCACCTGTCAATGGAATATTGACACTTCTTTTCCGAAATGTCATATGTAAAATTATCCGGTAGTGGCACTTCACCCGGGTCAAGGGATATATTGCCCAATGCGGAAATAAAGCTATTGTAGTACATATCGTCAGTATACATGGATGGCGGAGCATCGGGTGCAAGCATGTTTGTTGTGCATATAATCTCATATATCACATCAGGTTCACTATTTGTCCACTGAAACGTTACAGACGAGCCTGACACCAAAAGGTTACCGGAGCTATTCTGGGCAATGGAAAAGTCATCAGGTGCAATGGGTTTTCTAAAAGACTCGTCGGGTGGAGAAATCCTGCCGTTTACAGTTGTTACAGGCAGTATGGCCGTAAACATGGATTCCTGACGCGAATCTCCAAATACTATTCTGGTCCTCACGGTAAAATAGTATGTGGTATTGGGCTTTAATTTCGGTCCAAATATACTGTACGGTGAAGGATCCAAATTATTTGGATCGTTTTCGGAAAACTTATCAATCATAACTTTAATTGATGTGCTATATTGATCTGTTCCTATAAACTTCACATCTCCAAGGGGATACTCTGTGGAGCCTACATTTATAAATGAATCCTTTGCGGTACTGTTGCTCGCGTACAAATCATAATACACAGCCCTGGAAACGCTCAAGTTTGATGTATAATCAGCCCAGTTTATATTTACCTTATCAAATTGAAGCTCAATACTGTTGGTAATTTCTGATGATTCGGGAACAGTTTCAATATTGTTTTTTGTAAGCCTCAAATCATAAGGCATGGGAACTTCTTTTCCATTCATTGTCAGGGTTGTAAAACTTACAGGAATAGATCTGTCAGACATTTGTTCCTTATTCATAGTCCCTTTATATGCACCACTTGCAGTATACATCTGCAAATAATACACCTTGTTGGGTATGAGATATGTAGGATAGCCATCAGGATTGTCTATATCATTATCCGCCATACCATCAGCATCCTCACCCTTAAAGAGTTCAAAACCCTTTAATTTATATACCAGTCTGTTTCCATCTTCAATTATATTGGGTGAATTGGCACTGACATACCTTACAAGCCTGTATTTTGCCTGAAATTCACCATAAACCATGCCGTTAAACTCAAGCCTTGGATATGGAAGAGTAGATATATCAGATTGACTTGTGCTTAATAGAAAATGAAAATATAAGTCGTTGCTTTCATCATATGGAGTGGCATTTTTAATTTCACTCCAGTTAGAAGGCTTATTCCATGAAATGGTAATATCAGTTGTTTTAATATTAATAACAGCATTGGTTTGAGGATGATATACATCTCCCGGTACTGCAGTCCTGTCCACAATTGTCAAATTTGTCGGTACCGGTGGCCTGGAGTTATCCTCTTTTATAATATATCCCATTTTTGGGGACTCCAGCCTGTCACTTGAAGAATCGGTTTTGACAACCACCTTATAATAAATGAGGTTATTTACATTATTAACAGTGAATGCTGTTAAAGTATAATCCGCTCCATCGGGAAAATAACTGTCATTTAGGCTTTTTCTGACCGTCCAGTCACCCTCAATCGTGGGATCATCACTTGTCTGAATTTCATATTTTAATGCAGGTAAATCAAGGCTGCCTTGATTAATCCTGAATACTTTAGCATATACATTATTTGCTTCATCTCTTGATAACTGGAATCTTATGGGTGTATAAACATAAGGAACAACTCCCGTTAAACGACTTCCGTTCTGTTCCATTGCAGGCCCTACAGTAATGCAGTTAACCGTATCCCCCGCTGAATTTTTAACAATTGGCTTAATATTCATATAATAAACGGTACCTGGCAATATATCCTCATGGGGTAGCTGGAAATTTTGAGGCTCAGGTAATTCCGATGATTTACTTCCTCTTCCAATCAAGTCGAAATTAATACTTCCTGACGCATCCATATCCCTTACATCAGCCGTCAAACTGCTTCCCGATACAGTTGCTTTGTAGGATATAGGATCGGTGGGAGACTCCTGGTTTACCAATACGGCTGCTTGGGTTGAACCGCTGTTCAAGTTACCATAGTCTGTAGAAATATTTATTCTGAAGTTAAACGTATCGAACTCCCTTGACTCATCATAAAACAAGTTGACTTTTTGCTGAATTTGAAGCATTACGTTTTTCTTATTTATATATTCGAATGTATTTGTAGCTTCATACCAGACCTTTGGAATAGTCCACTTAATGTTTAAAGCCGGTTTAACTCCAATTTCATAGCCACCACCTGGAACAGGTTCTCTATTCTGCTCCAGTGACTTTGCTGTGAAGCTTATATTAGGGCAAAAATACAAAAGGCCTCTTCCAATGGGCGGATTTGTACCACTTTCATCCCCATATACTTCCAACACTATGTCGTAAACAATATCATTTAAAAGACCTGGAATATCAATAGTATTTGTACTCTGAACATTCGTGATTTCTTTAAGTTCCGGTGGATTTCCAGGAATATGATATGTAACTTTTACAGATTTAGCACCAGCTAAGGCAGGCCATCTAAGGGTTAATATCCCTGATTCAAATGCATAGGCTGTAAGAAAAAAAGTTGGTTCTGCATATACTGTTTTTTGATTTCCCGGAAAACTTCCAATAGCAATCATCATGGCCAAAAAAGCGGCCATCAGCTTCCTTACAAATTTCATAAAACCGCCACCTTTGATTATTTATATGAATTTAAAAAATTGAACAAATTATGATGGATTTTAATTCTTATTGCCTAATATATATCGGCATTTAAAAATTATAATATTAGTGACATATTTTTTTGAAATGCCATTATTGACACACATTATTACCTAATGTTAAAATGAATCTTTTGACATGTAAAAGTGTTTATAGTATACTTAAAATATAAGAACTTTACTTCATTAATCAATATCAATGGGAGGTGGTATTAAGAGTTTTCAAATGTTTTATTCCATTTATTTTTCTAGTATGTAAGACAAGTTATAGATAGATTGAACTTCATTAGTCTTTTTCATTCATTAATATATAATATAGAAAGATAATTTTTTTCCTTTTTTTCCTTTGCTTTATTTATTATGGAGGCGTACATATGTATAATATAGGAGATAAGATAGTTTATCCGATGCATGGTGCTGGAATCATAGAGTCTATAGAAGAAAAAGAGATTCTTGGCCAGAAAAAAAGCTATTATGTGGTAAAAATACCTATTGGTGAAATGAAGGTTATGATACCCACAAGCAATGTAGCGGATATAGGAATTCGAGAAGTTATTAGCAATCAAGATGCCGACAAAGTATTAGCCACCTTAGGTGAAATGGAGCAATCTTCAAACAGCAATTGGAATAAACGGTATAGGGAAAATATGACTAAAATAAAAAGCGGTAACATTTTTGAAATTGCCTGTGTTGTAAGATCACTCATTCAGAGGGACAGAGATAAAGGGTTGTCTACAGGTGAGCGTAAAATGTTAAATAGTGCCAAACAAATTTTAGTTAGTGAGCTTGTTCTAGCAAAAAATACTGAGCCAGTAGAAATAGAAAGGATAATGAACAAGTATCTCAATTCTTAGTTGTTTTGCCTATTACGAAGCAATAACCTCTAAGACCGCCTTATGATTAATTTGGGGGATAACTACAGTGCTTAATAAAATCATAAAGATTTCATTCTCCGTTGTTGGTGGTATTACCGGTTTCACGTTGACTAATACCATTTTGTCTTTATCTAATACTCAAACAAGCTTAATGATCCAGATAACAATGATTATACTGTCATGTATATTTTGCAGTATAGTATTTTATCTGGCAGGCGATAAAACTATTGAGTTGGTTTCAATAGTGTTTGATAAGACAGAAGAAATTATACAAAGTTTAAGCTTATATGAATTGGCAGTAAGTTCTATTGGGTCAATTATTGGACTAATAATAGCAAATCTAATTGTTATACCGATTAAAAACATTGATATAGTCGGTTTGCCTTTAGCCTTATTTGCCAATATATTCTTTGCTTGCATTTTTTTCGCCATTGGGCTTGTTGTAGGAAAGCGTAATGATGCTATTATAGGTTCACCAAAATTTGGCAAAAGTACAATTAGTAGTTCTTCATGTAAAAAGTTCCTTGACACCTGTACAATTATAGATGGTCGTATACTTGATATTGTGAGAACAGGGTGCATAGACGGCAATTTGATTGTGCCTGATTTTGTATTGGAAGAATTACGATTAATTGCAGACTCATCCGATTCTTTGAAAAGGGCAAAGGGTAAAAGAGGTCTGGACATCCTCAATACTCTGCTAAAGGAATTTGGCGACATAGTCTGTATTCAAGAATTTGATGGGATTGATGGAAACCAAGTTGACGATAAGCTGCTGAAAATCGCAAAAAAGACAAACAGTACCGTTATAACCATCGATATGAACCTCAATAAAGTAGCATGCGTTCATGGAGTTAAGGTACTGAACATAAATGATTTGTCAAATGCCGTAAAACCTGTGGCACTGCCCGGAGATGAAATGAAAATTCAGGTTGTCAAGGACGGCAAGGAACCAGGCCAGGGATTGGGTTATTTAGAAGACGGAACCATGATTGTTGTAGAAAACGGTAAAAACTATATTGGACAGTCCATAAGTGTTACCGTTACAAGCAACTTACAGACATCAGCGGGCAGAATGATATTTGCAAAGCCAAACTAGGCATAATATTTCCAAATAATATTCAAATAATATTATTTAGAAGCTAAGACACTATTAAATAATGTGTTTTAGCTTTTATATTGGTGCTTTTAATATATTTCTATTGACACTGGAAAAGCACAAATATAAAATAAAGAGTGTGTTTTTTGGAGATTAGATTTATCTAAACATATATTTATCTTAACATATATTTATTTAAAGGTGGCTCGGACCATTTAGGAGGATTTTAATCATGTCTGTGAAGTATGTATTTGTTACTGGCGGAGTTGTTTCAGGTTTAGGGAAGGGAATAACGGCCGCATCTCTTGGAAGGCTCTTAAAAGCAAGAGGCTTGCACGTTACTATTCAAAAGTTTGATCCCTACATAAACGTAGACCCGGGCACTATGAGTCCATATCAGCACGGAGAGGTTTTTGTTACTGATGATGGTGCTGAGACAGACTTAGACTTGGGCCATTATGAAAGATTTATAGATGAAAGCTTAAGCAAAAATAACAATGTTACAACAGGTAAAATTTATTGGTCAATTATAAGCAAAGAAAGAAAAGGAGATTTCCTTGGCGGTACCGTTCAGGTAATACCACATGTTACCAATGAAATAAAAAACAGGATTTATAGGGTTGGAAAGTCCGATCACACCGATATTGTTATAACAGAAATTGGCGGAACTGTAGGGGATATAGAAAGTCTCCCTTTTCTTGAAGCTATAAGACAGGTTGCAACAGATGTAGGACGTGAAAATGTAATGTATATTCATGTTACATTGGTACCCTACCTCAGTAATTCAAGAGAGCCTAAGACCAAGCCGACACAGCACAGTGTCAAGGAATTAAGAAGCATAGGTATACAGCCTGATGTTATTGTTTGCAGAACGGAAAATACTCTTTCAAAGGAGTTAAGAGATAAAATCGGTCTATTTTGCAACATACCGGGAGACTCAGTAATTCAGAACCTTGATGTGGATGTATTGTATGAAGTGCCTCTTATGCTTGAAAAAGAAGGTTTGGCGGATATTACATGCAGAAAGCTTAATCTTCAATGCAAAGCACCTGACCTTACCGAGTGGCAAGAGCTTGTCACAAAGCAAAAAAATTTAGAAAAATCTGTAACCATTGCACTTGTCGGCAAATATGTAGAGCTTCATGATGCATATATAAGCGTTGTAGAAGCATTAAAGCATGGAGGTATTGCTAATAGTTCAGATGTTAAGATTAAGTGGATAAACTCGGAACATTTGGATGAAAGCAATCTGTTTGAATGCCTCAGTGATGTTGATGGTGTTCTGGTTCCCGGCGGATTTGGTGATAGAGGAATAGAAGGAAAAATATTAGCTGCAAAATATTGCCGTGAAAATAATTTACCTTATTTCGGTATATGCCTTGGTATGCAGATGGCCGTAGTTGAATTTGCCAGAAATGTAGTAGGTCTTTCATCGGCTCACAGCTCTGAATTCGACGCTTCAACAGCTTATCCCGTAATTGACCTCATGCCCGAACAAAGAGACATCGATGAAATGGGCGGAACAATGAGGCTTGGATTGTATCCATGCAAGATTAAAGAAGGATCAAAGCTTAACCAGATATACGGGGAAGGCCTTGTATATGAAAGGCATAGACATAGATATGAGGTTAACAACGAGTTCAGAGAGTTATTGATTAGCAAGGGACTGACTGTTTCAGGCCTTTCACCAAGTGAAAAGCTGGTAGAAACAATTGAGCTTGCCGACCATATTTGGTATGTCGGGGTTCAATTTCATCCCGAGTTCAAGTCAAGACCGAACAGACCCCATCCTTTGTTTAAAGACTTTATTAGAGCTTCTCTGGAATACCAGGACAAAAAATAATATTAAATACAGAATTCAAACATAGCCGATATGTCCGGTGACATACCGGCTAATTTCATTTTTATAAGCCCTTTCAAATATTAATAAAATCACATTTTTTCCTATAATGAATAAAAAAAATTAATCTGGCAATGAATCTCCCTCAATGAGTTTTTTTCTATAAAGTATAAAGTTTATTAATTTTGACAATACTTATTTATACAAAGCTAAATAAGTTAACTTATGAAGAAAAATGATATACATAATATTTTAGGGGGATTTTACAATGAAAATAAAGGTAGCTTCCAATTTAAGATTTAAACAGGCTATAAAGCTAGCCTCAAGCATTCTGGCACTTATAATTCTTATTTCATTATTGATATGCAACTCATATTCCGATGAATTTAACAAAAACCTGTCTGAAGAAATTATCAGACTTCATGTAATAGCTAACAGCGATTCGGCTGAGGACCAGGCAATGAAAATAAGCGTTCGGGATATTGTATTAAAATATATGAAAGAAAACCTCAAATTAGATTCAAACGTAAAAGATGCAAAGGATATTCTTATTAGAGACATGGACAAAATAAACTCAATTGCCAAAGAAGAAGTTAAAAAGTGGGGCAAAAATTATACTGTAAAATCCATGCTCGGTAATTTTCCTTTCCCGACAAAGACATATGGCGATATAGCTCTGCCGGCCGGTAATTATCAGGCTCTGAGAATTGTGATAGGCTCAGGTGAAGGAGCTAACTGGTGGTGCGTATTGTTCCCTCCATTATGCTTTGTTGATGCAACCCATGGAAAGGTGCCCGATGATGTAAAGTTAAAACTTAAAAATTGCCTGTCTGAAGATGAATATGAAATTATAACTTCACAAAACACCGATGATATTCCGGTTAAAGTAAAGTTTAAAGTTATGGATTTTGTTAAGGGTTCTAAAATAAAGATATCAACATTTTTTAATAAAGTGTTCAAGTAATATGTGCATTATCGGCACAATTCCTCTTTGTGTGGATTTTATCGCATTAGCAGACTGCGGTAGAATCCTTTTATATTTTAATTAACTTTAAAATAATGTTTTTAATCTAATACATTTAAAACATTATATGTATAAAATTATCGTATATATCGCATTATGGTAATAGCTTTACAGCTCAATATGTTGCTTTTTGTTGATTAATGTTAATTAAAAGAGTAAAATATAATTACATTAATAAATTCAGTTAAGAGAGGTAATACATGGTTCGAAACATAATTATCACTAAGGATCAATTATTAAGTGTTATAAAAAACGGAGAATTCAGCAGAGATGTTATAGGCTCTCAGAATATCGTCGTTGTAGTTATGACACAAGATTGGTGTCCCCAATGGACTTCTATGAAAAATTGGCTTTACTCCATACAAACAGATAAAGATATAGACATATATGAGCTTGTATATAACAAATCCAATTACTTTTACGAGTTTAAAAACTTTAAAGAAACACGCTGGAGAAATTTTGACATTCCTTATGTCCGTTTTTACAAAAACGGAAGTATGTTCAAACAAACTAACTATATATCTGAGAACGAGTTTATGAGTATAATTGAGTCAATGTCTTGATTTTGGTACATCTTTATGTTATCATCATGCAACTTTTTAAATTTTTACTTTTTATATAAATCAGCCACATCAAAAGCATCCTCTGCTTCGAAACACTATACCAGGAAGGGAGTTTGATTTTTCTTGGCTATCTCAAGTATATTCAATTTAAATAGAAAAGTTGAGAAAACTGGAGATTCTCAAGATAACTCCTTGCTTGATATACTTGTAAGAATAAAAAAAGGGGATGGCCGTTTAAGAGAGAGTTTCATAATTGCTCACAAGCCTTTTATATTCAGGGTTGTTTCAAAAGTCATGGGAAAATTTATAAGCGAAGACAACCATGATGAGTTTAGTATCGGCATGGAAGCATTTAATGAATCAATAAATAAATTTGATATAAATAAAGGGACTAATTTTTTCATGTTTTCAGAACAAGTAATAAAAAGTCGTATTATTGATTTTTTACGTAAAAATAAAAAAAGCACTACGGTGTACCCTTTCTCAAGTATTGATGAATATGATGCATTCGAGGAAAAGTATCTAACCTCCGATTCCCATTACAATTATGAAAATATTGAAATAAGCGAAGAGATTGATTTTTTAAAGCACGAACTCCAAAAATACGGCATCACAATTGCAGATCTTGCTGTTAATTCTCCAAAGCATGAAGACTCCCGCAGGCTTTGTATAAGAATAGCAAGAATACTTGCCAACGATACACAGCTTTTTGAAAAGCTTAAAAAAAACAAAAACATACCTAGAAATGAACTTCTAAAAAGGGTAAATGTACATAGAAGAACAATTGAAAATAATAGAAAGTACATAATTGCTGTTTCAATAATATTAAAAAGCAATCTTGAAATATCAAAGAGAATTTTCAGATATGTGGAGGAGGAAATAAGCTGATGAAGCACAGCGGTACTATTGAATATGATATGGAAAATTCAATAGATAGTGCAAGTAATGACAGTTATGATATTGGAATTGTTTATGAATTGTACGATCGTAAAGCTATTGTCCTCGACTCAAAAGGCCGGTTTATTTTCATAAAGCGTAAAGGTCATATGGAAATCGGGCATACTGTCAAGTTCTTGCTTTCTGACATACTGCCTCATAAAAGCAAAAAGCAGAGGCTTATACCGCTTTTATCCGCTGCTGCTGTGCTGCTGATTGCTGCTGTTTTTTGGATTAATTCATATTTCCCTTTTACCACCCCAATATACGGATACATTGATATCGATGTAAATCCAAGTACAGAATTTGAATTTGATAAAAATCTAAATGTTATTAATGTTATTGCATTAAACAAAGATTCCTCAAATGTAATTGATGGACTTAGTCTGTGTGGCAAACCTGTGAACCATGCACTAGGCGAATATATTGAAAAACTCATTTCAATAGGCATTATTGACAGTAAATCCGAAAATTTCATTTTGCTCTCAGCAGCATTGAATGATAATGATGATAAAGATGTTGTAAATTCTCTGCTTTCCAAAGGTCAGGAAGAAGTTGCCGGCATTGCTGAAAGCCAAAACATTAAAATTAGAAGTGAGGCCTTAAGCCTTGCATCATCACATAAGAAGGAATCGTCCAAAAACAATATATCTATGGGAAAGTATTATTTATATTTGAAGGCCATCGAAAACGGAAAACAATTAGACCAATCCAGCTTAACCGATACTCCTGTTTATCATCTTGCTGAATTGTCAGGCCTATTTAAGTCCGATAAAAAAGATTTATATTCAACTAATACAATTGATCCACACAAAGCAACAGCAAATCCTGCAAATGCAACAATAGCAAGTACAACACCTACAATATTTCCAACATCTACAGCACCAACCTCAAGTCCTTCAACGCAATCTTTGCCTCAATCTTCAACACAAATTCTATATACCAATACACCACATGCAATAAATACGGCACTCAAAAGTACAAATTCTCATACCCCTACTCCTACTCCTCCAAATGTCAATACTTCAAAACCTACTCCGAAAAGTGCTAACGACAGGAACAATCCATCAAAGAACGGGTCAAGCAATTTGAAACTTGAATTTTTCAACAGAGACAAACAAAGCCGCACACAAGGAATCAGTGTTGATTTTAAAGTTACCAATACCGGTTCCTCAATAATAGATTTGAAAGACTTGAAAATAAGGTATTATTTCACAAAAGAGGGAAATTCTAATCTTGTCTATTCATCATATTATTTTAGTCACGGTGAAGAGAGCGAAGTACACGGCAAATTCGTCAAACATCCATCGGCAGACAGGACGGATCATTACCTTGAAGTATACTTTGATAATGGCACCTTGCTCCCTGGTAAGTCAGTTTATGCATTTGGTTCAATCACACAGGAGGACTGGGGGTTTTTTGAGCAGTATAACGATTATTCATTTGATTCCGAATCTATGGATTTCACTATACAGGAAAATATTACCGTCTATATTTCCAATTCTCTTGTATGGGGAAAAGAGCCGAATTAAACAGGTTAAATTTAAAAATATTATATAAATACATTAAATACGTATTAATCTTACATTTAGCAGAAGATAAATGTATTATTAATGGTATTTAATCTAGATTAGGGGGTATTGCGAATGTTTGTAAAAAGAAAAAGTTTTAAAAAGCTTCTTGCGTTATTCCTTTCATTTACTGTTATTCTGGCCGCATCGCCTGTAACGAAAACATCTGCTGTGGTAAGCCAGCCTTACAAATGGAATAATGTAAAAATTGGCGGTGGTGGCGGTTTTGTTTGCGGAATTATTTATAACCCCACTGAAAAAGGCCTTGTTTATGCTCGTACCGATATAGGTGGAGCATATATAAGAAATAAGACAACATTGGAGTGGGAACCTATTAATGACTGGGTATCGCCCGATGAATGGAACCTTCTAGGTGTAGAAAGCTTAGCAACCGACCCTGTTGAAACAAATAGGGTATATATTGCAGCCGGTACATATACAAACAGCTGGACAAATATGAATGGATATATATTGCGATCCGATGATTACGGCAAAACATGGGAGAGAACGGAGCTACCGTTCAAATTCGGAGGAAACATGCCTGGTCGTTCCGTTGGTGAACGCTTGATGATTGATCCTAACAGCAATAACATATTATATTTTGCTGCACGAAGCGGCAATGGTTTGTGGAAAAGCACGGACTATGGCAAAACATGGTCAAAGGTTAAAAGCTTTCCGAATGTGGGTAATTATGTCGAAGACCCGAATTTCGAATATACAGCTGACAACCTGGGATTGTGCTTCGTAGTCTTTGATTCGGCAAAGGGTACTAAAGGCAAACCCACAAAAGACATTTATGTCGGTGTTGCCGATAAAAAGAATCCATTATACGTCAGTCATGATGCCGGTGAAACATGGAAACCTGTTGAAGGACAGCCAACGGAAAGTACCTTTACAAGACATAATACAGACGCATTGAGTATTGGTATTCCTCATCATGGAGTAATAAGCGGCAACGGTATTTTATATGTCACATACGGTGATAGAGGCGGTCCTTACCAGTGCCAAGACGGTGCAGTATACAAGTATGATACAAACACCGGTATATGGACTGATATAACTCCTCCATCAGGTCGCAATTGGGATGGCTCTCCAAAATATGAAAACTGGTATGGATTTGCTGGCTTAAGTGTTGATGCACAAAACCCCGACACCCTTATTGTTTCATCTCTTCAATCATGGTGGCCGGATGACTTTATTTTCCGCTCAACAGATGCAGGTAAAACATGGGATGCAATATGGGAGTACGGCGATTCATGGCCATCAAGAAACTTAAAATATACTATGGATATTTCAAAAGCACCATGGCTATCATGGGGCAAACCAATAAATGCTGCTTCAGGGGGACTGATAACCGGCATGGAGATAATGGACAGCCCTACTCCCAAGCTTGGTTGGATGATTGGGGATATTGAAATTAATCCCTTTGATTCAGATGAAATGATGTACGGTACAGGTGCTACTATTTATGGAACAAGGAATCTTACCGATTGGGATAAAGGCAAATTAGTTAATATTGAAGTTATGGCAACAGGTGTTGAAGAAACTGCAGTATTAAGTCTCATATGTCCTCCAATTGACGGTGTAGAGCTTATAAGTGGTGTTGGTGATATCTGCGGATTCGTGCACAAAGATTTAACGGTAGGACCTGATTGCATGATGACAAATCCCACATTTACAAGCACAACAGGTCTGGATTATGCAGAGCTGAATCCAAAAATAATAGTAAGAGTAGGTAATGCTGATAAAGAACGATATGAGATGATCAAAAAAAGCGTCGGTATTTCAAAGGATGGCGGTAAGACCTGGTCGGAGGTTCAGCCTAATGTAAGCTATACATTCCCTTCTACTGATGAGAATGATATTGTTCAGGGAGGTACTGTTGCAGTATCTGCTGATGGCTCAACATTTGTATGGTCGCCGAGTACAAGTCAGGGAGTATTATGTTATATGAACGGCGGTTGGAAGGCTGTAAGTACACTTCCCGCAGGTGCCGATGTTTGTTCGGACAGAGTTAATCCAAATGTATTTTATGCATACGCAAAAAATACATTCTATGTAAGCAATGACGGTGGGCAAACTTTCACAGCCGTAAAAACAGGCTTAGAAGCTGCTTCGGCTAAAATTAAAGCAGTTCCCGGTAAAGAAGGGCATGTATGGATCCCGGGTTCTACTACCGGTCTTTCATATACAACCGACGGTGGTAAAACATTTAATAAAGTCAGCGGCATTACAAGATGTGATGTAGTTGGTTTCGGCAAAGCAAAGACAGGTGAAGATTATCTTGCCATTTATATCTGCGGTGAAACCGATGGCTTATATGCCGTATATCGCTCCGATGACATGGCTAAAAGCTGGATAAGAATAAATGACGACCAACACCAATACGGTTCTATAAATTATTCAATCACAGGTGATTTAAGAGTTTATGGACGTGTTTTTGTTGCAACAAACGGTAGAGGTATCGTCTATGGTGAGATAAACGGTACAACAGTATCACCTACTCCCACCAAGCATACTTCACCTACACCGACTCCTACAGGCTCAGTACCTGGCAATAAGCTTTCAGGTTACATAGCACCTGATTTCACATATAGTGCGGATACAGCAAAAACAGTTAAAGCCGGCTTCAATGTTGAGCTAGTCGGAATGGGCCGTTCCGCCATCACTGACAAAAACGGATATTTTGAAATTACCGGCATAACTGAAAAAGTAGCATGGTTTAAAGTCAAAATTAGCAAAACAGGCTATCTTGCAAGAGAGATAGATAAAGTCATTATAAATGGTGATAAAGAACTTAGTAAGCAAGCCTCACCTGTTCTAATGTGGGCAGGAGATCTTAACGGGGATGATACCATTAACATGTCGGATATAATTATAATGGCAAAACATTTTGGCGGGGTTAAAGGTGATGAAACATACCTGCCCGATGCCGACATCAATTCAGATTCATCAATCAACATGTCGGATGTAATGATTCTGGCTAAACACTTTAATGCAACAACATCAAGCTACCCGACTGACATATATTAAATGCGATTAATAACGTATTTAATGTAGTTATGAAATGTGTTGAAACAATAACTTAACTTAATTAAAATTGCTGTCAATCACTTTTAATAAAATATCTTCTCTTGAACTTGGCGTATGCACTTTTCTCTTTGGTGCATACGTTTTTTTATGATTTTATTCCCACGATATAACAAAGATATGGACAATATGTTATACTATGATTAATTTAAGAATATTTACAAAGGAGTATCTATTAATGACATTTGATATTACTACAGGGCTAATCGTATTATTCGTACTTGTCTTTCTTGCAGCTGCAGCAGTTTACAATAACATAAAAAACAATAATAGATTAAGAAACCATATAAAAAGCTCATGGGGGAAAGTACCTGATATAAAATACAAGCCGGGAGATATGGAATCCATAGCAAAGTTCTATAATAACCTTTCAAAAAAGGAAAAGGACCGTTTCTATATTGACAATATAACCTGGAATGACCTTGATATGGATAAAATATTCACTCGCATCAACAATACCTGTTCATCTCCAGGCGAAGAGTTTTTGTATTATTTACTCAGGACTCCCAATTTTACGGCAAATGAGCTCAATGAAAAAGAAAAGCTCATGGACTTTTTTGATAAAAACGTAACCATAAGGGAGAAAATACAGTTCCTTCTTTCAAAGATAGGTAAAAGTAGAAATTTGATTCCACTGCAATAACTCCTGTTAAAAACAGGTAATATCGATCTTTGA
>DAOOVO010000015.1:0-54951 GCA_035370245.1 Pseudobacteroides sp.
TCACTCATACCGGGTTTTGTCAAAATGCAACCGCTTTCTTTTCTACTCAACCAATGGAATCATCAACTATTAGAATCATCAACTATTAGAATCATTAACCTTTTGAATCATTAGCCTTTTGATATAAAAAATCCCTTTTGTAAACATCATTTTTATATTCAATCCCTTTCCATTCACTTTTAAAATCTAAAAGATTCACGCCATCAGACTTAATCTTAAATTCCACACCCGATAGTCTCAATAGAGTCGGAGAAAAGTCAAGCATGGATGCTACTCTACTCTTCTCAGTATACTTCATGCCATCAGGAGTAATTATAAAAAGAGGAACAAACTCAAAATACTTGCCGTCATAGTCAAAAGAAGCCTGCATATACTCTTTATCCCGTATACTGGGTGTATGGTCCCCATATATAAAGATGTATGTGTTTTTAAATCTGCTTTTAATCTTTGTTACAAAGTCTTCCAATACCTTATCCACATAAGACATGGAATTAAAATAATTTTTTATGTTTATATTTTCAACTCCTTCAAATGCTTTGTTTTGATAGTAATTGCCTGCATTCGTAAAAGGACCGTGGCTTGTCATTGTAATTATATAGGATATGAATGGAGTCTTCATATTTGAAATATATTGAAAAGCATAATTTAAAACATCCTCGTCAGGTGCCCCCCATCCAACATCTTTAAGTCCCATCTCCTCCATATCCACAAGCCTTTCAAAGCCCATTTTGGGAAAAGATACATTCCTGTTGAAAAAGCTGCCTTTGTTTCCGTGAAATCCAATGGCAGAGTAATTATTTTTTCTCAATATCTTAATAAAAGAGTTGGGATAATTATAATTGGAAAGCTTCTGTGCGGCGTAGCCCTCAAGAGGCTCTATACTGTTGATTACAGAAAACTCAATATCCGATGTACCGCCACCCATATGCTCACTTAGTACATACGGATAATAAACCGAGCTGTCTTTTAGAGAATTTAGGAAAGGTGTTATATAATGTCCATTGTACTTCTTGTCTATAATATTGGAATCCATAGCTTCCACCTGGATTAAAACAAAATTGGGCTTATCCTTTCCGTTTGCATTTCCGGTTTGAACCTCCCCATATTTGAGCTTATCTACAATAACTTTCTCGTTTCTGTTAAGATAAATACCCAAAGCATTATTGGCTATTGTACCGTATCGTTCTACAATAGGCTTTTCTCCATTATACCTGCTTTTCACAAGATGAATCATTGACCATTCATTGTAATAACTATTTATTTCAATACCTACAAGCAATACCAGCGATAAACATGTTACAATTATTGTAAGAGATCTCTTGCTCTTTCTAAAATCAATTATATTGTAAAAATTCCTGTAGACAAGAATAAAACCAGGCAGATCAATTAATGTTATAAGCATTTTTAAGTTAATGGGTGCTGCGTTTTGATTTGCTGCATCAAAGCCTTCGTTAAAAAGCATTATAAACTGCATTATATGAAGATAGCTGTGAAAATACATATAATATGAAATATTGACTAATATATAGATTGTCTGCAATAAATACAGCAATAAAAAAAGAGCCTTAGACTTTAGAATAAAAAATACATTTATTATAATAATTAACATTAAAAATGTATATGTAATCTTAAACTGTGCAATAACCGATGCTTTATTATCTGTCAATATCAGATTAAATATTGAAATCTTAAGTGAATTCAGCAATATAAAAAGTAATAAAACGGCAAACAATACAAACTGTCTTTTATCCCTAAATATTTCTAAAAATGCATTGCACTGCTCAACCCAAAATCGTTTCATTATACTTCACCTGTATCTTTTAATATAAACTCCATGAATTTAGGGACCCCTAAACATCAAAAAAATAGCGAACCATTAAACATTTCGCCATTTCTCTAAAATTTTTTCATATATTATATATTTAATTTTTTAATGGAAATTATACATATAAAGAACAATTTACAGTATAATTGACTTGCAAATTACTTTAATTCACTTCGATCAGATTGAATAACCTCTAATGCATCCTTTAGAATACTCTCAACTTTACTTAAGATACTGTCTGCGTATTCTCTAGTGCCCAGCCTTATCTCCTTTGCATTTTTTTGAGCATTAGAAATAATCTCATTTGCTTGCTCATAGGCTTGCTTTGTAATCTCATGCTCATCGATCAATTCGGAAATCTTGCTTTCTGCTTCCTTAACAACATTATCGGCTTCCTTCTGGGCTTCCATAAGTATCCTTTGTCTTTCTTCCTTCACCCATTTGGCCTGTTTTAAGTCATCCGGCAGCTTAAGCCTCATTTCTTTAATAATCTCCAATATCTCCTCCCTATCTACAAGACATCTTCCACTAAACGGCACACTAACACTCTTTTCAATTATATCTTCCAATGTTTCCAAAATAGATAGGATTTCCATTGTATTCCTCCCAATCACTTCATGATTTTTTTAATTACGTCTTCTCTTATACACTCCGGTACAAGGCCTTCAATATTTCCGTTGTGTCTCGCTAACTCTTTAACTGCACTGGAGCTTAAGAAAGAATAGTCTATATTGGTCATCATAAAAAGCGTTTCAATACCGGGATCTAATTTTTTATTCAATAATGCCATCTGTAACTCATATTCGAAATCAGATACGGCTCTTAACCCTTTAATAATTGAACTCGCATTCTTTTCTCTTACAAAATTAACCAGCAATCCATCAAAAGACTCAACAACAACATTGTCTCTGCCCTTTAATACTTTTTCCAAGAGTCCTACTCTTTCCTCCAGTGTGAAAACCGGATTTTTTCTGGAATTGACAAGTACTGCCACAATCAGCTTATCGCATAACTTTGCTGCCCTATCTATTATATCCAGATGACCATTTGTCACTGGGTCAAAACTTCCGGGATATACAAAAACTTTCAAATTACCAACCGCCTTATCTTTAGCTTTCATTTTTATAGAACGACAGTATAGTCCTTCCATACCTTTGACTTCTAAAAAGCTTAATTTGTCCAACTTGCTCAGGTACCTTATCGGTATACTCATGTTCTGCAACTATTAAACCGTTGTTTATAATTATATCACTATTTACCAGATAATTTAAAGTTTCTTCAACAAAATTTTTTCCATAGGGGGGATCCATAAAAATCAAGTCAAATTTTCTGCCCATACCGGACAGCTTTATAATAGCAGTTTTAACATCACAGTTGATTATTTGGGATTTTTCTATAAGCTTTGTATGTACAAGATTATCTCTTATTATGCCAGCACATTCACGGGATTGGTCAACAAATACCGCTTCCTTTGCCCCTCTGCTCAATGCTTCTATTCCAAGGCTTCCTGTCCCTGCATAAAAATCAAGCACCAAAGCATCTTCCAAATATCCTGCTATAATGTTAAATAACGATTCCTTAACCCTGTCTGTGGTGGGCCTTGTGGAATTCCCCTCTTTTGATTTCAGCTTATGCCCTTTAGCAGAGCCGGATATTACCCTTAAAATAAGTATTCCTCCAAATTATAACTCGTAAGAATAGTATAAATACATTTTTATAATGTTATTTTATATTATGATTTCTAATTGTCAACCCCAATATACGCACTATAGTACATTATTCGATTATAAAAAGCTAAGTCCTTCTAATTTTCCAGAAAATTTTTCTTTTACAGCCGTTTTTATTCTAAAATTTTCGTCTCTCTCAAGCTTAGGATCCTCATTAATGAGATTAACAGCCGCCTCCTGTGCTATTTTAAGTATCTCCATATCCTTGTACAAGTTTGCGATTCTAAGCTCCGGCAGTCCATGCTGCCTCGTACCGAAAAACTCTCCCGGACCTCGCAGCTCTAGGTCCTTTTCGGAAATGACAAACCCGTCATTTGTTTTTTCCATAACCCTCATTCTTTCCTTAGCCACAGGGCCTTTGCCCTCATTAAACAATATACAGAAGGATTCCTCATCACCTCTGCCCACGCGTCCTCTTAATTGGTGGAGCTGTGATAATCCAAATCTTTCGGAGTTCTCCACAACCATCACTGTGGCATTGGGCACATTAACACCCACCTCAATTACCGTAGTTGAAACCAGTATATCCAGATTTCCCTTAACAAAGCTGTCCATAACGGCTTCCTTGTCTTTTGGCTTCATTTTACCGTGAACAAGTCCCACTCTCATGTCCTTAAAATCATTTTGAGAAAGTTTCTCTGCAAGCTCACTTGCCGCCTTAGCACTTATATCTTCCGATTCCTCTACAAGAGGGCATACCATATATACCTGTCTTCCCTCTTTAACCTTTTTTCTTATAAAATCATATATCCTCTGCCGCATGCTGTTGTCTACCGCATATGTTTTAACAGGCTTTCTGCCTGGTGGAAGCTCATTAATTATGGAAATATCCAGATCTCCGTATAATATGAGTGCAAGTGTTCTTGGAATGGGTGTTGCAGTCATAACAAGAACATCAGGATCATTTCCTTTTTTAGACAGCACGGCTCTTTGCCTCACTCCAAACCTGTGCTGCTCGTCAGTAATGACAAGACCTAGAGATTTAAACTCCACCTTGTCCTCTAAAAGTGCATGCGTACCGATGAGAATATTAATTTCACCATTTTTCAGTTTCTCAATTGTTTCCCTTTTTTCCTTTGCGGTCTTGCTTCCCGTGAGCAATGCAACATTCACATCAAAGCCTTCAAACAGCTTGGACATGGTTATATAATGCTGCACGGCCAAAATTTCCGTGGGAACCATCAGTGCACCCTGATATCCGCTTAAAACCGCCTTATAAAGTGCAAGTGCAGCTACAACGGTTTTACCCGACCCTACATCACCTTGAACCAGCCTGTTCATCACTCTGCCACTTTCCATGTCCCTCTTTATCTCATTATAAACATTTTTCTGTGCACCGGTAAGTGAAAAAGGCAAAGCATTTATAAATGCATTCATTCTGCTGTCATCTTTTATAAAGCTAATACCTGTATGTTCTTTTGTCAATGCAGTTTTTAGGCTCAAGAGCCCTATCTGCATAAAGAAAAGCTCTTCAAAAACAAGCCTGTATCTGGCATTGTTAAAATCCTCAAAGCTTATTGGAAAATGTATATTGGAATAAGCATAATTTATTTCAGGAAGCTTATAACGTTCCTTTATTGAAATCGGCAGCGATTCTTCAATATTGCCGTCAACGACATCCATAGCACTTCTTACGGCAGCTCGAATAACATTCTGTGACAAATCCATAGTAGAAGGATAAACAGGTACAATCCTGCACATATTTTTTTCTTCGCCGGCCTTTTCATATATGGGGTTCTGAATTTCCAGCGTGTTGAACTTTCTTACAATCTTTCCAAAGAAAACATATTTTTCTCCAGGCTTAAATACATGTCCAATATAGGGTTGATTAAACCATATTGCAGTAATAGAGCCTGTTTCATCCTTTATAACAAGCTTGCTTACTGTAAGGCCTCTTCTGGGTTTTTGTTCGCTAACCTTAGATGCTATTTGGCCCTCAAAGGCACATTTTTCATCATCCTGAAGTTCAACAATCTTTTTTATATTATTCC
This sequence comes from Pseudobacteroides sp., assembly GCA_035370245.1. Taxonomy (GTDB): domain Bacteria; phylum Bacillota; class Clostridia; order Acetivibrionales; family DSM-2933; genus Pseudobacteroides. Next base: position 5,544 of record DAOOVO010000015.1, read on the forward strand.
GGTCTTCATACTCACGGGGAAAATAAGAAACCAACTCTCCAATATTATAAATACCCAGTTTGTGAAACAGCTTTTCCCTAACTGCCCCAATACCCTTTAAATAACTCAAAGGCTTTTCCATTATCTCTTTTATATTGAAATTTGGAATATTTTCTTTCATATAAAGAGTTCTCCATCCATTAGTATTTCTTTTGCTATTAAATGCGTTATTAATACTTACATTATTTTATCACATATTTGCTGCCCAAATTATAAATTAGATGTGTACAATTATTGAGTTTTCATAATCTTTTCAGTAAAATTTAAAATTTGTAAAAATCACTTGCAGTATCTGCATGTTTTGTGTTAGAATAATATGTGCTTTGGGTAAAGCAAGTAAATATTAATATAAATATTTCTCCAGACTAAAGGAGGTGTAGATATAATGGCAAAGTGTGAAGTTTGCAGCAAAGACGTTCTTTTTGGATTGAAAGTGAGCCACTCAAACAGAAAGACTAACAGGAGTTGGAAACCAAACATCAGAAAAGTAAAAATTGTTGATAAAGGTACAACTAAATCAATATATATTTGTTCAAGATGCTTGCGTTCAAACAAAGTAACAAGAGCAGTATAAAATTGGATGATTATATTTAAAGTAGTAATTCATTTAAATTAAAAATTAATTTTGAATTTATAAAAAATAAAAAAGCATTAAGCTTTTTTATTTTTTATAAATTTTAACCCATCCTTAGTACTTTTTTAAGTATGTTTCCTACTATCCTAGGCATTTTTACTACCAATATCTTCATAATAACCACTCCCGGTATTATTATATTACTAATATATTCAATAATGGAATTTTAGTGAATATTTTGGAATATATATGTTGTAAGTTTTACAAAAGATTTCGAATTAAAAGATATCGTATTTTTAGAAGCTGGAGTGATTTACTTGTATGTTATATTCATTAAGAACTACAAAAAAAAGATTTATGGAACATGCATATGGATATGTGCATGGTTTGCCTTATTTATATTGGTCAATTTTATATTAAGTAAAAATGTAAATTATATATTAACTATAAATAATTACCTGTCTTTTTCATGTCCTGCCGAATTTACAGTTGAGAATATATTCATAAATGAAGCAAATAAAGATGGAACAATAGAAACGGGACTACCGTTTATTAAGCCAAAAACAGAGATTTTTAAAAATTTCATATCTGAGAAAGGTAAATTCGGTTTTGATTATCCATCTATTTTCACCATAGATGAACAGGAGTTTACCGGCAGTGACTTGCTCTACCATGTAGAATTGAAATCCGAGATATCAAATGGCTTCGTACAGGTCTGGAATCTCCCCTATTCTCTGTCGGAATTCCTGGATAAAGCCAAATCTTCATCACATTTAGATTATCAGTACTTCAGCTCAAAACCTATTAAGGTAAACAATCTTAAGGGCTATGCCTGGGATTATTCAGTGCTGGATAAAAACGGAAATCAGATAAAATCAAATGAGGTTTTTCTTCAGAAAGAAAACAGACTTTACAGAATAAGCTATTTCCTTCCTGAAGAATCATGGGATAACTATCAGAAAAAGCTTTTTTATGATATTGTAAACTCACTAAAGATTTATTAGGAAATTCTGATTTCTCTTATGACGGCTCAAAGGATATTTCAATGGCATCTCCGGGTTTAATTTCATCTGTAAAGGCAGCTTTTTCGCCGTTTAACTTAAATACCGCATTTCCTTTACCTTTTGAAAGATCAAAATCTATGTGATTAAACACGTCTAAAAATATATATTGGTGTTTGTTTCCTTTAATAATTGTGTTCTTGCCGTTCACTGTAACATGGAAGACTTTGTCGTCTGTGTTAATAATTGGTTCGTTTATAGTATTCATACTGTTATTTAGTACATTAAAATCAAGTCTCTCATCGGTTCTAAGCTCAACCTGTACTTCATCACCTTCCATAAGGTTATAGGATTCATTTTCTTCATTTCCGTTAACGACAATCCTGGATTCTTCCGGGTCAAAGCCGTACATCTCCAAAAGATCGTTGATACATGTTATATCCCTCACAAGTATTGAATCACCGTCAGATATATTTATATAATCCTCTGTCTCATTTCCATTAACATAAATCTGGGTTCCCGCATAAATGAGCATTCCATTAAATTTTAAACCTATTTTCGGTGTTACATTAACATAGTCGGAAAGCTTTGCCTCAGCATTCCTGCCATGTATAGCCGGCTCAACCGTTATTTCATCCTGAGAATTCAAGAAAGTATCAAGGCTTGCAGTTTCACCATTTACAATAATCCTGGCTGCCTGTCCAAGCTCACCTTTTATAAACTTTTCTTCACCGTTGATTGTAAATCTTATGCTTTTGCCTGATCTCCCTATAAGTGAATTGGGGTCAAAGCCTACAAATGCCAGTAAATCTAAAACCGTTAGCTTCTTTGAGTTGAAGAGTCTAATTCTTTTACCGTTAAACATTACACTTAAAAAGTCATGTCCCCTCTGTTTAATTGCTGTGACAGCTATTCCAATAGGAGTTATTGCTTCGGGTCCCGAAAGCTTTTTCCCTCCGAATTTAATATTATTAATATTATCACGGCTTCTCAATGCAATCCTGTCATCATTAATATTCAGCATTTCAGCAATCATTTGACTAAGCCCCGGGATTTGGCTTCCTCCTCCAATAAGAAAGACAGCATTTGTAGCCTTCTGATTTAATTCCATAATTTTTTGAGATATAACCGTTGCGAGGTTTTGTATGGAGGGTTTAATGGCTTCAAGTATGTCTTCTTTCTTGACAACATGCTTTTTACCCATTATGTCCTTAAATGATATGCTATCCGGTGGATTTTTCGATAACGAAGTCTTGATATCCTCAGCAGTATTGAAGTCTAAAAGATACTCCTTTGCGATTTTCTCAGTCAATGCATCTCCTGCAAGAGGCACCATGGCATATGCCACAACACTTCCATCTCTTGTTAGAGCTATGTCGGAAGTTCCTGCACCTATATCCACCAACGCCAAATTCAAAAGCCTGAGCTCGGGCGGAATAGCTACATTGATAGCTGCTATAGGCTCCAAAGTAAGATTAATCACTTCAAGACCTATTTTATTCATAACAGTATAAAGACTGTCTACAACAATATGGGGCAAGAATGTAGCCAATATATAAGCTGCGATAGTATTACCCCTGTGATCCAAAAGATTGGATATTACATACCCATTGAGATAATAGTTTATAACACTGTACCCAACACAATAATACTTTGTTTGTCCCACAGAAGCTTCATCTTTATCTAGAATTGCCTGTGCCTTTTGTATTCCTTCCATCTCAAGGCCATAAATAATGTCCCTGTCAATTAATACTCCAGGATCGATCTCCCTCTCAACCTTGATTTCACAAGTCTTGAGCACTCTTCCTGCTGCGGCGATTGCAACTTTCTCAAGCTTTATCCCCAGCTTCTTTTCAAGCTTTCCCTTTACCTCACCGGCAACCTCGGCAACCTTTTCAATATCATGGATCTGACCGTTAAGCATTGCTCTGCTTTTATGTTCTATCACTTCTGCTGCCGCAACCTTAAACTTATCTTTTTCCATATATCCTACAATACCTACTATAGTCCTTGTTCCAATATCCAAGGAAAAAATTAAATCATCCTTATCTACGCCTGCTAATGTCTCTATGATATCTTTAGACATAGCAACACCTCTTTCAAACAGATTAACATGCCTATAAATATTTAATTAAATGACCATATAAATACCTATTTTAAAATACCTATATAAACGATTAATGAATATCTAATAATGCATAATGAGTTAACCATTATCTTTATTTCCTGTTTGCTCATTGTAGTATTTACAGTATGCTGCAACGGGACAGGCTTCGCACTTTGGCTTCCGTGCAGCACAAACCCTTCTTCCATGCCATATGAGCAGATGATGTGCTTTTGACCATTTATTCATGGGTATGTTTTTTCTTAGCTGCTCCTCTGTGGTCTCCACGTTTTTGGCTTTAGCCAGTCCGATTCTGTTTGACACCCTGAATACATGCGTATCCACCGCTATAGCAGGAACATCAAATGCATTGCTCAAAACTACATTGGCAGTCTTTCTTCCAACCCCCGGCAATGATACAAGATCCTCCATATTGTCGGGCACCCTGCCCTGAAACTTTTCTTCAAGCATATTACACATTTCTTTAATGTTCTTTGACTTGTTTTTATATAACCCGATTTCCTTAATTTCCAGCTCCAGTTGGCTTTGATCAAGCTTTTGAAAGTCCTCCAGTGCAGGATACTTCTCAAACAGCTTGTCCGTAACCTTGTTAACCGTTTTGTCCGTCGATTGGGCACTTAACATTGTAGCCACCAGTAACTGGAACGGAGTATTAAAATTCAACTCACAACGTGCATCGGGATACGTTTTATCCAGTATTTCCAAAACTTCCTCTATTTTCTTCTTAGAAATAACATTATTTTTCATATATTGCCTGCTTTCTATATTATATCGTAATCATACTCAATTTTTATTATAGCAATTTATACCCAAAAAAATAAATTTTAAACTTTCGCAATCTTGGCTATACATAAACAAAATGGTTTTTAGCCGGAAAGTCCACAATGCTAACATTGTTTAATGCATTTTTGAGATCCTCAGATGTTTTTCTTACCTGACTGAATGTTGTTCCTGCCGTAACCAATACTACAGGAATATCTCCAAGTATTTTAGCCCTCCGGATGTGATCGTACTTTGAATAATCTTTCATAAGCCTTATGTATTTTACAGAGTTTTTTACATCCACTTTTCGAAACATACCGTAAAGCTTTTTATCCCTTCCCGTTTTTCTGAAAACCCTGTGCACAGAAAGAAGCTTTAAACCTACTTTACGCCTTAACATAAACTTCAACATCGGTATACTCAAAAATTCAACAAGCAAAAGGTTCATCCACACAGGAAAATATATCATTGTCTCCACCAATATAAGTTTACTTATCTTATGGCTATGCCTTATTGCATAATCTAATGCAATAATTCCTCCCATACATTGACCCACCAAAATAAAATTATTGAGCCCTAATTTATCGGCAAATTCATCCACAATATCGGTGAGCACTTTAAAATCATAGTCCTTTAAGCCCTGAGATTTGCCAAACCCCGGCAGATCAACGGCATATATTCTGCATCCTTTTAAGAGTCTTCTGTAAATCATGGACTTAAAGACCCTGCTGCTCTCATTCCACCCATGAATACAAATAACAGGCTGTCCTTCACCATAGGTTTCATAATTTAGCATTAAGCCCCTTACATTGATAATCATACCTTTTCTCCCTTAAGAATCCTGTAAAATGCAGGGAGCACAGAATTTGTGCATTTGCAGTCAATACATAAGTCCTTTGCTTTTAAAGGATAGTATTCAACGTTGTCCCTGCTTTTTATAATATCACTCAACTCCATTTTACTGAAACAGTGTCCTCTAGGCTTACCAATGGACTCATGCATCCTTTGCCACAGAATATCAACGGGCTCATCAAATACATTGCCAAAGCTCAAAGGCACAAAATCACACGGGTATAAATTTCCTTCACTGTCTATATAAGAATGCTGTACTGCCGCACCGCATCCAAACTGATCATTTGATTCAAAATAGGAGAAAACAGATGCTTTTGGCAGCTTCCTGTTACGGTTGCATTGAATGTGAAAATCAATGAGCTTTCTTTCTTCTTGGGCAGTTAAAAGTTGACTCGTGTCGGAATCAAGTCTGCCGCACGGCAATGGCTGAATCATTCTCATCTCATCCACTCCCAACTCCTTCATAAACTCGGCAAAATCATAGAGCTTATTATCCTTTAAAAGCTCTCTGGTACATACCGTTTGCACCATTGTATAAAGCCCTGCCTTTTTGGCATGACCAATGGCCTCAATTGCATGGTTGTAGGCACCTTCAAAGCCCCTGCCCCTGTCATGCTCTTTAGGCTCCAAAGAGTCCAGGCTTATGGCTATACCAAGCAAGCCTGACGCTTTAAGATTCTTAGCTCTTTCATATGTTAGACCGTACCCCGTAGAAAACACAAATGAAACACTTCTTTGGTCTATGTGTGAGATTATTTTCTCGAGGTCATCCCTTAAAAGAGGTTCACCCCCTGTAAATCCTATTATACCTGTACCCATATCCTGTATTTTCTTTACAAGATCAATCATTCTGTCGGTATCTATATCATGTTGATTTCCTCTTTTGGCAGCACTGCAGTGCCAGCAATTATACATGCACTTGGATGTTGCCGATATGTATATGGAAATTGGAGCTTTCCGTCTGCCCTCTGTATGGCTCGTAAAAATTTCCTCACCCTCTCCCGGCACTGCCATAACAATGCTTCTATATGCCTCTGAATTTAACGGCGGTATGAATGAATTGACTATGTACATTCCTTCATGTTTAACAATTCTATCGTTTTTTATTACATTAAGTCCTGCCTTGATAAGATTTTTCATCCTGTAGCTGCTGTTTTTAGAAAACATTTTGTGAATATCCCAGCCCAGTTTAATGCATTTTCTATCCAACATCATATTCAAAAGAACTAAAGTATTCATAAACATTTATTTGCAACCCCCAAAACAAAATCATGAGTAATACTTTTTACTCCAAACTTCTCTAACAGCATTGAAATTTGCTTCTTCATATCATTATCCCTCAAATTAAGCATAACATCAAATCCCGCAAGTGCACCAGTAGATGTTACCCATCTGGCAGCTTCATCGGTTGAATCAAAATTAAAAGAATGGCATCCATGAGATGTTTTAATTTTATCAAACCCGCAAATACGAAACCATTTATATAATTGATTTTCGTTTTTTGGGTTAGGCAGCTCCATCATGAGCTTATTTATCTGATATGAATTATCAATCAAAAGATACCTGTATATCCTTCTAATTTCTGGAAGGGTAGCCTTTGTATTAACAATGACACCTATCTGCCCTCCATCCTTTAAAACTCTCCAACACTCTCGCAGCACTTCTAACGGCGGCTCATATTTTAACGCCCAACTACAGACTATCACATCCACAGCACCCGATTCACATTGTTTAAGAAACTCAAGCATTGAAGCCTCTATGAGTTTCACTTTTCCATTAAGCTTCTTGTCCGCTTCCTTTAACATACCGCAAGAAATATCCGAAGCGTGGATTAATGCATCTGGATACCTTTCCAAAATCCACGAGGAATTGAAACCGGTACCGCAGGCCAAATCCAAAACCCTTGCTTCACGCGGTATATCAAGCATTGACAGCATGGAGACATTGTACCTGTGCATAACATCCAAAAACTCATTATCGTAACCGTGACTGACATCATCATAGGCTCTCGCTATATCCTGTTTATTAACAGTATTGCCTGTTATAAAATCTTTTGCAACTTTAAAGTATAGCTTAAATCTCCCCATTCTTCACCCCTGAAAAAACATATTCAAAGCTGCTTACATTTATTATCTCTCCGAAAATACCATTAAATCCCACCTTTTCAACAAGCAGTTCAGGCTCAATTAATACAGTTTTCTCACCAAGACTTCTTTCAAAAATATAAATGAACTTTGATATAAGAGAGCCCGGTTTAAACTCCTGAATAACTATCCTGCCCCCCGGTTTTAGTATCCTTGAAGCTTCATTAACACAATCCTGCCAACGGCTTATATGATGCAAGCAATCTCTTATGCACACAACATCATAAAAGTTGTCTTCAACCGGAATATTCTCTGCACCGGCGTTTATAATATTTAATCCAGGACATTTCCTTAATGCAATTTCAGTCATGGAGGTACTTGGATCAATAATGGTAACCTCTGCTCTTCTATTATACAATATTTTGCAAGAGTTCCAGTTCCTCCCCCGATATCTGCCACCTTAAGACCTTCTATATCTCCTATATATTGAAGGAGCAAATCTTCATTGGAAAGCCCTGTAATATTCATAAATACATCATAAAATCGCGATAGCTTGTTAAATAAAAAACTCATATCCACACCCTTTAAAAAAGGTGCTGAGGCTTTTGCCGTCAACACCTTCTAAATATGCCATTATTATCTATTTATTACACCCTTGTCTTCCGACAGCTCTATCTTCAATGTGAGTGTCTCTCCATCTCTGTATACTACCACCTCAACAATATCGCCGGGCTTATGCTTTTCTTTAAGTTTATTAATATCGTCAACACTCTTTACGGCCTTTCCGTCAAACTTTGTAATTATATCACCGGCTTTAATGCCGCCTTTATAAGCACCTGAGAAAGGAGTAACCGATGCAACCAATACCCCCATAGGTACATCATATTGCTTTGCCAATTCTTCATTAAATCTTCCGTCACTTTCAATTCCAAGAAGTGGTCTTCCTTTTACATAGCTAAATTCCATGAGACTATCGGTAATTTCCTTGGCTTTATTAATAGGTATTGCAAAACCAAGGCCTTCATAACCGTTTTCACCGATTTTAGCAGTGTTTATACCAATTACCTGTCCTTTTGAGTTTAGCAATGCACCACCGCTGTTTCCGGGGTTTATAGCCGCATCTGTTTGAATAAGCTTAAGCTCCTTACCGTCATCTATAGGAATTGTTCTGTTCACTCCGCTTATTACTCCAACCGTCACAGAACCCATATATTCAAGACCTGCAGGATTACCTATTGCTACTGCCAATTCACCTATCTTAAGCTCGTCTGAATTACCATACTCAACAGCCGGAAGATTATTTGCATTTATTTTAATTACAGCCAAATCAGTCTTTTCATCCCCGCCGACAATAGTCGCTTCGTATGGCTTATCCTTCTGGTTAGGCAATATAACTTCAAGCTTTGTGCCGCTTCCTTTTGAACTTTCTGCTGCTGCTTTCACAACGTGATAATTTGTCATGATATAGCCGTCAGGTTTAATAATAATCCCTGAACCTTCAGATTTTCCTTCCTGACTCATATCGAAAATAAAGCTTCTGGTTCTGTATGTTACCCTGATTCCAACAATTGACGGACTTACCTTTTCAGCAATTGCCGTAACAGCAGATTCTTCAGTCTGAACAATTTCCACCTTCTTAACAACTCCCGAATTGTCATTGGTACCCGATGATGAACCTGAATTGTCGTTGCTGCCTATAAAGTTACTTAATAAACTTTTAGATGAGGGCTGTATGCTTGGAGCTAAAAACTGAAAGTATGCCCCCACAACAGTACCACCTATCATTGAGCTTACAACAGCAACGATAATAAGTTGCAATATGCTGGGATTCTTGTTTTTTCTAGGCTTTTTAACAGACTCTGAATAAAATGAACCCTTTTTCATGCTATCAATATTACTACTATTGTAAGAATTACTATAACTGGAATTACCTTCACCGGAATTGTTGTCAACCGGATTGCTTTCGACTGAATTGTCTTTATAGGCATTCCAAATGCTCTCTTCGTAACTTGTATGTCTTATGTTTTCCGTTTCCATGCTTTGTGAGTAAACTGTATCGCCAGAGTTAAATTCGTTTTCACTGATAGCCTGATGATCTGAGCTATTCTCATTTCCAATATCAGGTTCTCTTTTTTCAAATTCGTTATTTTCCAAATTCATATTATCCATTCTTATAACTCCTCTCCAGTTTAATAAGCTGCCATATATAAATACTGAATATGCCTAAACTTTTAACTTGAATATATTTGCTTTTAATATGGAATGCTTATAGTCTCATATCCTATAATACTATTTTAAGAAACTATTTTTAAAAAAATATGAACAAATTGTTAACTTTAGAATCCTCAAAATCCGTTAATTAGAGGGTTTAATCAATCCTTATCAACCGATCGGCTTGACCTGTTTAAAGTAAATGTGAACTTTGCACCATGTCCGGGTTCACTTTCAACCGATATATCCTGTCCATGCTCCAATATAATATTTCTCACGATTGCAAGGCCCAAACCTGTCCCTGACTTGTCTTTTCCCCTCGATTTATCAACTTTATAAAATCTATCCCAGATACGGTTAATATCATCTTTATCAATACCCGGCCCATTATCCTCTATCGACACACATATTTTTTCTTTCTTCTTAAAGGTGGATATCTTTATTTTTCCGCCTTCCTGAGTAAACTTAATGGCATTATGCACTAAATTGAGTATGACTCTTTCTATGGAATCCACATCGCCGTTAGCATACATGTCTTCTGATTCAAAATAAGCCTCTATATCGATATTTTTGCTCACAAGAATGTTTTCCAATTTAATGACATTCCTTCTTATGAGCTCGTTTATATTGAAATCAATGAGGTTTAGCTTGACTTCTCCGCCTTCCATTCTGGCAAGATCCAACAAATCATTTACCAATCTGTTCATCCTCTTAACTTCATCCCTTACAATAGTAAGGTAATAATCCTGCCTTTCGGGAGGAATAGTGCCGTCAAGTATTCCTTCAATAAAGCCTCTTATGGAAGTCATCGGAGTCCTGAGCTCATGGGAAACATTTGCGATAAATCCTCTTCTCATCTCCTCCAGATTTCTCAATGCTTCAATCATATTATTGAAACTTGCTGCCAATTCACCTATCTCGTCCTGGGAATTTATGTTAAGACGATTCTGGAATTCGCCGCCCGCTATGACCCTTGCAGCTTCATTAATCTCTTTTAATGGCTTTGATATCCTGCTTGAAAACACATAAGCCAATAATACCACAATAATTATGGAAATTCCTACTGCATAAAGATACAGCTTTATGATTGAATTCTGAAGTTCATAAACATCGGGAATTGAAGTACTTAAATAAACTGCACCGATAAACTCATTGCCACTATCGTCTTTTATTCTTATAGGCTTCTCAATTGTAAGCCTTCTTTCTCCAAAAAGCCCATAAAAATCATTCTTCTCAACAACATCTTTTCCGGACAGCATAACCTTACTGTATTGCTTTTCACTTGGCAGTCTGAATGAATTATTCTCAAAAATAAGCTTTCTCGCTACATCATACATTTCTCTGCTACGGAGATCAGGCTTTGCAAATCCAATATACCCCCGCTCATCCACAATCCAGACATATGAACGCGTTTGTTGACTGACCTGTTCCATTTGATCCGTAACCAGTTTTATCAGGTTAGCTTCAACATACTGCTTAAATTGTTTATATATAGAGTTTTCAAACATTTCCATATCATATGTTGCATAGTAATAAAATGCAGCAATTACACTATCAGCTTTATTCTTTAAATCATTCTCCTTCTCAGAGTAAACAAAGCTGTCCAACATAAAATACAACATAACACCGGTTATGGAGAAGCTTACTATTATTATTGAAATAAACAGTACAATAAGCTTGCTGAATATTGATTTAAACATAAATTACCTCTGGAAAGTTTCTTATTTTACTTCGAACTTGTAGCCAACTCCCCACACTGTCTTTAACTGCCATATTTGGTCTTCCATCTCCATTTTTTCCCGCAATCTTTTTACATGAACATCAACAGTCCTTGAGTCTCCATAAAAATCAAACCCCCAAACCTGCTCTAAAAGCTGTTCTCTGGTAAAAACCTTATTGGGATTTGATGCAAGAAAAAACAGAAGCTCCAATTCCTTTGGGGTGAACTCTATTTCCTTGCCATTTACCTTAGCGGAATAGTTGGTCCTATTTATAACAAGGTTTGGATACACAACCTCCTGAACATCTACTTCCTTATGCTCGTATCTTCTTAATACTGCCTTAACCCTTGCAACTAGCTCCTTAGGCTCAAAAGGCTTGACCATGTAATCATCCGCTCCCAATTCCAGGCCAAGCACCTTATCGAATGTTTCTCCCTTTGCAGTAAGCATTATTATAGGAATACTGCTTATTTTCCTTATTTCCCGGCATACCTGCCAGCCATCCGCCCCAGGAAGCATTATATCCAATATAACTATGTTTGGTGTATTCTCTTTAAATGCATCAATGGCCTTTATGCCGTTATAAACAGGATATGCTTCGAAGCCTTCTTTTTCCAGATATAATCTAATTAGTTCACATATATTAATATCGTCATCAATAATTAAAACCTTTGTTTTATTTGCCATACATTCTACCGCCTTTGCGATTTTGTTCAATTATACCATACTGTAAAAAAACATTCATTATATAAAATGTAAAAGAACTTTAAAAAATTTAAACATTATTCCCATGCCTTAGAAATTGCCCCGCTTCACATCATTATTGACACCCAACAAATACCAATATATAATTTAAGTTTGAAGCAATCCTATGAATTACTAATGATGAAAGGAATTTTTACCATGATTCAAAATAAAATACTTTGCTTTATTTTGACCTTCTTCACATTTATATCGGGACTTCCATCGTACTCCTTCTGTTTGGATTCGAAAGATGGTAAATGGTATCCTTCCATCTTTATGGATAAGACTTTGCCTATTGACACCAATAGGCTGTTAATAAAATTTAAAAACAATGACAATAGCTCATCATCAATTAATAATATATCCAAAAAATTAAAAAACTGTAAGATGCAACATTATAATAAACTCTCCAGGACAGCAACAGTTGAGCTTTCTGACTCTGAAGAACTTAAGAGTGCCATAAGACTGCTTGAAAACGACACAAGCATTGAGTACATTCAGCCTGATTATAAACTATATATAAGCAGTATTCAAGACCCCCACTTTAACAAACAGTGGGGACTTAGCAACTCAGGTCAGAATATCAACGGAATACTCGGCTTGAGCGGCTTTGATATCAATGTGACAGGCATATGGGATACTTTAGGGATAAGCAGTAATATTCTTGTTGGTGTATTGGACACAGGAATAGACATATACCATGAGGATCTTAAGGACTCAATATATAAAAACACATTAGAATTATCCAATACATATGATGATGACAAAAACGGCTACATAGATGATTACTGCGGCTGGGATTTTATAAACTCGGACAACAGCGTTTATGACGGAGCAGAAGATGCTCACGGAACACATATTGCAGGAATTATAGCTGCAGGAGCCAATTCAATAGGAATAAGGGGCATTGCTAAAGGTGTTAAGATCGTTCCGCTGAAATTTATGAACGACATGGCCGGATACACCAGTGATTTGATTGAAGCAATCGAATATGCAAAAAAATTAGGAATAAAAATAATCAACTGCAGCTTTAGCGATACCCATTATAACTATGCATTGGAACAGGCAATGAAAAATTCCGATATACTTTTTGTATGCAGTGCAGGAAATGAAAAAAGCAACATGCCTTCATATCCTTCATCCTACAGGCTTCCAAACATAATCTCGGTGGGTGCAGTCAATAATCAAGGAAATATGGCTCCTTTTTCTAATTATGGACAGCTTGTTGATGTAGCAGCACCAGGTGTGGACATTTACAGCACTCTTCCCGAAAATTCATATGGGTTTGCCAGCGGCACATCTACTGCGGCACCCTTTGTATCGGGTATTGCAGCACTTCTTTTGAGTTATAATCCAAATTTAAGTGCTCGTGATTTATCTACCATTATAAAAAATACAGTTAATACCAAATTCACGAGCTTACATAGTTATATAGCTACAAAAGGGATTGTAGATGCAAGAAATGCACTTGAATATGCCAAATACTATATTCCGTCGGCCTCTCCCACAGGCATGGAGCCATCAGCTGCAACTTCTACTCCTACACCTTCTCCAACCCCAACTACCCAAACAGGTGTATGGACAGCTAAATCGGAATTATATTGCACAAACAGTATTTTATCTTGTGTGTCATTAGACAGCATTATATACGCAATTGATAATGCCGGAAATATTTATTCCTATGATACGGGTACCGATAAATGGGTTAAAAAAGGTACCTTAAATCCCAATACTGTTGATTTAAACCAAAAACTTAATTTAGTGGCTCTTAATAATAAAATATACATAATAGCAGGCAATTCGAGAAAAGTATATGAATATGATCCCTCCAACGGAAAGATAACCGAAAAGGCACCTGTCCTTTCTGACAGAGCAGGCTGTGCTGCACTGGCATATGACAATAAAATATATGTATCCGGAGGGGAAGATCCGTTAAGTGCTAAAACTTTTGAGGTATACAATCCTTTAAATGACAGCTGGACACAGTTACCTGCCATGCAATACGGAAAATCGTCCCATTGTATGGCTGCAAGCGGGAATAAACTATATTCATTTGGTGGTGCTGAAAATTCAAGCATTGTTGAGGAATATGATATTAACCAAAGAAAGTGGACTACTCTTTCCAATGCACCGACGGCAATAAACTCACTGGCATCAGCAGTATTGGACAACAAGATCTATGTAAGCGGTAAATCAATGGATATGGGAATTGACCTATGGGAGTATGACATTTCAAAGTACAATTGGACAAAGAAAGAAGTATTGACTGTAGTAAAAGATGATATATGGTTGTTCAACATTAAAAATAAGCTGTATATAGCAGGAAAAAGCCAAAAAGAAAATTATACGGCAATAGCAGAGTATACATTTGGCACAGCACCATCAGCAACACCGACACCATCATCTGCTTTGTCTACTCCTACCGGCATAAATGAGGGCAGTAAAACCATATCCGGAAAAGTAATATTGAAAGATACGGCTTTCAATAAAGATATTTCAATTGAAATCTTTGCAGAACAGGAAACAGGAAAGTCTTATACTACTTCAATCACCCTAAAAAAAGACACTCTATATCAGAATTATTCAATAATCATACCTCGGGAAGAGCTGTCAAAAAACTACAGAATTGGATATTACATAAACTCAGAAGATGTCAATCTGCCAAGAACCGGCTATTATACTCCCGACGGATGCACATTTGATGTAAACATTGCAAGCACACTGAGCCCAAAGGACAAAGACATAAATGGCATAGATTTAAATTTGTTAAAAAAGAGAACCATTTCAGGCACAATTTCTCTTCCCGACGGAATCAAAGCTCCGGCAGGAGGTGCTGTAGTTTATCTGGAATTGGGTTTTCCGGACGACGCATATAAAAACTCCCCATATAAACCGGATTATATATACAACAAAAAAGTTGTAATTCCCGAAAACCAGACATATGCACAATTCGACTTCACAGTAATTGAAAACAACAATAAATACAAATATGTTTTAGGCTGCGAAACCAACACTGAAGGCTGTCTTATGTCGAGTTTTTACAATATGACCGGAACAGTTTCAAAAAAGAGCAATGCCGGGTTCATTGACACAAGTTCTTCAGATCGGTATAATATCGATTTCAAAATACCCGGTACAAAATACATTTCAGGCATGCTATCCCTTCCTGACGGTATAACTGCACCTAAAGGCGGCTTATATGTGCTTGTATCTGCAAAAGGCACCAATCAAGGCAGTGCCCAATTCATCAATCAATTTGTGATACCGGAAGGAAGCAGATCTATGAAATATTTTGTAAATATACCGGATAATTCATTATCCAGCTTCTATGTCAGTTATCAGGTTGATGAAAAAGGATATGTCAAAAATGGCTACTATAGCAGCACAAACACTACGCCTTATGAAAAGAATGCATCCAAAGTCTATTTAGGTGCTCAAAATAACAGTAATGTCAATCTTACAATAATTAAGGGAAAAACAGTATCGGGCAAGGTGTCTCTGCCTGAATCAATTACCGCACCGAAGGAAGGAATTGATGTTGAAGTATGTGCAAATGTATTCTACGGCCCAGATGCATTATTAAATATTCAGAACAATAATGAAGCCGACCTTAAAATATCATCAAATGTTGTAATTACAGAGAATTCAAACAGTGCAGATTATATTATTACAGTTCCTCAAGACGGTTTCTTTTATATAGATTACATCGTTGAAGAGAAAGATTTAGTAGCCCACGGTTATTATTCAGGTTCAAAAACGAGTACTGTATATTATGAAAGAAAAAGCACATTAAGCCCATCTTCTCAGGATCTGAAATACTTTGATTTCGAGCTTCTAAAAGGATTTAAGGTTTCATGCTCTGTGTCTTTGCCTTCCGGCCTTACAGCAGCTGATGATATTCCTTTATTAATTGAGTTTTTTACAATCAACTACCAGCAGCAGTCATTTGAAGTGGCATTTTCAAAGCAAATTGTAATAAGCAGGAATTCTTCCAAAGCAGATTTGGAATTGTATTTGCCTGCCGGCAAGTATTATTTATCCTACTACAACCCAAAATATTCTAAGAATGGATATTTGGAGTATGGCTTCTATAGTTCCTCAGGAAGCAAAAAGGATTTTGACTTCAACAGCCAGTTGTCTGTGGGTCCCAACATCCAAAGCAAAGCAGTTATGACCCTTATCGTAAACTCAAATTCAGCAGGACCAAATGACTCTCCCGTTACTTTACCGAGTACCGGTGGTCCGATTGTACCTGTGCCCAGCATAAAACCCGGTTCATCATCTACAGTACCTTCGTCCACTGCTACCCCTGCTGCAACACCCAAACCCATTGTAACAAAAAAGCCCGATTCCGCTGACTTTTCCGACATCTCAAACCATTGGGCCAAGGAGAGCATTATATCACTTCTATCGAAGGGGATAATAGAAGGGTACCCAGATAAGACAATTCGTCCCGACAAGGAAATCACCAGAGCTGAAATAGCAAAGCTCATAGCTGTAATGTTAAATCTTGAACCATCTAAAAATACTGATATAAAGTATTCTGACAAAGCAAAAATACCTTCTTGGGCTTTGGGCTATATCGTTGTCCTAACCGACAAAGGTATTCTTCAAGGGTATAATGACAATACATTTAGGGCGTCAAACTATGTAACTAGAATGGAAATGGCAGTCATTATTATGAGAGCTTTAGGTTATGAAAACACTCCATCTGGACCTGTAAGCTTTAAAGATGCAAACTCCATTCCTGCCTGGTCGATAAATTATGTTGGAAAAGGAGTAGAGCTTGGAATATTTAATGGATATACCGATTCAACCTTCAAGCCCGAAAGATATATTACAAGAGCTGAGGTGTTTAAAATAATAGATAACTGCTTTAGATTGCAGAAAGCAACATGGCTTTAAGTTTACTTACGTACAGTCACCGCAATTAACCCATATAATTGCTTTAAAGTAAGCATCTGCAACGTCCGTAACATTTATGCCAAGTTTTTCGCAAATATTGTTGGCTGTATTCCATTCGCCTTTTTCGTATGCAATAATAAGCTTGTAGCATAGCGATACTTTGTCATCCCCCAATTTGCCGGAAAGAACATCCTTGATATCACTGGAAATATCTAAATAGGACAGTATCAAATCCATCATGCAGCCTGTCAAAGTATCAATCATGGATAACATGCCCATTGTAAAAATTTCCGTTTTTCTATTCTCCAGCCCTACCTTATCACAAATAAGCTCCATGGCCTTGGCCCTTTGAGCACAAAACACGACTATTTCGTCCTTATTATTATCACCAATTTTCCGCAATACCGTAATGTAAGCCCATTTTCGCAGCTCGTCCAACCCCATACGCAATGAGGCCTGTCTGATTGATTTTACCGAATTTCCCCGATAGTAATTTGTCGTATTCGCTATTCTTAATATCTCATATGAAAAAGCAACATCTTTTTCAATTACATCAACAATATCTTCAAACTTGGGTTCATTTTCCTGAAGTATCTGCATAAGCCTCAAGTGATTTGCTTTAGATGGTGGAATTTCTTTTGATTGCGAAATCATTGGCATGGAGAAATAATATCCTTGAAAATATGTATATCCCAACCTTACTGCTTCATAATACTCTTCCATTGTCTCAATCTTCTCGGCTACGAACTTTATCCTTCCATTACCGAAATGTTTTACAATATATCTTCTCTCGCTTTCCGATTTCGTGGCAATAAAGTCCACCTTTATCATGTCGGCATGTTCAACCAGTGCATCATAACCCGGTTTAAAAATAAAATCATCCAAAGCCATAGTATAGCCATGAGATTTAAGGCTTTTGCAAGCATCTACAATCTCCTTTGTGGGCTCTATTGTTTCAAGTATTTCAACTACTATCTGATCTGTTGGAAATAGTGTAGCCACCTTCTGCAACAGCATATTATAAGTAAAGTTAATAAAAGCCTTTTTCTTGCTGGCTATGGAGCTAACCCCCATAGACAGAAATCCTGCTGCCATAATATTTGATGTAGCCATATCTCCATCCGTACCATTGAAGGAGTTATTATTTACATCATCCCTGTATAAAAGCTCATATCCAAATATGCTGTTCTTTTTATCAAATATCGGCTGTCTGGCGAATAATAGAGACATATGCAATCTCCTTGTCTTTATCGAATATTATATAGATTTATATATACCACCAAATGCTTCCACATAATCTATCGGAATAAAAAAGGTTTTCAATAAGATAATATAAAAGTTTTTTTGTAAATTTAAATTGACATTTCAAAAACAGTATTGTATGATTTACATATATAATATATGATTTACATAAACATTGTTATTTATAATTTACATTTATTAACATTAACAAGGAGGTACTGTTATGATTAATGCCAAAAAGATTTTTATTGTACTAGCCGTTTGTGCATTGGCAGTTATATCAAAAGCATCTTCAATAAGCAACTCAGCACCGGATACGACAGCAGTAAATATCCCAACTCCCGCAATATCATGCGGAACATCAATAGCAACACCTACACCTTTTGCATCATGCGGTACAACAATGCCAACACCTATACAAACACCAACTCCTGCTCCTTCCGCGAGCTCACTCCTTAAAGGAAGTGCCTTTGTATCGGACAATACTTTTCGTTCTGCCGTATTAAACTGCAAAATACCTGACGAATTCAAAGGAAAGAATTTTGCCGTTTTTTATGAGTATTGGGCAAGTGATACTCCTGATAAAATAATTAAAACCAATATATACAGAACCTATAACGCAGACAATTTCTCATCTACTGACAGCTATGAACTATTTCTTAATGGATATAATACAGAATATTCTTTTAGAGCCGCATTAGTAGATTTAAGCAGCAGCAACGGTGAAACCATTTACAGTGATGTCGTAACATTTAAAAGCTCACCTCCGCCTACTGCCATAGTAAATAAAAACAAGATATACGGCTATGTAGCACCCGAATTTTATAAAACCACCAACGTTGATCGCAGCGGCTTTACAGTATCCATTAACGGTGGTGCCACTACTGCAACAACAGACTCGGAAGGATACTTCTCTTTTGAAACATCCTCCAATAAAAATATTTTTTACAATATAAAAATAAGCAAACCGGGTTACATAGAAAGAAACATTGATCTGGGATTTGTATGGAAAGAATCATCTGAAAGAAAAGTAAATGTAAGCCAAAATGGTGCATATTCAATAATGATGTGCGGAGATATCAACAATGATAACTCGGTGAATATGTCAGATGTAATTGAAATTGCAAAATCATTTAATCTCACTAAAGGAATGGAAGCCTTTAACGATGCTGCAGATTTTAACAGGGACAATGCGGTAAATATGAATGATATTGTATTGGCAGCACAAAACTTCAACATGTCTGCAAGCGACTATTCGGAATATCCCAAAATTCCTTACATAGAACTAAAAAGTCCTAATGATATAATTTACGCAGGTTATAACAGAACACCGATAATTGATGTAAACGGATATTATCTTACGAATATTGCCAGCTGCAGCTTTAGTTTAAATTATAATTATCCGGCAAAAATAGTTGAAAAAGAATCGACAGGTTCTCCAGATGCCAATCTATTGGCTAATCCCGAGTATGCTCCTCTCATGGAAGCGTTGGATTATACTGAAGAAAAAGTACTATCCGTTGACAAATACTACACCAAAATTGAAGATTATAAAAATTCAGGAGCAGGTGAGGAATCAGGCACATTAGCATCTATTCAGTTTAATCTGACATATTCATACGACACTGACGTTTTAAAACTCGGCAAATTTGTCTGCAAAGACTGGGATAATAACATTATAAAAATAGAGGTTTTGAAGCCAAGATTTATGGTAACATTCGCTACTCCTTAAAAATCCATAGCTATATCTTTTCCCTATAAATAACATAAATAGTGTACCTTTTCATAATCGAAAGCTGTCAACTAAGATTGACAGCTGTTTTTTTACTTTTAGCACAATTAACCGCAATCACAATCACATCCATCGCAGCAATCACATCCATCACAGCAGCATTCACAACCATCTTCACCGCAACCTTCACAACAGCATTCAATGCTGCACCCGCAACAGTCTTCCCCTTTAACTCTAAGCTTTCTAATAATATACAAAAGAAGACCGCCTATTATAAGCAAAATAAAAATAATTATAAAAAAAATTATAATAGCTTTAATTATCATCTGTTTTCCTTTCCCCTTTGACTTTAGCCAAAATAGCACCTGACTTATTCCTTAGTCCTTGACTAACAATATTTAATATTATTTCTTTTGAATGCTTTATGTCCAATTGCATTGTATAGTCCTCAATTCTCTTTATCATATCATCAATTTTCTTTTCTATATTATGTTCATAAGAATTGAGTAATGGGTTAAATCTTTTTCTTTTAGCATCATCCTCAATGTCATCAATACTATCCAAATAATATACTAGCTTACCCAGATAAAAACCTATCTCTCTTAAAAGCCTCAATTGGTCATACTGTGGATTATAAACAAACATCTCACCCAATATTTCTCCAAATACATCACTTATTTCATCTAATGTTGTTTTATCGAATTTTTCAAGCTCTTGAATTTTTTCAAAACCGTCTCTTACAATTTTCTCCTTGTAAGGATATTTGTCTTTAATCTTAATATAGTCCTTGTACAGTATCTTAGATAACAAAAGGGAATGCACTGATTTATTATCCTTATAATCATCGAGAAGTTTATAATAGGAAAATAAAACATTAATACTTGAGCAATAATCCAAATATTCGTTTAAAATAACCTTCTTTTTCTTAAAAGGACTTAAAAAGCATTTTTTGAGATGAACTTTGTCGCAGCCTCCATATATACCTGAAAAAAGTATTGCCATAAACACAATATCATAGTTTAACGAAAGTCTTTTCAATTGTCCGAAATTGTTTTTTATGCTAAAACACATACCGCAATAATAAGCCTTGTATTTATAGTAATCCCTAAAAGTCAGGTCAGGCTTGCTATATCTAACATATCCAAACATTATTGTTCTCCTTTAAAATCATTTAATTCAAATCAATGTCATCTGTTTATGGTAAAATGTATCTTTATTTTTTATTATCAAAATATTCAAAGTCTCTTCAATGTCAAATCGAATATAAAAAAAGGCTTCCAAGGTCTTATAGCAATTTAGGTCCTCCAAAGACATTCCAAGCCTTTTAAAATAACTTTTCCTTCATCTCCTAAAAGCTTTTCATCGTTAACTGTCAAGCCATATACAGTATATCAGAAAAGCTCAAGAAGCAAAAGATATATGTTTTCATCTATGTCCGGGATCATAGAGGCCTTATATTAACGATTAAAAACCCACCTCTAATTGCTTCAATATTAAAAAGGGTGATGAGAGCATATTGACAGGTTGCAAACTCTCATCACCCTTATAATTGAAGATAATAAACCAAATATGTACTATCTAATAACATGTATCCTATATGTTTTACATGTAGCATATTTATTAAGCACTTGCAAAAGATTTATATTGTCTTTTTTCCCTGGATCATTTATTAGAAATTTATCAGCACTAAGGTTATTCACCGTTGTTCCTTTCACATACCCCTTAATAACAACCGCATGTGCATAATATTTTCCCGAGCCATCTTTTACATAAAATATTACCGGATTTCCTTTATTTAATTGTTCATAAATAGTTTTATAATCAATTGATATAAATGGTCCTGATTTAAGCATATCAGATACTTTCCCAAAATACATACCTCCTGGTCCCCACCATTTTGAGAGAAGGTCTGAATTATAGCTTTTACCAATACCATACTTATAGTCATAAGCCATTGAACATGCTGTCAATGTACACCCATTATTTTTTTGACCTGTTACTCTTACTATGTTATCTGATGCTTGAGAATAAAATGGCACATTTAACAGCACACCGCCTTCCTGGGTCGGTGCTGGAGACGGTTCTAAAGTCATAACAAATGGAATGTTTTGTGATGCCAAATTCTCTTCTTCCTTTACGATCGTTGATTTAACAAGCTCAACTTTTTCAATGATATTATTTGCTTCACTTTGGATGCTTTGAATTTCAGAGTTTGTACATTGGACTTTATTCCCAATTAATTGTTTAATGTGTAATCCAAATGATCCTATATCGGTATTAATTGAATAGTTTTCTTCATATTGTAAAACAAAAGCTTTATCGAAAATAACCTTTCTGATAAGAGTTTCATCTTCAATCTCTTCAACAATGACTTCTCTATAGGCATTCGGATTATCTGCTCTCAACAGGGCCCATTGATACAAAGCTGCAGTGCTTTCATTGGAACTGATTTTTCCTGTTATGTACATGTAATTATCAACTTTAGAATAACAGGTACAATCACTTGGCAGGTCTGCCCTACATACGACAGATTCAATACATTTTTCTAATTTAATATCCCCTGATATTGTTACTTTAAAAGCCATGTGCCCCTCCAGCTTGTCTAATTTTCTTTAATATAAATTGTATAACATATAATGTAAAATCTCAATATTTCTTGGTAAAATATATTCCATAGACTTTACATTATTAGCAACTACTAACGACTAAAGACGCCTTTTCAAATAAATCATATCCACCAACTGTTTTCCATTTTCATAAATAGGGTGATCATAATTATCCACAAAAAAGTTTTTAACAACATGTGACCTCTTAAAACCGCATTTCTCGTAAAAATTAAGTGTCATAGGGCTATCGCCTGTTCCGACATATAACTCGTTACCGGAATTTTTATAGTAATCGACAATAAATGAGATTAGACGTTGACCATACCCTCTCCGTTGATATTTAGGAACGGTAACAATATTCTTAATCTCATAAACACCGGGGCGTTCTTGAGTAACAACGCAAATTGCTTTAACATCATCATCACATAAGGCGAACATATCACCACGATACAAATATTTCTCTATCATATCTACCTGCTCATCTGCAATAAGAAGCAAATCCATATACTTTGTTTTATCGCTGTCATTTATTTTCACAATTTCCATTTGACATTTACCTTTACATGATAAAATTCTTCTATATCAAAAAGTTTTTCTTTAACTGAGGTACAGACACCTTATTAAAATAATTTGCCTTACTTTTTATCCCTTTGAGAGTCAAATCAATCGATTGGATAGCGACTTTCCCTTCGCTTAACAAATACTCCTCTCTGATTATATTCTCCGATATACCAAGCAGCCATAGAACTGAAGCTATAACAATTCCTGTACGATCCTTTCCGGATGTGCAATGAATAAAAACCGGAAATTGTAAATCATCCCTGGAAAGTGTTGATATAACCCCATTTAACCACTTTCTCACATCTCCTAGTTGTGTATCATATTTTTCAATACTATTGGCAATAGGATAATGGTACTGTATAAGACCTTGATCCTTTTCTATTTTATCGGGTGAAGCCCTCAGATTTAGTATTGTCTTGGGATATCCTGCTTGAGCTAAACATTCCACAGACTCAATTTTTCCGCCTCTATATAGTTTTTTCTCTGCCATGATATTACTTCCCGATAAATAATTTACAAATTCACCAACATCCCTTAAATTCACTATTGCATTTGACATATTTAACCCCGAAATCTTTTATATTTTTATAGTTATATTGTTCTTTAATGTTATTCACTCTTCTTACCTTCATATTTTTCACCGTAATACTCTTCTATGACTCTAATTTGACCAATAATATGTCTATTAAATTCATCAAGTTCCTCTGCAGGAACCCATAATTCTTTATGCCTTGAGGCACCTACAACTTTGACTTCAAACTTTGATATATATTCGTCATCTATATCAAATTCTGTAACAAAGCCGGCATATCCCGGTGAACTTTTAGTATTCCATTCCAATGCTATTTGACGTGCATATTCAATATTCAGGACCGGATAAAATATCGGCTGTTCCGGAAGCCTTGGCGGAAACTTGGTCATTCCGGATTCTTTTATAAGTTCAAGTTCTCTTATTCCTACAGGTCTATAAAGCTTCATATTCTTCTACCTCATAATTCAAAAAATTTGTTTTCCATTTTATCATACTTCTATACTTTTGTCGCTTCAGCAATAGTACTTATTCTGACAAATCTTTTCAACCATTTTGGGGATAAATGCAATAATAAATCATCAAACGGTGAAATAAGCTTCAAATTAAGTTTTTGAGCAAGTACCATACAGAATATATGATTCCCGTATAATTGTATCTTCTCTCTATCTAACTCTGGAGGTTCCCAAAAACGACCAATCCTTGTAATCTCACCACCTTGCTCTTCCCATGCTTTTGCAACCGCATCTCGTTCAATATCTGGCTTATCATGAATAACAAGGAGTAGATCTTTAAAACACGTCATATACCTATTAGCATCAAACATTTAAGCATCGCACTCCTCAAAATTATAATTGAAACTCACCAATAACTTCTTTTGCAATTCTCTCGTAATCTATTTGCGATTTATCCAGATATCCTACCGGAGATCTGTACAATTTTATGTTACACATATCAAGATACAATTTTTTATGTCTGTGACCGCAAACAATTCTTATCTCCATGTCTTTTGAGACACTTTTAATAAATTCACCTATTTTAGTGCTTCCTTATAAGCATCAAAAGGACTAGCCTTATCTTTAGGAATTATACACTCTTTAAATGGTGCTGTATGTAATACTATCAACAACTTTTCAATATAATCGGATACATGTTGAAATGAATTTTTAAACTCGCCAAATAATATTTCAAACACCATATTATTGGATAATGCTTTTAATCTATCCTTCCAATATGTCGAATTAGGTGCCTTAAGCCAAACTGCATACTTTGTGTCGTTCCATGTTCCCTCTTCTAATATACCTTTAGCATAATCATAATAACTATATATTCTTTCCAACCTTGTATCGGCCAAGGTATAATCATACCACCCAATATTTCCAATAATTGCAGTCTTATCAATAATGATGGGATTCTCTGTTGGATACAAATTGGCCCCACATGTAATATCATCATCATAAATATAAAACTATTATAACTAATTTAACAACCATATATCTATAATAAATACATTATTAATTGCATTTAATCTCTATAATCATCAAAGAATTTAACATATAATCCAATTATTTTCTAAACAATCCTCTAATGGCATAAATTTTACACTATAAATGATGATTGGTACATCATAAATCATTGTTTATTATGCTATAAAATTCATTAATATAAAATCTCTAGAATGCATTAAATTAATCAGAAAGTACTATTTTTTGATCGAAAAATGACGATAACTAATATAGTATCAAAAAATCTAGTTTCAACAAATCATTTTGATAAACAAACTTATATTTAAATTAATTGTTTGCTATAAAATTACTTAGTTTCTATAGAAAGGAATATGTTTTATGAAAAACTTTTTTAAAAGGTTTTTTACATTCAAAAATACCCGACTTACCAAAATCAATTCTGCTAATTTTTCAAACAAGATATCAGAATCTATTTACAGTGTGTCTAAATTATTCAGGCATACAAAAATTGGGCAAAGACTTGTTCTTATTTTTGTTCTACTGTCAAGTGTACCTTTATTTATTCTGGGCTTTTCAAGTTATAACAAATCAAGCTTAGCTTTAGAGACTAAAATCAAATCTTTCTCAAGTGAAGTTACAGCACAGTCAGCCAAAAGTGTAAGAAGTTCAATGAATTCAATTGAAGCAAATTTAAATGAAATCCAAACCAATAGAAACATTCAAGAAATATTAAACAAACTTGACCAGGGTATGATATCTCAGCAAGATTTAACCGAAGAATTGTATTTTGATTTAAGCAGTAAATTCTCTTTCAATTCAATCGAGGGTTGCATAGGCTTTGCCATGGTCCATAAAGGCACTATGGTTTTAAATAATTTAGGAAACCAATCACTTGACTTCACAAATAAGGAAACAGAATTGATGCAATTAGCTGAAAAAGGCAAAGGAAAGCCTGTATGGCTATGCACTAAAGGATCAAACAGCGATGAGATTTATCTTTTATCAGTAATGCAAATAATTAATAACAACACTGGTGATGTACTTGTTACTATGGGAGTATTTTTCGATAAAACCTTCTTGCATAATATCCTTAAGGATATTAATATTGACGGTTCTTCCGACTTGTTTATTGTGGATTCAAACAGTACCATTATTTCAGCCAAAGATATCGAAAAACTCCCAATGAACTCAAAATATCCGAACAAAACTTTAGTTGATCAAATTGCAGTAGAAACTCAAAAAATTGAATCTGCATCCGAAAGTAAAAATAATGAAGACAAATTAATTAAGGGTTCTTTTCAAACATCAATAAACGGTATCAATTTTATGGTATGCTTCTCACATATAAATTTTACAGATTGGAATATCATAGGTATAATACCTATGGATTACCTAAAAGCCGACTCCACAAATATAAGAAATACAATGATAATAGTCGGAGTAATAATATTCCTGATTGCTATAATAATATCAATGTTTATTGCAAATAGTATTACAGTACCTTTAAACAAGTTGGAATTTCTAATGAAGGAAGCCCGTAACGGTAATCTGAATACAAACCTAAACGACAAATATCGTGACGAAATATCCAGCCTTGTTAATAACTTTAACGATATGACACTAAATATAAAAAAGCTGGTTTCCAAGGTAAGCGTTTCATCCCAAAATGTACTGGAAAGTTCGGAAAAAGTTAATACTCTGTCAACTGTTTTCCATACAACCGCTGAACAGGTTGCAGAAAGCATGCACCAAATTGCAATAGGTACTTCGGAACAAGCGGAAAACAACTTCAAATCCCTTGAATTCGTTAGAGTACTCTCCAACGACATAAACAAGGTAGGCAATGAGGTCAAAACTGTTTCGAAAATTATCCATGAAACCAAATCACTTAG
Source organism: Pseudobacteroides sp. (assembly GCA_035370245.1). Taxonomy (GTDB): domain Bacteria; phylum Bacillota; class Clostridia; order Acetivibrionales; family DSM-2933; genus Pseudobacteroides. Next base: position 32,590 of record DAOOVO010000015.1, read on the forward strand.
TGAAAATGCTCTTTCCGTAATTAAATCACTCAATTCAAAATCCATGCAGACCAGTTCGGCAACCAATGATATAGTAAACAATATAAATACATTAAATACTAATATAAAAGAAATAGAAAAAATAGTAAAATTTATAGGCAATATATCGGAGCAAACCAACTTGCTTTCGTTAAACGCAGCAATAGAAGCAGCTAGAGCCGGAGAGGCCGGAAAAGGATTCGCAGTAGTAGCCGAGCAAGTAAGAAAACTAGCCGACCAAACAAAAGAATCTTTAACTACAATAAGCGATGTAATTAAAAATATACAGGAAAAAGCCAACCTCACCGTTATTTCAGCAAGCAATACTCAGGAAATAATTAAGCAGCAAATGAATGTTGTAAACGAAACTGACAATTCATTCAAAGATATTTTTAAGTCTTTAGAAAACATTAGCAATTACATTGTAAGCTTTGAATCCTCTGTAAGCAACATTCTTGAATCCGGAAATAAGACTTTTGAAGCTATAAATAATATCTCTTCTGTTTCAGAAGAAACAGCAGCTACTGTACAAGAGGTATCAGCCACCACACAGAACCAATTGGACAGTGCTGAAGAAGTTGACCATCAAGCAAAGATTTTAAACGAACTTGCACAAGAACTAAACAAATCAATTACTATTTTTAAGGTTTAAATGGGCATAAAGAATGGGCATTATGATTTATGCCCATTCTTTTTTTATATATCTTGTCTCCTAAAATCCCGACTTCTCAACCAAACCTATGCGATATCTATAACCCAATCCACGTTCACCGTTAAATCATTGAAATATCCTTTAACAGGAACCGTTCGTTTGACACCCTTTGAGTCAATAAATTGAATAGTATATGTAATACTTGAATCAATACCTTTGAATGTAGTGTCTCCCGGTTTTATGAACCGCAGCTTGAATTTAAAGCTATCACCGCTCAATATATACTTACTTCCGTCATAACTGAGCTTCACATTGTTAATAGTACCCGTCGCCTTATCCCTGGTACTGCCGTCTATGACCACTTTTGATACTGTCACTACCTCAGGTGCTTCTACAATCCTTATACCTTTAGGGAATATCTCTTCATAATATGCATTGTTAAGTAAAATTTCATATGTTGTATAATCATAAATATTATCAAAAATGGATACTAATTCCGTATAATTGGATGCCTTGTAAAAATGTTTGCCTGTCGATGCTACTTTTTCGGAACCGCTTGCAACAGATATTTCTTCCATTTTGCTCTCAATATTTAATGACGAAAAATCTAAAAACGACATCATTATTCCGGAGTTTTTAGCAGCTGCACCAAGTGCTTTTGCATATTCTAAAGCACTTCCATCGCTGTCTCCTGTGCCGTCGCCTCCAAAGAACTGTGCATTTCCTTTATCCGTTTTCATCGTCGTTCCTGTAGAAGTAGTCTTTGTCCATTTATTAGGTGCAGAGCCTGCAAGAACAACCATATATTTCGAAGCAAATTTATTTGACTTTACGGGATCCTCCAGCAATTCCTTTGCCCTTCGAATACCGTCTCCCATATTGCTCAGCCCTGAACCCTCCGATGTCAAATTATTAATTTTTGTCTTAACTTGCTGGACTTGTGGATCAACGGACATGTCATAAAAAACCATATCACTTCCGTTAGCTGATTCTGAATACTTTATAAAACCAAGTTTGGTTTCAGTTCCGGCAAACTTTTCTATATAATCCATAGCTACATATTTTATCATATTAAGATATGTTGAATTCTTAATATATTTCTGTTCAACATCCTCCAGGAAACCTTGATTTGAATTAATCACCAAGTTTCCACCCATTAGGTTTATGTTCTGGCCAATAATGCTTCCCTTTACAGTATTCGAATTGCCTAAAAAGTTTATATTACCCGAAGAATTCGGTCTTTCAGGGCTACCCGGTGCGTATGCTATACAATTGATGGTGGAATTGGAAGTCTGAAACTCAATATTGCCACCTATAGAGTAAATGTATACCTTGTCGTTAGCACCGTTTGGCGATAATGCATTACCCTGGAAAGTTATGTCTCCGTCTGCAACTATAAACGCATCTCCAGTATTGTTTATACCTGATAAAGATATAAAAACATTACCTTTAAAGTACATTGATTTATCTATTTGGAAAGTACCGCTTCCGGTAATTACAAATCGGCTGTTCCAGGGCTCATATCTTATGTTAATTCCTGTTTGTCCTGCCATGGGAACATCAATTCCCGAAGGAAAGTCCTTTGGACTGTAAACCTGATTTGCCAAAAAAGCCTCATTGATAAGCTGCGAATGTAAGTAAGGCATCTCTATAGGTTTTGAAATATTGTCAAACTTTTTGACATTCAGATTAGGTGTTATTACAAAGAAATCCGCTGCCATACATTTATCTGTAATGGTAAGACTTGTTCCTGTACTGCTAAACTTCTGAGAATAAGTACTTCCCGATATTGTTGCACTGTTTCCCTGTATAGACAATTGATTGTTGGCAAAAATACCGAAATCAAAAGGTGAAAGAGGATCAAGAATATATGAGTCGAAAGCTCCTGAATTGTCAATAACCAGTACAACCTCTTTTCTACCGAGCATAGTTCCATCTACAGATATCTCTCCACCTTGTAAAAATTCAATATCAGTTTTCTCACCAAACATCAATTTATCCGATACTATACTTCTTGAAGGTGAGAAATTTACATTGACGTCACCTGAAACAGGTGTTGGTCCGGGAGTTACCGTCACTTCTCCGACTTCTTTAAGGCTGACATTATCAATAAATATGTCATGTGAACCGTAAACGGAACCGGTACTTGGCTGTCCCATACTAAATACCAGCTTGCATGTTGCGTCGGTATTGCTGAACATGCTGAATTCATACGAATAACTTCCGTTATTTAAATTGATATTTGCTACAGTGTCAAAATATTTAACCGATGTGGATTCGCTTACTATTTCAACTTTTACTCCTCGTGAAGCTGTTGCATATGCATCAAATCTAAGCCTGTACTTTTTATATTTTTTTAATTCAAAGCTGCCCTGCTCCAATTTCAAGCTCCAAAAATCCGTCCCGGGATTTGTAATTGTGGTTTTGGAAATATTATTTGCCGATACCTGTGTAACCATATTATAGCCGCTTGCACCGTCTAAATTGTTTACATTAAAAATCCAATCGGAGGATCCATCGTCAAATTTTCCGTTTTTAATCATCTCTCCATCCGGAATGGGTGTTGGCGGGGCAGGTAAATATGATGTATCGGTAAAAACTTTAAACTCCCAAAGGCTTGCCCACGTTCCATTTTCCAATCCTGTAATGGTAATCCTTACATATCTGCCCGATGCATTAAAAATATCGTTTTGAACCTGTAATGTACTTTGATTTCCTGTCTTGTCAACTGCTGTAGTCCAGTTGATATTATCACTTGACACATCTATCCTGTATTTGTATACTCTTCCTCCAAACTCCCATATTACCTGTGTACCGGTAATCTGGAAAACATCTCCCAAATCAACTTTTAACCAGTGATTTAAGTTACTGTCAGCTGCACACCAGCGTGTCCCTTCATCACCATCGTTCGCCATAGAAGAGCTATATGTATAAGATAAGCTTGAATCCGATTCTGCAGTCTTTCCTTCAGCAACGTTTGTTTTATCCTGTGCAGGTGTTTGTGTAGAACCCGGTTTGGCAGGAGTGGCAGTTGCAGTAGGTGTTGCGGTCCTGGTAGGTGTTGGAGTTACACTGCTGTTATACACCTCAAATTCCCATAATGAGAAACCATATTCTATTGCCCTTTTTATACCATACATTCTTACATATCTTGCATTTACTGTAGAAAAGAAAATGTCGTCGAGACTTCCGTCACCCGAATCGGTTGAATAAACATCACTCCAGTTATTGGCATCATTGGAGACCTGTATTTTGTAGGACTTTCCGTAACTAACTTCCCATAAAAGCTTTACTCTGTTGAAAGATTTGATTGAACCTAAATCAACGTATATCCATTGATAATCGGACCATCCGCTTGACCATCTGGTGTTATAGTTGCCATCAACAGCATTTTGCTTAACGTTTCCATAACCGTTTTCTTCAGATGATACATAAACATCTTTGCCAAGTGCCAGATTCAACGAATCCGATGAAACAGGAGTAGCAGTTGGAGTTGCTGTAGGAGTTGCTGTATTTGTCACATTGGGGGTAACGGATGGAGATTCTATTTCCTGCAATATAATATTGTCAAAAAAAACATCGGTAGCGACAGCTCCATCAATCATTCCCAAATCTATTCCAAACATACAGTTGTTATCCGATTGCACCATTGTGAATGTGTAGCTGTAATTTTTCATATTTGTGGTGATATTTTGAATAACCGATATATAATCCGTATAGTTTGAACCGTCACATATAAATACTCTCATTTTTGTATCTGAAGCAGCTCTTGCATCTAGCGACAGCTTGTAAGTCTTCCCTGCCGACAGCGAAAAGGACCTTTGATATAATTGATTATACGATGATTTGGTACCTAAGTAATATAAGGAAATCACATACTCACCATTTATAACACGTCCGTAGCAATTACCTTGATAGTTCCAATTAGCTGTATTGTCTATAAAACTTCCATTTTTAATAATGTTATTTATTGTTGTTGACTGTGTCGGCTGTGGTGTTGAAGTTACTACGGCATTTTCAACTTCTTCAACTATAACATTATCAATATAAATTTCATGATATGGCAGTGCACTTTCAGAACCCAAGTCAAAAATCATACTGCAAGATGATGCAGATGTATTCATCACCAAATAAAAGCTATAGTTTTTCATAGTATTTGTCAGTGCCACTTCCTGTGATGAATAAGTAACATATGATGAGCTGTTCTGTACTGAAGCTATAATATTTCTATTTATTGTGGATCTGGCATCAAAAGATATCTTGTAACTTTTTCCGCTTTCAAGAGAAAAATTCGTCTGAAAAATTCTAATATGCCAAGTTGATGATCCGACATTTGTGATTGAAGCCCTATATTCACCGTTTTGAACTGTTCCCGATGCTGCAGCACCTGACTGAACAGATTGATTCCACAAATTAGTTCCCATACTAAAATCTCCGTTTGACAAAAGATTGTTAATATAGGATGACTCCGATGATTGAGCCAATGTAATATAGTCCAGATATAATGAACCGTCGCCGGAATCACGCCTGAACATTATTGTATTGCTGCCCCCATTCAATGTTATGGTCTCAGCTTTCTCTGTCCATGAATCCCAGCCTGAAGTAGCAGGAAAGGCATAGTCTTTAACTTGTACTCCATTTACGTACAAACTTAATTTCTGCTGACTTCCCAGTCCGTTTGCATACCTTGTGGATAAATAATATGTTCCTGCTGTCGGGACACTAACATTAAATGTAACACTTACTCCATCATTAAAGAAACTTAAAAAACCTGATCCTGAAAATCCTCTGCTGCCGTTTTGTGGCGAAGTTCCCGACAAAATTCCTGTCTCAGCTTCAATTTTTGTAATTGAAGAGCCTGTTACATTTACGTTATTATTTGTAGGAGTTGGGTTAGCCCCCGGTGTTGATGATGCCTCTGTCGGTTCAATACCCCATACCAATACACCATTTATATATGCAGTAACATATTTCCATTCCTCATAAGCTCCTTTTGAAGTACAAAACGAATAGTCATTGGTTTGAATGAAATTTTTACTATAGTTTGAATGATTAAATCTTGAATTAACTATTATAGCAGCACCTGGAGCAATGGTTCCTGTTGAACTGTTAAAACCGATCTCCAAATAGCAGTTGGCATTTTTCCCATTTGTTGCTTTAATGGCAGTAGTCACATTATTAGTTATATTTGCTCCTGCTTTGCTGGCAAAATCAATTGTTACAGATATTGGAGACACGTCGTCATCAGTAAAATAATACCTCAATTTAAGACTTGAAGCATCAATATCTGTCGTGCCTGTATTTGTAACTTTAAATTTTGGGTATACACTACTTGTGGTTTCGTAAGTTTCTCCATTGAAAAACTCAACTTTTATACTATCTGCTGCATATACAAAAGGTGTTTCTATAAAAACAACACTAAATGTCAATAATAATGCCAGTACAATTGAAAGCCTCCTATAAAACTTAGTCGCCATTACATTACTTCTCATATCTACCCCTCCTCGTATACTATCGGGAAAAAACTCTCGACATAAGCTATTTATATCACTTGCTAAGTTTATACTCCGAAATCTTAACCGGCTTGTTTGACTCATTAACAGTTTTTATAACAACTGATTTTGGTTTAAATGAACCGGTAAGATATATGTTGCTTTCAAATCTATACTTTGCTCCATCCTGTCCTGTTATATTGATAACGCCCATTTCATATCTTCCTAACTCATCAAATACTTCAATCATTAAGAGTTTATTCGGCAAGTTTGTTTTTCCAACAATTGTAATTAATTTTCCTTCTCTGCCAACATCAACATTATTTATTGAAAATTCCAAATCTTTATAACGCGTAACATCTCCCAACTTGTGCAAGTTAGATACATATGTTATCCGCACAGTTCTGGTCTTACTGTCCCAATCTACCTCTGCACCTGTATTCTCGCTGACAAATCTTAAAGGTACAAAGGTTCTTCCATTCTTAATTTCCGCAGCCACATCAAGTTCAGTCTTAATTCCATTTACTATTGCCTGTTTGTTGTTTATTTCAATAAATATATTGGTACTGCTATTGCTGGCTGTTATTGTTCTCTTTGCTCCATTCCAACTTATATCAACACCTAAAGACTCAAATATCTTCCTGAAAGGCACCATGGTCCGTCCATCCTTTATGTACGGTTCCACATCAAATTGGAGTTTTGAGCCATTTAGATATACACTTACACTTTTATTGTCTGCTGCAAAAGAGAACATTGGAAAGACGCTAAAAAGAAAAACACATAAAATAATCATAAGCAAAATAAAATTACTTTTATTTCTCATCACAATTTACCTCCAGCAATATTTATTTGTAAAAACCTCCTAAATTTCTCATGTCTGATTGATGAAAAGATAAATATAATAGATTAATAGTATTTTATCTAGAATTGAATTGGATTTAGAATTATATTAAATGTAAAAAAATAGACAATAAAACTGAACACTAGAAACCGCTTGAAAGGAAATGTATATATAGTTTATACGATTATATTATATAATAAAATGGCAATTTCGTCAACAACCCGCCACAGGATCATTGGTTTTTTATAGACATTATGCCTTAATATACACTATAATAAAAATTAAAGCCTCAAAAAGATTACTTAAAAGGGAGGTATGGTATGGAAATAAGAGATAAGGTAAGTACGGGACTTACAGGCTTCGATCAGATGATTGACAAGCTTAGAATTGGAGACAATGTTGTCTGGCAGGTTGACTCAATATCCGATTATAAGGAAATGGTTATACCTTATGTAAATCAGGCCAAACTTGATAAGAGGAACATTGTTTACGTTCGTTTCGGATTGCATGAACCTATCCTGTCAGACCCGGATGTTAAAATCTATAATGTTGATGCAAAAAACGGATTTGAAAGCTTTGCTACCGCAGTACACAACCTCATTGAAAATGAAGGTAGAAAAACATTCTATGTGTTCGACTGTCTCACAGATTTATTGGAATATTGGTACTCAGATCTTATGCTTGGAAACTTCTTTAAAGTAACATGCCCTTTCTTATATGAATTAGATACGATAGCTTACTTTGCAATCAAAAGAAATGTTCACACATATAGTACAATTGCAGGCATCCGTGATACTACCCAGCTTTTGTTGGATCTGTATAAGGTAAACGGAAAATGCTATATACATCCTCTCAAGGTTTGGAAACGGTACTCTTCCACTATGTTCTTTCCCCATCGTATTGAGGGTCAGGAAGCTATTTGTATAACCGGCAGTTCGGAGTCTACCGAACTTTTTTCAAGTATAAACCGCAGAGGCGAAATAATTGACAATTGGGATGTTGTTTTAAATAAAGCAGCCGATTTGCTTTCCGCACCGTATGAAGAACAGGAAAAAGCCAAAAGGCTACTTATGTCGATGATTATTGGAACTGAAACACGAATGTTCGATTTATGCAATAAGTACTTTACATTAAAAGACATTTTAAGGATAGCATCAAGAGAAATCGGAACAGGTTTTATTGGCGGAAAAAGTGTAGGTATGCTTATTGCCAGAAAAATTTTAAAAACAGAATACGGTGAACAAATTGAGCCCTATATGGAGCCTCATGATTCATACTATCTCGGTTCGGATATTTTTTACACATATATTGTTCAAAACGGCTGTTGGGAGCTTCGTATAAAGCAAAAAACAAAAGAAGGATATTTTAAATATGCAAAAGAACTTCAGGAAAAAATACTAAATGGCCGTTTCCCTGAGAATATTCAGGAAAAATTCATAGAATTGCTGGAATACTTCGGCCAGTCGCCAATCATTGTCCGCTCCAGTTCACTTCTTGAAGATAACTTCGGCAATGCATTTGCCGGCAAGTACGAAAGTGTATTTTGTGTAAATCAAGGCACACCCGAAGAACGCTATGCTGCATTTGCTCAGGCTGTTCGAACAGTATATGCAAGCACTATGAACGAAGATGCATTGGCATACAGATTAAACAGAGGCCTTGCAGATAAAGACGAACAAATGGCTATTTTGGTTCAGCGAGTTTCAGGAGATAATTATAACAAAGATTATTATCCTCATATTGCAGGTGTCGGCAACTCGTCAAATCTGTATGTCTGGGATGAGAACATAGATATGAATGCAGGAATGCTTCGCATGGTATTCGGCCTCGGTACAAGAGCAGTAGACAGAACAGTGGGAGATTATGCTAAAATTGTAAGCCTCGACAATCCTTTGCGTATTCCACCCATTAATTATAAGGATCAAAAGAAATTCTCACAGCATTATGTTGATGTCCTATCTTTAGAGCAAAATAAACTAATTACCAAAAGCATTGATGAATTAATTTCAAATGATATAAAGGCTGATAAAGAGCTGTTTGCAACTATAGACCAACAAGCTTTAGCACGCATGCCAGAGCTTGGATTAGACAGCAGTCAGGCACCTTATATTCTTGACTTTAAAAAGTTACTTGGTAAAACAAAATTTCCGACACTTATGAGAGATATACTTGCCACACTGTCAAAGGTCTATAATTACCCTGTAGACATTGAATTCACGGCAAACTTCAAAAGTGATAACAGCTTTAAGATTAATCTGTTGCAATGCCGTCCATTGCAGACAAGGGGACTGGGAAAGCCTGTGAAGGTTCCGGAACTTACCGATAAAAAAGATTGTTTCATATATACAAAAGGACCTTTTATCGGTGGAAATGTTCGGCTTCCTGTGGATTTCGCAGTTTTTATAGATGCAAAGGCATATCTTGCACTCAATGAAAGCGGAAAATACTCGGTTGCCAGGCAGGTTGGTCTTATAAACACCGCACTTAAGGGAAAAAACGCCATGCTCATAGGTCCCGGAAGATGGGGAACTACAACACCCTCTTTAGGTGTACCTGTACACTTTTCAGAACTTTGCAATATGTCTGTAATTTGTGAAGTGGCATCTAGTGAAACAGGCTTTATGCCTGAGCTGTCTTATGGCAGCCACTTTTTCCAAGACCTTGTGGAAACAGGAATTTTCTATGTAGCAGTTTTCGATGGACATAATGATGTAATATACAACCCTGAATATATTCTTAAAAAGGAAAACATCCTTGAAACACTGCTGCCTCAAAGTTCGCAATATAAGGATATAATACGTATTGTAAAAACCGACGGAATGGAAATATTCTCAGACATAGTAACACAAACTCTTTTATGTAGATGATAATGTAGATGATAAAAAGTGATTGTTGTAAGAAAGGCGGCAATTTCCGCCGCCTTCCATATACTCATTATTAATTCGTCACTTACTCAAATTTCATAGACTTCCAGATATCATCCAACAAATACTTGTTCTTTTCACTAAGATTTGCTTCAGGAATTGACAGCGTAACAATATACAAATAATCATTTTTACTTAAAACATAGTTTTCAACATAAAACTTCTCTTTTCTTATAACCTCGGTAGAAACATATTTATAAACCTCAGTTTCCTTCTCATTTAAAACCTCTTTTTTGGATTCTTTCAATGTTCCAAGCTTCAGGTTTTTGGCAATATCCTCATCAGAAATTGAAATAAAGTCTTCTATGGCTATTCCTTCCTTGACAACCAAAGTGAATACTTTCAGACCGGAACTGTAAAGCACCTGATCCTCATTATTGCCTCTGGCATCTGCAACCCAGGATGTAGGTAAATTCACAGACCATTTATATTTTTTACTTTGCCTTTTTACGGTGGAATCCATATCATCATAATAATTAGGATCCATGAGTTCCCCTATCTTGGTTGCATCAGGCTCTGTAAACTTAAATGAATTCAAAGCATTTTCGATTTCCTCAAGCTTCTTTTTATCATTATAAGTATCTGAGGCAATATGATAATATATATTGTACTTGTAATTCTTTCCTACAATAAATATGTCACAGGAATATATATCCATTCCGCTTATTTTCTGCATGTAATATATCTTACTGCACTTAACTCCGTTAAGTTCTCCGTCTTCCTGCTTCAATATCTTGTAATAATCAGGATTAATCTCATCCTGCATTTCTTTAACCATTCTGTCTACTAGATCTTTAGCTGTTATACCTTTTTCAACCGAATACATATCTATATGCAATGAATCATAGTACTCTTTGGTACTTCCGGGATTGTTGAAAAATGCCACAACATTGGGAGTACTTTCATTGTCAACTTTAAACCACTCAGGAGAAACATTCATTGAGAACTTTAAATTCTTATCTTCATATTTTCTATAACCGTCTTTTGAAATATCGGACAAATCCTCAATAGAACTGTTTTGCACAAAATCTGTTGCAAATGAATCCATTAAATCGGTATAAACAGAGCTGCCAATATATTTGTTATAATCATCCATATACAAAACAATCTTATATATTCTCTCACCCTTGATAAAATAACGGATGTCTATGACACCGTTTCCCTTATATACCATTTTTGAGTATTCCTGTCCGTTTTTAACCTTTTTACCCTGAGATACCAGCGTTAAGCTGCTGCCTAAATCTTCCCTGACAGAAGCCATTAACGTATCTAGTGTATCGTCTTCTTTAGCGAATATTCCGATAGTTATGGCATATGATTCATCTAATGAGTTAAAAGCCGTGTATGTACCGTCAAAGCTCCTGTCGGCTATTCTTAACTCCTTAGGCAAATTCATAGACCATTTGTAATAGCTGTCTCCAATTTTTGATTTGGTAGTCTTCTTCAATATAAGGGAGAAATCCTTTATGCTTTTATCCCCTGCTATCACTTTGGAAACAAATATCTCTTTTGTTTTGTTGTCATATGTAACATCCGCACCGAAATTTTCCGATATGAATCTCAAAGGCACCATGGTAACATTATTCTTGATAGTAGGAGCTTTTAGAAGCTCAGAAGATGTGCCGTTAACATAAACTCTCTTCTTATCTATAACAAGTTTAATTTCAGTATCTCCATAGCTGATATTAACACTGCGTTCGTCAGCATTCCATTTTACATCAGCACCAAACGCCCTGGCTATTACAGCGACAGGTACAAGTGTTGTACCATTCTCAACATATGGTTTTTCTACCTTTACATCCTCACCGTTGATTTTTAAAACCGAATCGCCAACTTTGAAGGAAATTTCAACCGTTGTTGATTCTGCCAAAGAATTGACAGTAAAAATCCCTATGAATACAAACATAACAACTAAAAATGCAAAATTTTTAATTTTCACAAAAACACATCTCCCTTATATCCGTTTTTATTATTTGAAACATCCTAATACTTGGTATATCAATTATTCCTTAATCCAATACCACACTTACATTCATGCTCTTTTGGTCCCTCTTTATCTTGAGAGTCACAGTATTTCCAGGAAGATATTTCTTCATTTCTTCATTATATTCAACTTTAGAATTCACCGCAGTGCCATTAACGCTCAATAAAATATCTTCTTCCTTCAAGCCCGCCTTTTTGGCACCTGTATCGTCATATAGGCTTGATATAATAAGGCCGTTGCTTGACGGCAACCCGACTTTTGCCGCCCAGTCCTCTTCAAAAACAACTCCCAAATCAGGTCTTTTAACCTTACCATATTTATTGAAATGACCCAGCACATAGTTAATAGTGTCGACAGGTATGGAAAAGCCCAATCCCTCAATACCCGACCCAGCAAATTTGCTGGAGTTTATCCCCAGCACTTCACCTTTTAGATTTACCAACGGCCCTCCACTATTGCCCGGATTTATGGCTGCATCTGTCTGAATCAATCTGTAATCACTGTCTATTCCCCTGTTAATTCCGCTTATTATGCCTATGGAAGCAGAGTTTCTCAAGGATAAGGATACAGGCGTTCCAATAGCCAGCACAGTCTTTCCTGTTATAATATCCTCCTGCTTGCCGAATTTGGCAGCCTTTAATCCCGCTTTGTCAATTTTGATCAAAGCAAGGTCCGACTCCTCATCTATACACTTCAATTGAGCCTCATATCCACTGCCGTCAGCAAGTACTGCTACTATTTTTTCCATATCCTTTACAACATGGGCATTGGTCAATATCTCTCCGTTAGGCTTAATTACAACACCAGTGCCATGAGCAATTGAGTCTTTAAACCTCGAACTGTAATCAGAATCCTTTATGCTGCCGACGATACCCACCACTGAAGGGCTTACCGATTTTAATACCTCAGGTATGATATCATCATTTTTATAAGAATTAACCGAAACTGTACTTTTAGAAGCATCCCATAACACTTCTGCTCCTATTGATTCCGATATTGCCCTGACCGGTGCATAAACCCTGCCATCAATCAATTTGGCATCCGTACTTAATTCCGTTCCATTCACTACTAGCTTCACCCTGCTCGTAGAACCAAATGACGAAAAAGGTGCAAGTGATAGCAGAATAGTTAAAACACCAAGTAAACATAATTTTGTTTTCATCTTATCCTCCTTAAGTTAGGGCATTTACTTTTAATACAGTGAGATTATACTACAACATAAAGTTTTTTTCAATTAAGCCAGTTTTAGGGGGGTAGAATTCAGAAATCAATGGTTATCAATTTGTGACTATATTACAATTTGAAATTTATTAAAGATAGGTAATTCATTTATAATATTATAATTATATCACAAAAGGGTATTATTTACAAATAGGAAGTTTTTATAATTTTATAATATTCCTATGATACACTTTTGACATAATTAATAATATTTTACGGTATTGTTATGATTTTCACATTATTACAAAAATAGAACACATCATCACCTATAAATGTAGCACATTGAGGTATCGTTATACTTTTTAAGCCCGTACAGTAACCAAATGCATAATCATTAATTTCGGTAACGCTTGAAGGTATTTTTATGCTTGATAATGAACTGCATCCATAGAATGCATTCTCTCCAATACTGGTCACACCCTCGGTTATAGTTATGTTTTCAAGGCTTCTGCAGCAATGGAAAACACTCATACCGATCCTATCCACATTCTTTGGAATTGTTATATCTGTGAGGCTTTCACAGCAATAAAATGCATAATCCCCGATTTGAGTCACGCTATCCGGGATTGATATACTTATGAGGTTTGAGCAGTAGAAAAATGCCCCTTCACCAATATATGTCACACCTTCGGGTATTTCTATATTTATAATGTTTTCGCAAAATGCGAAGGCCAAATCTCCAATACCGGTAACTTTCACTCCATTAATAAAATCAGGTATAATGACATCACCGCCGAATCCATAATATGCTGTTATAACTCCTGATACAGTATCAAACTCAAAATCTGCTTCATCTGCAGTATCAGGTTCAATTCTCGGCATTATTTGGGAAGTCGGTGTCGATGTTGGTGTGGGAGTCCATGTTGCAGTTGAAGTCGGTGTTGGAGTTGCAGTTGAAGTTGCAGTTGCAGTTGAAGTTGGAGTTGAAGTTGCTGTTGGAGTCGGAGTCAATGTTGGAGTTGGGGTCAATGTTGGAGTTGAAGTCCAAGTTGAAGTGTCATCTACAACAACCATATATGATTCATAAGGTCTTACCCATATCCATGATTTTTCATTGTTATATGGATTAGGTCTTCCAAAGCCTGCTACGTCAGGTGAAATTGTTATTTTGAAATCGCTGTTTGTATTTTTAAAAACATCATTACGAACATAAGGTTGGTCTCCCAAAAAAATAGCATTTCTTAATTGAGTGCATCCCATAAACGCACAATCACCCAGAGTTGATAAACCTTTTGGAATTACTATTTCGGTAAGACTGGTACAATTATTGAATGCACAATAACCTATTTTGGTTTCCCCTTCTGCAAATACTATGTTTGTTAGTCCCCTGCAGCCACAGAATGCATGATCGGACAAATAAGGTGTTCCTTCGAATACCAGGCTTTTTAGTCCTGTACAACCGCTAAATGCAAAAGAACCTATATATGTTATACCTTTTGGAATTGTCAATTGGGTTAACCCGGTGCAATTTTTGAATGTACCGTCAAATATGCATGTTACTCCTTCAGGAATTGTAATGCTTTTTAAAGCACTGCAACCTAAAAACGCTTCATCTCCAAGATAGGTCAGTCCATTTGGAAGATATACATCGGATAGTTGGGTACAACCGCTGAAAGCCTTCTCTCTTATCACTGTAACACTATCCGGAATCGTTACAATGACGATATTCCTATCTTTGAATACATTAGCTCCGATACCGGTCACTTTTATACCTTTTATTTCATCTGGTATATCAACAAACACATTAGAACCGTTATAAGCAGTAATCATTCCCGTTTCTGCATCAAATTCAAACTCAAGATACCCATTTGGCTGTACAGCTGCTTCTGAAAGCACAGGTGATGCAGCTAATACAAACACATTACCTGCCAATGTAAATTGAAATATCACAAACATTGACAACACAACTGCCACAATCCTTTTCATAAACACACTCACCCCTGATAGTTAATTTTTCATTTACAGTATATTTAAGCGAATTTTAACAAATATATAAAATTCAGTCAAACAAAATTATACTAAATTAAAATGTATTTAATGTAGTTTATATTATGCAAGTTTTTCAATAAAGTATATTACAAAAATGTAAAATATACTAAATTTCATTTGAGTCAATAGTGTTTATGAGCATGACATACTTTCCATTCGGACCTCTCGGTATTTCCTTAACTATCTCCACATCAACTTTCATGGTATCTGAAGTGTATTTTTTACATAACTGAATCACATCTTTGAGATCAGATTCTGTAAAATTGTTATTTTTTACAATTCTTACTATCAACTCTCCCTTTTTCCTTTGTATGAATTGTGTTTCATCAATATTATTTGAATAATCGGTAACAAAGGAAAGTATAATCAAAGGAATCTTGATACCTTCCGGCGTAACCACATAATTGCCGCTTCTTCCTCTTATTCTCTCAACTGTTCTAAATGCTCTTTCACAACTGCACTTTTCTGATGATAATTCAATTATATCGCCTGTTCTATATCTGATAAGAGGCATTAAATAGTTATTAAGGCTAGTTCCAACTACTTCCAAACCATACTCGGTCGGAATCAGCTCAGTGATTGAATAATCTTCTACTATGTGATATGTTCCCTCTTCACAGTGAGCTATTGCCGAAACTCTTTCTGCCTGCCCGTACCAATCAAAAACCCTGCAATCGAAAACCCGCTCAATTAGCTTTTTCTGTTTGATTCCCAGAGTCTCAGATGAGGTAAACACTGCTGTCAACTTATGGGTTTTGTTAAATTTTTCAAAATACAATGCCATCTGATAAACTATTGAAGGGTATGCATAAATGATCTCAGGAGCAAACTCAATTATTCTGTCAACATATAGCTCTGCAGTCTCATCATTTAAATGGTAAGAAGACATTTTAAGCTCTTTGGTTGCAGGCGAATACTTCCAAAAAGGCGGTGTCTTACAATCTAGAGGAACAATATTTTCACCTCTTAAAGTAACTCTTTTCAATGAATGATCCCCTGCATGCAGCCAATTCCTCCATAAGGAAGCATTTTCAAAATTGATGGAAAAATAATCGCGGTACAAGGATAACGGCATACCGGTACTTCCTCCGGTCCTTGCTTTTTTAACAAAAACTCTGTCCTTTAATCTTTTAGAAAGCAACTTATCAAGGTTGTCTCTTACAATGAACTTATCCAAAAACGGCAATTTCTCCAAATCAGATTTTTGGGTAATATCACCAGGCTTAAGATTGAGCTTGTCAAACATCTCTCTATAGTAAGGAACATATTTATAACAATGCTCTATAATTTTTCTTAATTTAATATTATTGTATTTCTCAATCTCTTCCATTGTATAAAACTCAGTTTTATTGAGTTCTTTTAAAATTCTATTATATGTAATACCCTTACGAATAAATTGCTTTAAATATGAATTAAAAGTATAAAACATATACCAAACCCTTCCATATCTTCAAAAATAAAAAAATAAAGGTTTAATAATCAAAACCTTTATTTTATATTATAATATACCATAAATATAATTGCATTATTTTCCTTACAAATTATCTTTTAATTGCTCCTATGGTAAGCTTGTGATTAGGCTTGGATTTTTATACGATCCAGCGAAGTGGACTTAGGCGACCTCCCTGAAAATGCACCAATCAATACCACTTCTATAGGTGAAACAACTTCTTTAGCATCAGCTTTAATTTTAAATATAATATTGGCAAATGTTCCAGAAGAAGTAATATTCATGTATCCAAACCTTCACAACTTACATATTCCAATACCTGTTCATCAAAATCGATAGCAATGTGTCAGTTATTTACAGTACCAACTAAATTTTCAAATCCCCTCATACATAGACCTCCTAATCAATATTTTAAAGTCTTGATAAATATATCAATATTTGCCTTAAATAACAATACAAAGTACTTATTGACACTATTGTCATATATATTTTACAAACGATATTGAAAGCTTATATGTTTTGTTATACAATTTATATAATAGAAAATTAGACAAAATGGAGGGGCACATGTCTTTTAAAATAACAATATCAGGGGGCATTAAATTAGAAAAATGTATTGAATCTGTCGTGTGTAGGGCAGACCCTCCAGATGATTATGTCAATTATACTAATGTTGATAATTATATATGCATAACAGGAATAGTAGGTTCTGATGAAAGTACTGCAGCTTTATATCAATGGGCTTTATTGAATGCAGATGATCCAAATGCCTATAGGGAAGTAATTGTTGAAGAATTTAAAGAAGAGGTTCTTATCAGAAAAATTGTTTTCGATAATGCTTTTGTAATAAAATATGAAGAAAGCTATTCAAATAGCACTAGTGTTGGATCATTTGAATTATACATTAAACAAGCCATTGGAAATATAGTCCAATGTACAAGCTCTGAAATTCAAAAAAGTCAAAGTGTAGCAAATAGTGATGTTCCCAGTATATCTAGTGAGGAAACTATTTCTCAAAGTACTTTGAATAATGACACTGATAAAAACATTGAAAATAAAACTCCAAATAATGCTGCAAAAGACAGTCCAAGCAAGCCTGTAAAATTAGAAAAGACCATTAAAGATGTAGAGGATTTTGCAATAAAAAACAATCTCGCTGATAAAGTTAACTATAATGGTCTTGATCCAAAGGTAGCTGATGAGTTGAATAAATCTATTTCAGAAACGATAAAACAGTTTCCTGAGCTTAGAGACAACTTGCATTTTATAGGCTCTGCTCAAGAACGTAATAATTTTATACGAGAGTCTTTGGAAAGCAGTTTAAAAGATGCCTATATTAAAGCCAATCCCAACTTAACTTGGGCTGATCTCGAGCCTCATGTACAGAAAAAAGTAGATGAATATATGTCCAAACTGGAAATAAGCCCAAATACAATAGCACAGTCAATGAATCACGGTCAGTTTGGCGGCATAACAATTAATAATGATTTTGGAAGTGATTTTGACAAATTTAAAGAAGTTAAAGAGAAAGACGTAAAAGCACAATGGAAACCGATAGGTTGTGACTCAATCAAAGCTACTGTAGATCATGAGCTAGGTCACCAGTTGGATGATATGTTAAAAGTCTCAAGTGATCCTGAAATAGTAGAATTGTATAATAAGCTTAAAGATGAAGACACTATAAAGGATCAGCTATCAGGCTATAGTGCTACAAGTATTAAGGAATTTGTTGCTGAAGGATGGTCTGAGTACAGAAATAATCCTGAACCCAGAGATGTAGCAAAGAAAATTGGCGAGAAAATTACAGGGGGGTATGAAGAATGGAAGAAGACAAAATAATCATCCCGGATTTAAATGAAAAAGAATATACAATCAGAGAACAAGTGATTGATAAGGATGGAAAGGTCATCGTTGTTGAAAAGAAAATAAAGCTGCCGGATATAGGAAACACATCTCCAGAAAAAAAGTAGTTTTGGCAGTGTAATATGAGAAAGGGCATACTTAATGACTTACAGTATGTTCTTTTTTATGCTCCCTTTTACAAAAAAATGCAATACTTGCTGTATCTCCGGCAGTATTGCTGTAATTGGTATAATTGTTACTGCAACCTTGGCTATATTCTCTGCCCCATGTTGTGTTGTAGATTTGTATAGAATGGTTGCCCCTATCGAGATGCTGTTTCTGAAAAATGATTTGCTGTGAAAGAGATTGGGAATTATATAGATCAACAGTACGTTCTAATTTACCGTCAAGAATGACCTCAGCTATACCGCTGTTGTTTGAAACCATTCCAATCTATTTAATCCCTGTACCGTAGAAATTAAAACTAACCTGTCAATCTTTAGTGCTGCTTGTCGTGCTATAACTGCCACTAGTATAAATTCATAAAATAAAAGATGATTCTCATTTATTAAGAACCATCTTTTATTTTTTCAGGAGCTGATATACTATTTTACTACTATTTCTCTGTTATAATTTGTCCTGCTTCCATCCTTTCCTACTCCACAAACTGTTATTGTATGTACCCCAGGACTTAGTTTTGTTGTATCAAGTGTATACCTGTAACCCGAATTGTTATCGACATACGGATGCACTATAGGAACATCAGGTCTTGGCCGGCCATATTCTGCAACTCCGTTAAACACACCATCTACCAATACTTCAACTCTTTCAACACCATCCGAATTGTAAAACCAACCAGACATATTAGTCTTACCTGAAATCTCAGCGTTTGATTTTGGTGAGTCAAAGTAGCCTTTAATAATTTTAGACGATACCATTACAGATAACTTTCGTATGGTTGTCTCCACTCCGTTATTTCCAATTCCACGCGCTTCAATAGTGTGCTTTCCTTCACTAAGTTTGGTTGTATCAAGCATGTAGCTAAAACCAGAGTCCATTCCAACTTCAGGGAAAACTAAAGGAACATCAGGTCTTGATAAGCCATATTGTGCAGTTCCAACAACCTTATCATCAACCAATATATCTACTTTTTTCACACCGATTGAATTGTAGAACCATCCACGCACATTATGAAATCCAGATATTGTCATATTCGATTTAACGGAGTCTAAATACCCTCTCACTGAAAGTGGTGCAGGTGTATTAATTTCCGGAGTGAAAACAGCTTTGATATTCATATTTTCTGAAGGTATGAATGTAATTGTATCTGAGTTTGATTCAACACCTGTAACACCTTCCCAATGATCAAACTTATATCCTTCAGCCGGAAATGCCTTTAATGTTATAGGGACTCCTTTAAAATAAATACCGGACCAATTTGATGGATTGGTAACTCCAGGAGTAGTTGACTTTATATCAATAGAATTAACTCTAACATAACCTGCAGTTGGATCAGATTCAAGCTTAATTTCAGAAGTACCCGTTACTCCATAATCTTTAAACTTATTTATGATATGATTTCTGACATAAAAAGGTCTTTTGTCAGCATAGGACTTAATATCCTTTAAATTTTTATTCCACGTTTCCATATCTAAGGTATTCCACCTATTGATGTTTTCAGGCATTACCTTTTCAATTGCAGCTGCATACTCATCTATTCTTTGATTAACCCTTTCAGGTATAAAGGATGTATTAAGTTGATCAGCAAAACAATTTATAAATTCATTTCTGAATTCCGGATTTTGAAGTAATGTTTTTAGAAGAAATGTTGCCCATAGCTGATTTGCATATACATACATTTCTTGTCCAGGTACATCTGTTGTGGCAAAATTCAGTGTATCAAATGTGACACTTTTATTATACAAACCAAAACCACAATCCAAATCTCTTAATACCCATCTCCATCTTCCATCCTGTCCATATGGTGCATCAGGATGGTATTTTCCATCATCGGTCCTGTATCTCCATATAGTCGTGTTGTTTCCAGGCCAGTCATAGTTTCCAAAGAACATTTCTGCCACATTATATTCTATATAGTTTTTTATATCAATTTTTGTTTTTATATAATCATATGTATCTTGATCCAGTATTGAATGGCTTTTCAAATAATTAATTACGTCTTCTGTATAAGCTTTTTTATCCTCTTTTTCCCCCTCTTCAACAACGGGATTTTCCAAAACATCAAGCATTACAACTTTATCTTTGTCTATATTGTAATGCGATGCAAAGTATTCATCATCATAGCGTTCTCGAATGTAGTATATCCCCCAAAACTCTCCGTCCAAAAAAACTACTGAAGGCCTGTAGGCCTGCGTATCAATGCTAAGGTGAGAAACAAGGCTCTGCAGCATTGCATCTCTAAACATAAGCCCTGTCTTACCAATATCACTACATCCACTTCTTAATATTAGACGTTTAAAGCTGTCTAACTTTTTCCCATTCGACTTCTTTTTTAATTCCGGAAAAACATCATAATTAAATTTATTTGTACTATCATATCCATGATCTGCATATAATCTAAAGGACTTATGAGGTAACTTACGAGTATAGCCGCCATTTATCCTCATACCACTGCTGTGAGAAAAAGCAAGAGTGCCATCCTTTTCAAAAAACTCAACATGGACAGGTCTTTCCCATTTGTCACCTCTTTTTTCATAGTTACCATTTACATAGATTCCTTTTGTATCATCGAAAAGATTAGATCTATCGGTAACAAGGGATATTACCGGTAAGTCATATCTATCCTTCATGTTAGGATCGACAAAATATGAATGGGTAATGATTTTGCTTTTTCCTCCACCATCTCTTATAGACACTGCCTTTATAGTAGTACATTTAAAAACCTCTCCTTTAGGTTCTATAAATGGAAATGAAGGTTCATTCGCTATATTTGAAATCATTGATAGAACATTTGGCTCTCCAACCCTACTTTTGACTCTTATTCCGTTTTCATATAAATAAGTTCCATCAGCTCCTGGAACAGGATCAGAGCCATCTAATGTATAGTATATTTTAACTCCTTCCTGATCTGTTGAAAGCTTAAGGTCAAATGCTTTATCATAGAATCCTCCATTGTGTGAAAAAAGAGGTTCCTTAATAACTTCTAAGGAAGATGAATAAATATTAGGTTTATTGGGAGTAGATTGGGAAAATATAACCCACGCAGGATCGCCGTCATATTTTCGACCATAAGACTGGTCATCGTCTAAAGCCACAATATCTACGCTGTCTATAATAGTACCGTCAGGCCTTTTTAATGTTATATTCTCTCCTGATGCACTTATTTTAAAATTGGCATGTAATTGCCCATCCTTCGCGATTTTATTTTTGTCGGATGCCCAAACAATAAGATAACCTTTTGCAGGTACAGTACCCCTTGGAAATATCCAGTCAGCGGATGAGTCGGAAAGAATATATCCTGTCAAATCAATCGGCTCTGTACCGAAATTGTAAATTTCTATCCAATCAGAATATGCTCCTCCATCTTTTCCGTTTTTGGGATCCTCAACATCACCATCCCTTATAGTATCAGTGTTAGAAGCCATTACTTCATTAATAAAAAGTGTTTGTCCGGTCTCAGCATTTACTGATGTACCTGAAGTTTGCGGTACTAATGATATCAATATAGCAACAATAAGTAAAAAAGGTGAACTCTTCTTCATTCTCATTCCTCCTCTATACAGCAATATAAATAGATATTGCTAACATTCTTATTATAAGTTCAAAGTTATTATATCATGTTTTGCAATATTTTCATTATTTTCCACAGAATAATTATGAAAATTTTTGGTGCAACATTAATCATAATTTATGTGGTATATGGTAAATTGTACATTGTAAGCGTCAATTACATCATCACATAGTATAACAATTACAAAGCTGATATAAT
>DAOOVO010000016.1:0-54612 GCA_035370245.1 Pseudobacteroides sp.
AAATTTTCAAAAATTTTTTCCAATCACCTCTTGACTTTTTACCACTGGACTCCCTGTATAAGAATGAATATCAATACTTTAATTGCAGTATACTTTTTTATTGAACAGTACTTATTTTAAAACAATTCAACAAGAATTGTTAACTACGTATGTTTTTAATTGCATATTTTAGCATAAATTATATTTATAAGTCAAAGTTTGTATGATGGTATTATAAAAATATTATTAAGTCATATAGCTCCAATTATTACTTTAATATGCAAAGATACTAACCCAATAAAAATTTTTCTCCAAAATGGAACTAATATCATAAAAATTAAGTCTAATATAAAAAAAGATTAGGAAAGGGTGTATCAAAGTGAAAAGAAAAATATCAATATTGCTATCATTGATTATGGTTCTATCGGCATTATTTTATGTGAATGCATTTGCCGGTACCGACAAAGATTTGGAGAATGCGGTTAAGCTGGTAAAGAGCAAAATCGATATTCCGGCTGATTATAAGGTTTTTAACTTTAGAAATGGAACTGAGGTAAATAAAAAGGTGTGGTCCATGGACTGGAGTACTAAAGAAGGTGATAGTGTAATAGGTGTTACTGTAGATGAAAAGGGCAACTTTATAAGTTACTACAATAGCAAGCCAATATTTGTACAAGGAACCAGAAAGCTTCCAAAGTTAAGCAAGCAGGATGCAAAGGCAAAAGCGGATGCATTTGTAAGGAAGGTTGCTTCCGAGTATTTTTCCAATGTGAAGTATTTAGAGAACAATAGAAATAATTTAATGGATAATACATATAGCTTTAGTTATACAAGAATAGTAAATGGCATAGTATTCCCGGGTAATTACATAAATGTGTCTGTAAACTCAGATACCGGTGAAGTTACTTCATATAATGCAGTATGGTCCGATGATGGAGTTTTCCCATCTGCTGATAAGCTGATTTCTAAAGATGAAGCACAAAAGGCTTATATTGACAAGCTGGGAATTGAGCTATACTATAACCTCATTACAGAGGATGGCAAAAATAAAGTGTATCCGGTATATTCGCCTAAAGTACCACTTTCTTACATAGATGCAATAACAGGTGAAAAGGTGGATATATTACTTGATAATACACCTTATTATGGAGGCCTCGAAGTGAGCTTTACTTCGGCAGGAGGCTTTAAACAAAATATTGCAATGGATCAAATTTCACTTACTCCTGAAGAAGAGAAAGCAATTGAGAGTGTTTCAAAGGTTATATCAAAAGAAGCAGCAGAGAAAAAACTAAGATTCATTAAAGTTTTAGGTATAACCGACGAATTCAAGTTAACTGAAGCATCCATTGGTAAGGATTATAGGGATAATGAAACATTGATATGGAGAATGAATTTTGTAAAAGAAGCTAAAGATAAGAACTATCAGGAATATGTAAATGTAAGTATTGACGGTAATACTGGAGAGTTAAGAGATTTCTGGACATATTCCCCCAATAGGGATGATGATAAGGCGAAATATGACAGGGAAACAGCAAAGGCAGCAGCGGAGAAATTCCTCAAGGAAATTTTACCTGATAAGCTTAAGTCTTTTGAGTTTTATGATCAGGACAATAGAAACGAGAAAATAGCTTTATTGGAAGGCGATCAAATTGACTTTAATTTTAACTATGTAAGAAAAGTAAATGATGTAAAATTTCCGTCCAACTATATATCTGTCAGGTTTGATGCTGTTATAGGAAAAGTAGTAAGCTTCAACATGACTTGGGATAACGTAGAGTTTCCGTCTTTGGACAATGTGATGCCAATAGACAAAATATACACAAAGCTTTTTAGTGATGTTGGATTGAAGCTTCAATACAAAGAAACCTATCCTCAGGAATACTTGATGAAATTTCCCGAGCTGGGTAATGATGAATATGAAATAAAGCTTGTATATGCTTTGGATTATAATAAGCCTTCAACGTTTGATGCCAATACGGGAGAATTGCTTGGATATGACGGTAAGCCTTACAAAGAACCGAATCAATATGAATATAATGACATTAAAGGGCATTATGCTGAAAAATATATAAAAATACTTGCCGATTATGGTATTGCATTTGATGAAAGTGAGTTTAAGCCTGACAGCAAGATAAAACAAAAGGATTTTATGAAGCTTTTATCAGCTATTATAAATTTCGGGTATGGTGTTAATATGCTTTCTCAAAAAGACGATAAGCAGATTGAAGAGATTTATAAGTTCATGATCAGGGAAGGAATTGTGAAGGAATCAGAGAAAGCACCCGATTCAGAGGTTACCAGAGAGGACAGCGTCAAATTTCTTATCAGGATGTTAAAATATGACAAAGTTGCAGATTTAAAAGGCATTTATAACTGTAATTACAAGGATAAGGACGAAATTGACGAAAACCTTATAGGATATATTGTAATTGCAGACGGACTTAATATCGTTAAGGGTTCAAACGGTTACTTTTATCCTAAGAAGTCTCTGACCAGAGCAGAAGCCATTGTACTTGCATATAATTATCTTCAGAATTAAAAGTTAATAGTGAATTATCGAAATTAATGCAATTAAAATCAAATACGATATTAATCTTTTACATTTATCTTCAGCTAAATGTAAGATTAATATCGTATCTAACATAAAAAGAGGCTGTTTCAAAGTGTGGTTGAATGCATTTTGCGGCAGCCTCTTATTGCATGTTTACAAGATACATTTTGAATTATTGCAAATCAGTTTTGAAATAGATAGTATTTTTGTGTATTGCAAAGGAAGACATAACTAATTAGCCATAATAAACCAAAATATGATATAAATAGACTAGATATCAGAAATTAATAATGTTATAATGAGGTTGAAAAAATAAATTACATTAGGATACATATTTGTTATATTTATGTATTATTAAATTGAATATATATTAGTAAGTAATATTAAATTTAGTATAAAAAATTAAAATAAAAATAAATTGAGGTAAAAAGCCCGTTAGCAGCAGTAGTCTTAGCATAATTGCATTATGATTTTATCGAAAAATCATAATGCAAGAAGGCAAGATATACCCGGGCATAAAGCGATTTTATATCTGCTGCCTTATTATTAATTTCAGTTAAAAGTAACTGTTTTAATATTAAAGGAAATCGCTAATATATTAATTTTTCTTGAAAGGGTGATCGTTCACATGTTTTTTGGAGGTTTATTGATAGGGGGGGTTTTAGGATTTGCCTGTGCAGCATTGACTAGAGCAGCAAGTCTTAACAGCGATCTGAATGAAAGTTAGTTTTAGATCGATGTCCTCCAAAAGCCGGAGGCATATATTGGCTCCGGCTTATCAATAAGCTTGTATATGAGAAAATTGAAATTGATGCGATTTTGTATGCCTTATGACAAAACATAAAGGCTTTTTTTGTGCCAAAATTTTATTTAATTGTATCTTGATATAAAAAATAATTATATAAAAATATCAAAAAATATTACAAAAAAAGCTACCGGAAATTACTTGAAAGTGTTAATATTGATAAAGAGCATTTTTAAAAATCAATATTTTTATTGTTTAATGCTGGGAGTGCATATATGCATAAAATTGATAGACTTATAAATTTTTTTAAACATATTGGTAATGAATATTTTGGTAACATATTTAAAATTATAGAGTTTTGCATAGTTTTGTTGTATTACTTAACATTTATGTTTTTTTTCACACGGGATATGGTTCCTGATGAGTTATTTAGCATATTCGGTCAAATTCAAGGTTTTTTAGCTCTTTATATGGCATATAGGTTTAGATTGTTCGGTTTTACAATAATTATGTTACTTGAGATGTATCAGGCTGCTTATATTATCGGAAGGTTATTAATTGAACCTAATATGAGTCTAATGGCAGGTGTTCTGTCAAAAACATTAACTATTATATCGATGCTAATTGTGGCTCTTTTGTCAAATAAGCAGGAGATGCAGAAAAGGGACCTCAAAAGGCTTGCAATTACTGATGAATTAACAGGCGTATATAATCAAAGGTATTTTAATACGAGCATTATAAATGAATTGGAAAAATGCAAAAAGAAGAAAACAAGTTTGGGATTAATATTGATTGATGTTGACAACTTTAAAAAATACAATGATATATATGGACATGACAAGGGAGACGAAGTGTTGAAATCAACGGCTTCGTTAATAAAGTTTGCTGCCGGAACAGAGAATTTGGTTTTTAGGTATGGCGGGGATGAGTTTTCAGTGCTTTTACCTGATTCGGACCAGTTTAATACTACCCGGGTAGCCGATAACATTAGAAATGAATTCGAGTTGCAAAGACATTTTTGCTATTCCGATGGTATTGGAAGTCAGATATCTTTATCTATGGGAATATCTCAATATCCCGAATTGGCCAAAAACAAGGATGAACTTATGAATCAAGCGGATATGGCACTTTATCATTCCAAGAACCTTGGTAAAAATAAGATACATTTTTATCAGGATGTTATTTCAAGGATAAGAAAAGGAATAAGCAAAGACCATCAGCACCTAATCGGTGTGTTCAAGACACTTTTAAGTACCATTTCTGCAAAGGATACTTACACCCTTGGACACTCGGAAAGGGTTTCTACATATGCTGTTATGCTTGGTGAAGCATTAAACTTGAGCCTTAATGAAATCTCCATTTTGCAATATGCAGGGCTCCTACATGATATAGGAAAAATAGAGATTCCAAAGGATGTATTGAACAAAGCCGGCAGCTTGACTTGCGAGGAGTTTGAGCTTGTTAAAATGCATCCTGTATATAGTGCGAATATTTTAGAGTCATTGGCAGATATAGATCAATTGGTGGACTTTGTAAAGCATCATCATGAGAAATACAATGGAACCGGATATCCCTCAGGATTGTACGGCAATCAAATCAGCTTGGGGGCAAGAATTCTCTGCATTGCAGATTCATACGACGCAATGATTTCAGAGCGTCCGTATTGCGGTGCCAAGAGCACAGATGAGGCTTTGGAAGAGCTTCAAAAATGTGCCGGAGAGCAATTTGATCCGGAGATTGTAGAGGTTTTTTCTTCCATAATGAAGGCGAAAGTATGATTAAATTGATTATGTGTTCCTTTAATCAAGCCTGGTGCATATTTCCATGGGATAATCTATTATCAGCTTAGCACCGCTGTTTAACAGTTCGTCTTTTTTTCTAAATCCCCATGTTACACCAACTGCAAACATACCGGCATTATTTGCTGTATACATATCAACAGATGAATCGCCTAGGTATAAAAAGTCCCGGGGTTCTATTTTCATAATCGAAGCTATTTCCAGAGCACCGGTAGGATCGGGCTTAACGGGTATAGGCTTTCGTTCTCCGAATATAACATCAAAATGCCATTTGTCCAGCAGTTTATGGGCTATTTTTTTTGTGAATGCGTGAGGTTTATTTGATAAGATGGACATCTTATATCCTTTTGAAGTCAGATAATCCAACAGTTCGGGAATGCCTTCATAGAGAACTGTGTTGTCTGCCCAATGCTTTTCATAATGTTCCTTCATCTGAGCCACAATGAGGTTTATTGTTTCCTCGTTCTGAAGATGTTCAGGGAGAGCTTTTTTTGCTAGGTTGTATACGCCCTCTCCCACAAGGTATTTGTACTCTTCTATTGTATAAACGTGAAGTCTGTTTTTTTGCAATGCATAATTCATGGATTGTGCAATATCTTTTATTGTATCAAGCAACGTACCGTCAAGATCGAAAATAACAGCCTTAAAACTCATGCTAAAAACTCCTTGAATTTTTAAATAATTTATATGTCTAATTGCTTTTATTTATGTTAACTGTTGTAATATTTCAAATAATTCCTAATTCATTGTAAACTTATTATACCATTCTTTCGAATAGAAAATAAAATAATAATTGGTTTTATATTGACAAGTGAGTGTTTACAGATTATAATTTCATTAATTCGTTAATTTAGTACTTTAGCGAATTAAAGTGTTAAAGTGAGGGCGATAATATGCGTAAATGGAAGATTTACACTCCGGAAGGGGTACAGGACATACTTTTTAATGAATGCTATCTTAAAAGAAATATTGAAGGAAAGCTTAGAAGCATATTCAGAAGTTCGGGATATCAAGAGATAGAAACTCCTACATTTGAGTTTTATGACGTGTTTTCCGAGGATTCGGACATGACTCCTCAGGAAAATATGTTTAAATTTTTTGACCAGCAGGGAAGGATTCTTGTCTTAAGGCCTGAAATGACCATACCCGTTGCAAGGATATCTGCTACAAAGCATAAGGATATTTCATCACCTGTAAGGTATTCATATATAGGAAATACATTTAATTATAAGGAGCTTGGGGGAGGCAAACAAAAGGAGTTTACCCAGGCAGGCATTGAGTTGGTAGGTGTAAATACACCTGAAGCTGATGCGGAGGTTATTGCAACTGCTATAACTGCTGTTAAGGCTATGGGACTTGAGAGCTTCCAGATAGATATTGGTCAGGTGGAGTTTTTTAAAGGGTTGATGGAAGAAGCAGGGATACCCGATAATGACATTGAGCAAATGAGGGTGCTCATAGACAGAAAGGATTTTCTTGGTGTAGAAGAGCTGGTTAAGGGTCAGGATATAAAAGAGGAGTTAAAAGAGCTTATATTCAGCCTGCCAAGATTGTTCGGATCAATTGATGTTATTGAAAAAGTTGAGAAGATTACATTGAACAAGAGGTCTTTAAATGCACTTAATAATTTGAGAAAGGTTCTCCAAATCCTTGATGACTACGGTTACAGCAAATATGTTTCCGTTGATTTGGGAATGGTTAGAAGCCTTAATTACTACACAGGAATTATATTCAGAGGTTTTACATACGGAGCAGGATTTCCTATCTTAAGCGGCGGAAGGTATGACAGTCTGGTAGGTAAGTTCGGGAAGAACACACCTGCGGTAGGTTTTTCTCTTGGCGTAAATATGATTATGATGGCTCTTGACAGGCAAAAGATTGAGACCGAGAAGCCTAAGGCGGATACATTGGTGTGCTATATGGAAGAAGGAAGAAAGGCAGCATTTAAAGTAGCTCAGGAGCTTAGAAGGCAGGGGCTTGTTGTTGAAATTGATGTAACATGCCAGACTGTGGAGAAACTGAAAGATTATGCTGCAAGCAAACAAATTGGTGGTATTATTGTTATTAAGGATGACGAAAACATAGAAATTCACAATTTGGAGAATGGAGAAGTTTCAAATGTTACTTTTGCAGAGCTCATAAAGAATAACTGAGAAATGCCTTAACAATCATTGTGAAATTAAGAAATATTAGTCTATTAAAAAGATATGGTGAAGGGATGGTTTTATTATGAGATACTTGACTATAGCACTTTCGAAAGGGAGGCTTACCGAGTTATCCATTGAACTTTTTGAAAAGATAGGGATTGATTGTTCAGAGCTCAAAGGTTCTTCGAGGAAGCTTATATTATGTGATGAAAAAAATAAGATAAAGTTTTTTCTTGCAAAACCCAGCGATGTTCCTACATATGTTGAATATGGAGCGGCGGATTTAGGCATTGTAGGAAAAGACACTCTTATGGAGGAAGGACGACACTTATATGAGGTTTTAAATCTTGGATTTGCAGCATGCAAAATGGTTGTAGCCGGGCCTGCAGAGCTGCAGGGGAAGTTGGATGAGCTTAACAATAAGAGGGTTGCAACAAAATATCCGAGAATTGCAAGAGAATATTTTGAGCATAAGAGAAAAGAATCCATAGAGGTAATAAAGCTTAACGGCTCTGTGGAATTGGCTCCGTTAGTGGGACTTTCCGAGGTAATAGTGGACCTGGTGGAAAGCGGAAGGACTTTGAAGGAGAACGGTCTGGTAGTGTTAGATACCATAGCCGATATCAGTGCCAGAATGGTTGTAAACAGGGTGAGTATGAAAATGGAAAGTGAAAGAATAAACAAAATAATTGATGGAATAAGCAACCAGCTTGAAAAGAGGTGAGTACGTTGATAAGAATTATCGATTCAAGAAAAGAAGATGATAAGGATTTGTTGAAAAAGCTTTTAGATAGAAGCCAATTGGACGAAAGTGTTGTATTGCAGCGGGTTGAAGAAATTGTATCTAATGTAAAAAGCAGGGGAGATGCTGCTGTTTTTGAATATACAAAAATGTTTGATAAGGTTGATTTGACAGCTAAAAACATCAGGGTAACAAAGGAGGAGCTTGATGATGCCTATAAAAGCGTGGATAACGAGCTTATTGGGGTTATCAGAAGGGCTAAAGCGAATATAGAAGAGTATCATGTAAAGCAAAAGAAGAAGTCCTGGTTTTCCACGGAAAAGGATGGGGTTATACTTGGACAGATATTAAGGCCGTTGGGAATTGTGGGAGTTTATGTGCCTGGAGGGACTGCACCGCTTCCTTCATCGGTTTTGATGAATGTGATACCTGCAAAGGTTGCAGGAGTAGAAAAGATAGTGATGGCTACTCCTCCCGGCAGGGATGGAAAAATAAATCCCGCTATATTGGTTGCTGCAAATGAAGCAGGTGCAGATGAGATATATAAAATGGGAGGTGCTCAGGCCATAGCTGCTTTAGCTTTCGGTACTGAGAGCATTCCAAAGGTTGACAAGGTTACGGGACCTGGAAATATATATGTAAATACAGCAAAGAGGTTGGTATATGGGTATTGTGACATTGATATGTTTGCAGGCCCCAGTGAAATAATGGTTGTTGCAGATAAGACTGCCAATGCCAAATTTGTGGCAGCGGACCTTTTGTCACAAGCTGAGCATGATGTGCTTGCTGCTTCTATTTTAGTTACCGATTCGGAAAAGCTTGCTTATGAAGTCAAAAACGAGGTTGAAAGGCAGACTGCATACCTTGGCAGAAAAGAAATAATAAATAAGTCCATTGACGATTATGGTGCAATTGTAATAGTTAATGATATGGAAAAGGCTGTTGAACTGGTTAACAAAGTAGCTCCGGAGCATCTTGAGATATGCGTGGAAGAACCTTTTGGAATGATTGGGGAGATAAAGAATGCGGGAGCGATTTTCCTTGGAAACTATGCCTCCGAGCCTCTTGGAGATTATTTTGCAGGGCCTAACCATGTTTTGCCTACAAGCGGTACAGCCAGGTTTTTCTCACCCTTAAATGTAGGTGAATTCATTAAAAAGACCAGTTTGATATCCTATTCAAGGAAGGCTCTCTCAAAAGTAAAGGATGATGTTATACTTTTTGCGGAGTCGGAAGGTTTGTCGGCACATGCAAATGCCATACGTGTAAGATTTGAAAAGGAGAGTGCTTCCGATGAGTAAATTTTGGAGTACCATTGTAAGGAACCTGGTTCCTTATGTTCCTGGAGAGCAGCCTAAGGATAAAAAATATATAAAGCTTAATACCAATGAGAATCCGTATCCTCCTTCACCAAGGGTGTTAGAAGCCATTAAGAAGGCGGCAAACGGTGATTTGAGGCTGTATCCCGACCCAGAGTTTCATGAATTAAGGGATACGGTTGCTAAATATTATGGTCTTTCAAGGGAAGAGGTATACGCAGGCAACGGTTCGGACGAACTTCTTGCATTTTCATTCCAGGCTTTTTTTGAACCCGGTAAAAAAATAATTTTTCCCGATATTACCTATTCATTTTATCCTGTTTACTGCAAGCTGTACAATCTCGATTATGAGACCGTTCCCCTAGATGATGAATTCAATGTGCCGGTTAACGATTTTTTAAGGGAAAACGGAGGGATAATAATATCCAATCCCAAAGCACCCACAGCTAAATATATGGGGCTTGATGAGATTAGAAGCATTGTTGAATATAATAAAGACAGCGTAGTTATAATTGATGAAGCATATATTGATTTTGGCGGAGAATCGGCAGTCAAGCTCATAAAGGATTATAATAATCTTCTTGTTATCCAGACCATGTCCAAATCAAGATGCCTTGCAGGCTTAAGGCTTGGCCTTGTAATGGGAAGCAAGGAGCTTATTGACGGTATCATCCGCATAAAGAATTCATTCAATTCATACCCCGTTGACCGTCTTGCTTTAGCAGGGGCAGTAGAGGCAATAAGGGATGAGGAGTATTTTCGTGAAACAGTTAATAAAATCATAAATACAAGAGAATGGGTTGCCATAAAGCTTAAAGAATTGGGTTTTTATGTATTGGAATCAAAGGCCAATTTTTTGTTTATAAGCCACAGCAAAATAAATGCAGAAGTTTTATTTAACCACTTGAGGGAAAACGGTATTTTGGTGAGATTCTTTAAGAAACCCAGGATTGATAATTTCCTCAGGGTAACTATAGGCACCGACAGTGAGATGGAAGAGTTTGTTAGGGTTGTGAAAATGCTGGAGTTTTAGAAAAGAAAAATGAGAATTCGGAAATCTTTTTAAAATAAAAAAGTTTTTAAAAGTCAAATTTTTTATAGGAATTATATAGTATTATCATTATTTAATCTGTTATAATAAATTGGGCCAATGTAGTAAAAATCAATCAAGTATTGCAGCAGATTGAGAAGAAATGATTAATTTGGCAGGCCTTAATACAGCTATATGAGGTGGTTACCGGTGAATAGAAAAGCACAAATTAACAGGAAGACACTTGAAACTGATATTTCATTAAGCATTAATATTGACGGTAAAGGTGAAGGAAAGATAGAAACCGGGATAGGTTTTTTTGACCATATGCTTAATCTATTTACCAAGCACGGCCTTTTTGATATGGAATTGAAGGCAGTTGGAGACTTGCATGTTGATTGCCATCATACCGTTGAGGATGTGGGCATTGTTTTGGGACAGGCAATATCAAAGGCTTTAGGTGATAAAAAGTCAATAAAGCGTTACGGAATGTCCTATGTTCCAATGGATGAGGCATTGGCCATGGTGGTATTGGACCTTGGAGGAAGGCCATACCTGGTGTTTGATGCTCAATACGGTTCTGAGAAAGTCGGAGATATGGATACTCAAATGGTGGAGGAGTTTTTTAGAGCGGTATCTGTAAATGCGGGAATGAACCTGCATGTGAAGCTGTTATACGGTTCTAATAGCCATCACATTATTGAAGCTATTTTTAAGGCTTTCGGCAGGGCTTTGGATGAGGCTGCCAGAATTGACGATAGAATCGAAGGTGTTATGTCAACTAAAGGGACAATATAATAAATGGTTTTGGAAATTTAAGGAGGATACAGAAATGTTAATTAATGATACCGATTTTATAAAACGTCCGCTTTATATAAAAGGAAAGGTCAGAAATGTGTACGACCTTGGGGACAAGCTTTTAATAATTGTAACAGATAGAATTTCAGCTTTTGATGTTGTTTTTCCTAACCTTATTCCAAATAAGGGGAAGGTTTTAAACAGCATATCGGAGTTCTGGTTTGATTACACAAAGGATATAATAGACAACCATGTTATTACCACTGATGTAAGCCAGTATCCTGACGAATTTTCTCAGTTTAAAGAGGAGCTTCAGGGAAGATCAATGCTTGTTAAAAAGATAAAAATGGTTGAGGCTGAGTGTATCGTAAGAGGGTACCTTGAGGGATCCGGGCTTAAAGATTATCAGAAGACAGGAACAATATGCGGAATTAAGCTTCCAGCAGGCTTAAAGCAGGCAGAAAAGCTTCCTGAGCCTATATTTACGCCATCAACCAAGGCAGTAGAAGGACATGATGAGAATGTCAGCTTCGAGGTTCTTGAGAATACCATAGGAAGTGAGCTTGCCAACAAGCTTAGGGATATAAGCTTGGCACTTTATATGAAAGCAAGCAAGCATGCTGAAAGCAGAGGATTAATACTTGCGGATACAAAATTCGAGTTCGGTATATTGGACGGTAAGCTTGTTGTAGGTGATGAAATGTTTACACCTGACTCATCAAGGTTCTGGGCTATGGATGAATATGAAGCGGGAAGACCTCAGAAGAGCTTCGATAAGCAGTATCTGAGAGAATATCTTGAAGCATCCAATTGGAACAAGCAGCCTCCTGCACCGGTACTGCCTGATGATGTTGTTAAAAAGACAGAAGCTAAGTATATTGAGGCATATGAACGCATTACCGGCAAGAAGCTTGTTTAGGAGTGATATTTTTTGATCGCGATAATTGATTATGGTGTAGGAAATTTAAGAAGTGTTGAAAAAGCCTTTGCTTATATCGGATGTGAGGCTGTGATATCTTCGGATCCTGAATTTGTATTGAAAGCTGATGGGGTTGTTTTACCAGGAGTTGGTGCTTACTCCGATGCTATGGATAATCTTGAAAAAGCAGGAATGATTGATGTGGTCAAAAGTGTTATAGCGGACAATAGGCCATTTTTGGGTATTTGCCTCGGTATGCAGCTTCTTTTTGATTACAGCGAAGAAGGCGGAAATGTACCGGGGTTGGGGGTGTTCAAAGGTACCATTAAACAGCTTCCGCTGGATATGAACCTTAAGGTTCCCCATATGGGTTGGAATAAACTTAAGACTTCAAAGGATTGCCCCTTATTCAAAGGCTTGCCCGATAACCCGTATGTTTACTTTGTACATTCATATTATCTGGATTCGGAAAATAAAGATATAGTAAAGGCGACAACAAATTACGGAATAGAGTTTGATGTTGCAGTTGGCAGCGGTAATGTTTTTGCCACCCAGTTTCATCCCGAAAAGAGCGGTGAAGTTGGTTTGACGATTTTAAAAAATTTCAAGGAGCTTTTATAGCAAAAGACTGCTCAAACAGATTTAACGGTTTGAGATATTAAAGTTTTGGGAGGAATCCAAATGAAGATATATCCGGCTATTGATGTTAAAGACGGAAAATGTGTTAGACTGGTGCAGGGAAAATTCAGCGATGTAACCGTATATGCAGATGACCCTGTGGAGATGGCATTAAAATGGGAGAAGCTTGGAGCTGAATACCTGCATGTGGTAGATTTGGATGGGGCTAGAGTCGGTGAACCTGTTAATACCCCTGTAATAAGCAGAATGGCGGTTAATTTGGGCATTCCGGTGCAATTGGGCGGCGGAATCCGTTCTATAGAAATGATAGAAATCCTTATTTGCAAAGGTATCCAGAGGCTTATTCTCGGGACTTCGGCAGTAAATAATCAGGAGTTGGTTAAAAAAGCATTAAGTACATTTGATAATAATATTGTAATAGGAATTGATGCAAAAGACGGATTTGTTGCTATAGAGGGCTGGGCTAAGACCAGCAGCTTTACTGCCATTGAATTTGCCAAAAGGATGGAAGAGCTTGGTGCCAAAACAATAATTTATACCGATATAAACACCGATGGAATGCTATCCGGTCCAAACCTAAAAGCCATGGAAGAAATGGTTAAGGCGGTTAATATAGATATAATCGCATCAGGCGGTGTCAGCAAAATTGAGGACATAAAGAACCTCAAAGAGGTTGGTGTTTCCGGAGCTATTATAGGTAAAGCTTTGTATACGGGAAATATTGATTTGGCTGAGGCAATAAAGGTTGCAAAGTAGATAAAAAGAGGTTGTTTGATTATGCTTACAAAAAGAATTATACCCTGTCTTGATGTTCATGCAGGAAGGGTTGTAAAAGGTGTTAATTTTGTTAATATAAAGGATGCCGGTGATCCTGTTGAAATTGCTGCACTATATGATAAGGCAGGTGCGGACGAACTTACTTTTCTGGATATAACAGCTTCAAGTGATGCCAGAAGTATTATTCTTGATGTTGTAAGAAGGGTTGCCGAGCAGGTGTTTATTCCTTTTACCGTAGGTGGGGGAATAAGAACGGTGGACGATTTCAAGGAAATTCTCCGTGCCGGTGCAGATAAAATTTCAGTAAACTCTGCAGCATTAAAAAGACCTGACCTCATATCTGAGGCTGCATGGAGATTTGGCAGCCAATGTGTTGTTGTAGCTATTGATGCCAAGAGAAATCCCGAAAGAAACAGCTGGGATGTGTATCTTAACGGCGGCAGAGTAAATACAGGCAAGGATGCAATAGAATGGGCCATTGAGGCAGAAAAGCTCGGTGCAGGTGAGATACTTCTTACCAGCATGGATTGTGACGGAACAAAAGCCGGTTATGATATTGAGCTTACAAGAAAAATATCTGAAAATGTGAAGATACCTGTTATTGCTTCAGGTGGTGCAGGCACTATGGAGCACTTTTATGAAGCTTTGACGGAAGGCAAAGCCGATGCAGTTCTTGCAGCATCATTATTCCATTTTAGGGAAATGGAGATATGCGATCTTAAGAAATATTTGAAGGAAAGAGGCATTGAAGTAAGAAGTGATAACTAAATCATTATTAATCTTCATTGCGTAAAATAAATAAAAAATTTAACTGGTTTTAATAATTGAATCAGTTCTAATAATAAAAGTTTTAAGGGGTCATATAATATGGATTATTTAATAACTAATTTAAAGTTTGACAGTAATGGTCTTATCCCTGTGATAACTCAGGATTACAAGACAAATGAGGTCTTAATGCTTGCTTACATGAACAAGGAAGCTTATGAAAAAACTATTGAGACCAAGAAGGTTCATTACTGGAGCAGAAGCAGGAGCAAGCTGTGGCTCAAAGGTGAGACATCCGGCCACTTCCAGTATGTCAAATCAATATGTGTTGACTGCGATAATGATACGCTTTTAATTAAGGTTGAACAGGTTGAAGCAGCATGTCATACTGGAAATTACACTTGTTTTTACAGGGATGTGAATGATGACGGAACTATTAAGGATGATTCTCAAGGGGATAAGGCAGCCAATGACAAGTCTGCTATTTTGCAAGAGTTATATGATGTAATAGCCGACAGAAGAGTAAATCCTAAAGAAGGGTCATACACAAATTATCTCTTTGATAAAGGCCTTGATAAGATACTTAAGAAGGTCGGAGAAGAATGTGCCGAGGTAATAATTGCTTCAAAGAATAAGGCTGCCGATGAGATAAGGTACGAAATTGCAGATCTTATCTATCATTTATTTGTTCTTATGGTAGAGAGGAATGTAAAGCTTGATGATATTTATGATGAATTAAAGGGAAGACGATAGGAATAGAATGCCATATATTAGCCAATGCTAAAAAAGAATGCCTCAATAAGATTGGTGAGGCATTCTTTTTTGCAAAAAAAGTTACATAAATATTTATAAAAATGTATGTAATAACGAGATATTTGATAAAATATAATGTATTACAAATATAAACTTAGATAAACCATGATAATTAAGTGAATTTGGGCTTATTTAGCAAATGAAAAATTTGCGTATGAAATAGATATTATATAATATTATATTAGCACTCGCTGGTGGTGAGTGCTAATAAAACAGCAAGGAGGTTATACCTTTATGAAAATAAAACCTTTAGGTGAAAGAGTAGTTATTAAGATGATGGAAAGCGAAGAAACAACTAAAAGCGGAATAGTTTTACCGGGAAATGCTAAGGAAAAACCACAAGTTGCAGAAGTTGTTGCTGTAGGACCTGGTGCTATTGTTGACGGCAAGGAAGTTAAGATGGAAGTTAAGGTTGGAGACAAGGTACTTATAAGCAAGTATGCTGGAACTGAAGTTAAATTTGACGGTCAGGAATATACAATATTAAAGCAGAGTGACATATTAGCTGTTGTTGAATAACCTGATACTTCGTATAATTTGATCAAGATTCTATAAAGGAGGCTATACTAATGGCGAAAGATATAAAATTCGGTGAAGAAGCTAGACGTGCGTTGGAAAGAGGCGTAAATCAGCTTGCTGATACAGTAAAGGTTACGCTTGGTCCAAAAGGAAGAAATGTAGTTCTTGATAAGAAATTCGGTGCACCTCTTATTACTAATGACGGTGTGACAATCGCAAAAGAAATCGAATTGGAAGATAGATTTGAAAATATGGGAGCACAGCTCGTTAAAGAAGTTGCAACAAAGACAAACGATGTTGCTGGTGACGGAACAACTACTGCTACATTGTTGGCTCAGGCTATAATCAGAGAAGGCCTTAAGAATGTTGCAGCAGGTGCAAACCCAATGATACTTAAGAAGGGTATTGCAAAAGCTGTTGATGCTGCTGTTGAAGGTATTAAGCAAAACAGCCAGAAGATTAAAGGTAAGGAAGATATCGCAAGAGTTGCTTCCATATCAGCTAATGACGATGTAATCGGTAATCTTATTGCAGATGCTATGGAAAAAGTTACCAATGACGGAGTTATTACTGTTGAAGAATCAAAAACAATGGGAACCAACCTCGAAGTTGTTGAAGGTATGCAGTTTGACAGAGGATATGTTTCCCCATACATGGTAACCGATACAGAAAAAATGGAAGCTGTATTGGACGATCCATATATATTAATTACTGACAAGAAAATATCAAATATACAGGATGTATTACCTCTTTTAGAGCAGATAGTACAGCAGGGCAAGAAGCTCGTTATAATTGCTGAAGATGTTGAAGGCGAAGCTCTTGCAACATTGTTGGTAAACAAAATAAGAGGAACATTTACATGCGTTGCTGTTAAAGCACCAGGTTTCGGTGATAGAAGAAAGGCTATGCTTCAGGATATAGCTATACTCACAGGTGGAGAAGTTATAACTGAAG
This sequence comes from Pseudobacteroides sp., assembly GCA_035370245.1. Lineage (GTDB taxonomy): Bacteria > Bacillota > Clostridia > Acetivibrionales > DSM-2933 > Pseudobacteroides. The sequence continues at coordinate 16,497 of DAOOVO010000016.1, forward strand.
AATTGGGCCTTGATATAAAAGAAACAACTATGGCACAGTTGGGTAGAGCAAGACAGATTAAAGTACAGAAGGAAAACACTATTATCGTTGATGGTGCAGGAAGTCAAGAAGAAATTAAAAAGAGAATTGCATCAATAAAAGCACAAATAGAAGAAACTACTTCTGACTTTGATAGGGAAAAACTCCAGGAAAGACTTGCAAAATTGGCTGGTGGAGTTGCTGTTATCCAGGTTGGTGCTGCAACTGAAACTGAAATGAAAGAAAAGAAATTAAGAATAGAAGATGCTCTTGCTGCAACTAAGGCAGCTGTTGAAGAAGGTATTGTTGCTGGTGGTGGTACTGCACTCATCAACGCTATTCCAAATGTGACTAAGCTTCTTGATGGAAGTGTTGGAGATGAAAAGACAGGTATCCAGATCATATTGAGAGCACTTGAAGAGCCTGTAAGACAAATTGCTGCCAATGCAGGACTTGAAGGTTCCGTAATAGTTGATAAGATTAAGAGCAGTGATGTAGGTATCGGTTTTGATGCCCTAAATGAAAAGTATGTTAACATGATTGAATCAGGTATAGTAGATCCTGCTAAGGTTACAAGATCTGCATTACAAAATGCTGCTTCAATAGCTTCAATGGTTCTTACAACAGAAAGCATTGTTGCAGATAAGCCTGAGAAAGAAGCTCCAATGCCAGGTGGGGGAATGCCAGGCGGAATGGGTGGAATGTATTAAGGAATGATTTAAGCTCTTCCTGAAATTTTTATAATTAGGGATTGTTGTAAAATTATATTTTGCAGCAATCCCTAATTAAATTTTGTTGGAAATATATGATATAAACAATTGAGATAAAGCAATCGAGATTAAACAATTAAGACTAAACAAGATTAAAACCAAGTTTTGTTACCGTTTCGGGGTCCAAATAGTTGTCCTGATGCATGCAATATACCTTGCTTCGCAGTTCAAACGGTATCATGTCCTTAAGCTTATTTATAGATAGATGAGCGTTTTTATCATAATCAATGCCGCATGTATCCTGATAAATCATGTCCAGTTCACCATTTTTTAGCTGTGTTAATACTTCATCGGGAATATTATTGGCGTCACCGCTGTAGTAAATCTTTTTAGTATCCATTTCCATTATAAAGCCGAATGAAGGTATTGTCTCAACATGTGGAACCTTTATAAAACCAAGCTTTATTTCACCAAGGGAGATATCGTTTATGGTCACGTTCATATTGCTTATAAGGTTGCACATCTCATCTTTTACACCTATTACCTTAAAATAACTTTGCATAAGCTCTCTATCCGGGAAATATACCGACGGCTTAATTTGATTGTAATAATACGGATAAAAAATGGCCTCACCTAAGCTTCCGCAGTGGTCGGGATGGGTGTGGGTTATGATTATATGAAGACTTTTGAGTTCATTAAAAAGGTTGAGCTCCTGAAGTTTGTGAAAAACCGTACCTCCGGCATCAATTAAAAGCATACTGTCGTTTTTTCTTATATAGCAGCTGTTGTTACCGAGCTTTGTGTTAAAAGCACTGCCTTTTCCTATAAAATTCAGCATTATACTCACCTCCGACTATACTATCAATGGATAATCATTATTAACCAGTAATTGTTTGTTTGAATTTTTGTCGGGTTTGTAATTTCCAGGGATTTTATTTACACATCTGGCAAAAATTAAGTGATTGAGGAAATTACTATGTCTTTTGCGACTTTTTCTACTTAATTTATCGCATAATTTCTTTCTATGGCTGTTGTTTATGTCAGGCACTCTTCCATTCGGACTTACAATATACCCTTCAATTAAATTTACTCCATTTACAAATTCTTTGGTATCGTCATTAGTTTCAAAATATGTAATTGTATCATATATTTGATCACATGCATGTTTTTCGTCGGTTCCTTTTAGTTCTATAAGTTTTGATTCCAATCCAGGTCTATCAAAAAGCATATAATCGCATTTATTTTGATTTTTGATTGATTGAGGAATTATTCCTTTATCTATCTTGTACAACTCAATAGGTTTAGTGGTTTTAATATATAAGATAGCCCCTTCTTCTTTCAATCTATCTCTTTCACCAGCGTTTAGCGTTTTCATCCATTGCTTATATTTATTATGAGTTGACATCTTCGCTTTCAACCTCCAAATTATATATATCAGCATAATCTTTACTGATTTTTTGGGATATTTTATCTATCTCCTCTGCAGCAATTTCATTAATTTCAGTGTCTATGATAGAATGCAATTCTCCATCACTAAGCATAATTGCTCCAACACGATTTATATTAAGCCATAATGATTCAGGTATGATATTTGAAGTATTTCTGTTTTTTAACCCGACTTTATGAGCATAAATTAAATTGTTAACTGCCGTAAGAGTATACGGGCTATGAGTAGAAATTAATACTTGGTTGTCATTCGAATTAAAAAACATTGCAATAAAATCAATAATCCCTTTTTGAGTATCAGGAAAAAGATGTGCTTCAGGTTCTTCTATAATAACAAATGCTTTCTTTTCTTTTAACATCCAAAGAAATAAAAGATTAAGCATCCAAAGCATTTCCTGCTGTCCGGAAGATGTGTAGTTTATTGGGATTGTATTTCCATTTCTAAGCTTAAGATACTCATTACCGTTTCTTCGATAATACTCTCCTTTAAGAAGGCTTGTAACAGTAGAGGCTATTTCTTTCCTTTTTTGTTCCGTTTTGTTTTCCCTTAGCATTTCAATATTCTCTACTAATTCTTTCAAAGAAACATCAAAATTTCCTTTTTCACTTTCGATGAGATTTATAAAATCTTTTGTTATATAATCTAGATTTTTAAGTTCAATGGTCAGCAATTGCTTAGTTAATAATGTGATTAAGCTTCTTCCTGCTGGTATATAATAATTTTTCCTCTCGTCTTTGAAAAGGTAATCAACTTCTTTTGAAAGAGTAATGAAAAATTTTTGCTTTTCCAATTTATAATATAAATCGTCTGTATTGGATTGCGACAAGGCATGTAATTCCTTATGATATTCTAATGCTTTTGTTTCAAGGTCTTTAATTTTCTTTATTAACAAAGGACTAAGAATAAAATGCAAATATTTTTTATTGTCATCTGTTATGGTCATAGATGCATTTATTTCGTTATCAAAATGATATTCTATATTAAACTTTGATTTATATTTTGACAATCCAAATAAATTAACGAATTTATTTTTGAGTTCCTTATTTATTACATCAATAAATTGCTGTTCAGCAGTAATTCCGTTATTCAATACTTCGTATAAATATTCTTTTACATTATCACGAAGTGATTTAAAAAAATAAATACACTTACAGATTGTACTTTTCCCAGTAGCTTGATTTCCAATCAAAATCATAAAGTCTTTAATTTCTATATTGCATGATTTTATAGGTCCGAAATTCTCTATTATAATCCTCTGCATATCTTCATCCTTCCGAATTACTTAAATATTACTTTTTTAATATTAGCATTTGCTTAAACATATTATACCAAAAAAGGATTCATTTTAATTTAAGTTCCCTAATAAGACTGTTGATTGAATTAATTTTATCTAAAAGTTATATATTATTCAATACATTCATTTCTTTGTAGTTTTATAAAATTATCTCATATTTTCACTTCACATAACATAAAAATAAGGTTAAAATAGATTATTGGATATACATAAAAAAAGATAGTTGGGGAGAATTTAAGATGGACGTATTTTTTGAAAAGCTTATTAGAAGAAAAAGAACAACGAAAGATTATCTTATTGTTGCAACTGTTATTTATATTGCTTTAATGGTTAGCTTTATAGGTTTAATGATACCTTTGCTGAGGGGATTTATTCTTTTGATGTCATGCATTTGCGTATATTTTGTTGTTAAACGTACTTACATTGAATATGAGTATACATTGACTAATAATGAATTGGATATTGACATTATTGTAGGAAAAAAGAACAGAAGAAGGTTATTTACCGCAAATTGCAAGGATTTTGAGATGTTTGGAAGAATTGAACACAGTAAATACAATGAAGTTAAAACAATAGAAAAGAAGATACTTGCAATTGTTTCAAAGGACTCAAAAGGTATATATTTTGCTGTTCTTCAGTTTGAAGGTGCACGGACATTGTTGTTATTTCAGCCTGATGAAAGAATGGTTGAACATATAACAAAATGTATCCCTAAAAAAGTACTTAAGGATTAATAAAATAGATTTCTATAAATAATAATGCCTTCGTATATGTAATGAATTTGTAACCAAATCTTAATTATTTATTCAAATACACCATGTATAATTTGTCATATGGTGTATTTTTATGTCTAAAATATCTCCATAATACATGGATACAATGATTGGGGGAAGGGTTTTGAAAAGAGGGTTGAAGTTTGTTACTATACTTGCAGTAATAATATGTGCATTAGTCATTGGAGCAATCTCTGTTTATGTTGTTTATTTTGCACCCAATAATACCATTGTTGAGGCTTTTGATGAGGGAAAATTAAATCTTGTCATAGGAGATAATATAATTGAAGATGGAATGCCTGCTGTTAAGAATGGGGAGGTTTTATTACCTTTTGATATCATAAAAAAATATATTGATCCTTATATATACATGGATGAAGAATTAAAAAAGGTGATTGTCACAACTTACGAAAAAGTAATACGAATGAAATTAGACAGCAATGAAGCTCTTATAAACAATAAGCCTGTCAAGCTCGAGAACCCGGTAATTGAAGAAAACAAGTCAGTATATATACCTTTGAACTTTCTTGATGAATACTACAATATTGATGTTAATTATGTAGAGGGAAAGAATGTTATTATAATAGATAAAAAAGGGACAAACACAAAGATGGCTGAACCCGTCAGCAAGAAGGCCGCTATAAGAAAAGGAGAATCAATCAAATTTCCTATATACCAAAAGTTCAATTTGGAGGAAGAGTCGCTAAATAGAATGGTGGTATTTGGCGATAATGGGGAATGGCTTAAGGTTAGGTCCCGGGATGGGATAATAGGTTTTATCGAGAAAAAATATGTTAAGGTAACAGAACAAAAGATAGATTCTGCTGAAGGTACCGCTGGTATCAAAGAATTATGGAAGCCGCAGAAGGGTAAGATAAATGTTGTATGGGATGCCATTTATAAAAACAATACAACGGGATGGACCAATAAAGACAGGATTGAAGGCCTTGATGTTGTATCGCCCACATGGTTTGAAGTCAAGGACGCTAAAGGTACTATGGTAAACAGGGCCAGCTTGCCGTATGTTGAATGGGCACATAAAAACAATTACAAGGTTTGGGCACATTTAAGCAATAACTTAGGAGGTCCCGACAATACCGGTGTGTTTTTAAATAATACCGATGCCAGAGAAATTGTAATAAATAAAGTGCTGGAATATTCATCACAATACAAGCTGGACGGGATAAATATTGATTTTGAGGATATCAATCTTAAGGACAAGGATGCATTGACTCAGTTTGTCAGGGAGCTAAGTCCCTTGCTTAGGGAAAAAGGCCTTGTTGTTTCAATGGACATTACGCCTGTAAGCACTAACGAGAACTGGTCGTTATGCTACGATAGGAAGGTTCTGGGAGAAACTGTAGATTATATAATGCTTATGGCATATGACCAGCATTGGGCCGGAAGCCCTAAAGCCGGATCTGTTGCTCAGCTCAGTTGGGTTGAAGAGAGCATAAAAAGAACTCTCGATTTTATACCTAAAGAAAAATTGTTATTGGGTCTTCCTTATTATACAAGGGTTTGGATAACCGAGAACGACAAGCTAAGAAGTGTTGCGGTATCAATGGGATATGCAAAAAGCCTGATTAAGGAAAATAATGCACAAGTAAAATGGGATGAAGAAAGCGGTCAGTTCTATGCCGAATATAATAAGAAAAACGGCAGCAACAATAAAATATGGCTAGAAAGCGAGGAATCCATAGATTTAAAATCCTCTCTCGTACACAAGTACGATCTTGCCGGTGCGGCAGGCTGGAGAAAGGATTTTGAGGAATCCAGTATTTGGAATATATTAGATAAGAATTTAAAAAACATAGACAGCTATGAAGCATGGCAATCTCAAAACAAAGATAAAAAATATGTGTATAATGATTAAAAAGCATGATGATAACACGATATAATGATAAAAGATATGATAAAGATAAACGTTATAAGCCCGATGATATAGAAGGAAAAATAAATAAAAAAGTATAATAAATAAAAGGAATAATAAATGAAAAAAGGTTCAATAGGAGTGAACCTTTTTTCATTTATTATCCCCTTATGTATTAAGAGAGTTGTTTTACCGGTAGAATGACAATTGACAAATGGAAGAAGGGATAAATGCATGGACGAGAATGAATTGGTTATAAAATGTCAACAGGGGGATATGGAGGCTTATGAAGCTCTTTTTGGAAGTTACTTTAGTAAAGCTGTCAGGTATGCCTTTTTGATTACAGGGCGTAGTGATTTGGCAGAAGATATTGTCCAGGAAGCACTTATAGAATGCTATAAGGATATTAAGTCTCTTAAAAGCCCTGAAAAGTTCAAGTCATGGTTTTACAGGATTTTAGTTAGAACCAGTTGGCGTGTTAAAGCTAAAGAAAAAAGAAATGTATCAATGGATGAACTTAAAGGCTCTGAATATAGAGGCTTAAACAGCAATTTAGATAATGATTTAGATAGACTTGTAGAGACAAGAGAATCTTCAAGGCTTATAAAAGATGTACTTCAAAAATTGAGTTTGCCTCTTAGGACTACTGTTGTACTGCATTATTATAACGACTTGTCCATAAAAGAAATATCGCAGGTTCTTAAGTGTTTTCAAGGTACGGTAAAGTCAAGGCTTTATAATGCCAGGAAAATTATACATAAGGAGCTTGTGAAAGAAGGATATGTTAGTGATGGGAAGGAGTGTGGCACAAATGCATGATAATGAAAAGATTGATGATAGGATCCGTGGTTTATTGGATAAAGAAGCTTTGAATATTGAGCCTAAGGAAGAAATTATTGGTGAAATAGGTGTTAAATTGAAAAATATAGAGCAGGATTCAAAATTGAAATGCATAGTAAAAAATAATATATTCCCGATGAAATTAAACATCAAAGGATATGTGACTGCGGCCTTGCTGCTTTTTGTTTTAGCACCGGGACTTACACTTATATTTTCCAAAGAAGCCAGAGTGGCAGCTGCACACGGTATAGATGCCGTTAAGAACTGGGTTTATGTAATGATTAAAGCAGAGGACGGTTACAAGCCTGTCAAGGTGGAAGTAAATGATGATGCAGGACAATTTGATATATCTTATGATTATGCCGGTTTGACAGATGAAGAGCTTTCAAGAAAGGCCGGGTTTAACATACATGTTCCCTCGGAATTATGGGGAGGATATAAGTGCATTCAAAAGATCAAAGGCGTAAGAAAATCAGACAATACTATTGTGAACGTAATTGCCACATATGAACATAAAAACAATACATTTGGCTTAATAATTTCAATGGATAACTATATAGAAGTCTTGCAGAATAAAAAGGAATTTGATGCTAAGGGCACTAAGTTCTATTGGGGAGAGGCAGGTGCAGATAGCATATATCCAAACCATGACATGCAGCAAATACCTGTTGGGGTTAAGATTAGTCATAATCTCTTATGGGAATACCAGGGTGCTTTTTACAGGCTTTATAGTTCTTATGAAGATATAACTTACGATACAGCACAAAAAATTGCAGAGCATTTTATGAGTAACATATCAAATACTTATGATAAAAGAGATGATGCCGGTGTTATCAGGTCCCAGTCCATTCTTTCAAAGAATGCAACAACTGCTGAAATAGAAAATGAAGTTGGGTTTAAGGTCAAAGTTCCTGAAAGCTTGCCCGGTAACTTCAATATTGCTTATAAAATAGTTGGAATGGATCCTATGAATAAGAGTTGTAATATGTTCAAAGGCGAATACAATAATGGGGAAAGAACATTAAACCTTATTATTACTGAAGCAAACTGGCCTGTCATGGAATATGACAGAATCAAGGATGCCGAGGATGATTCAAGAGTTATTGAGGTAGAAGGAGTAGAATGTCATTGGACATATAGCGAAGGCAGCCATGTTTTAGGCTGGATGGATAATGATGTCTACTACTTAATCGGCTATGAGAAAGGTGATTTTAGCTCAATTGATGAAGCAGCTGCAATAGCAAAATCTATTATCAATAATGGCTAAGAATTAAAGACAATTCCTTTTGGATTATATTGTATTATTTTATGGTATTTGGACAAAATACTTTTAGAAAATTTAACTATGTTAAATGCGTTATTAAAAAATCGACCGCATTTAATCCAAAAGGAGAAAAGATATTGGAAATTATTAAGGAGCAGTCTGAAACCAGGCAATATAACAGCAAGCTGGACTTTAAAGAAATTCCTGAATTGAAACAGATAGAAGAAGAACTGATGAATATTGTATCGGATACAAACGGTACTGTTAAAAATATGTGCGAACACATTTTAAAAGCAGGAGGAAAGAGAATAAGGCCGTTGCTTGTAATATACAGCGGCCTTATATTTGGAGAAATTACTCCGAAGCTTATACAAACTGCAGTAGCATCGGAATTAATCCATATGGCATCACTTATTCATGACGATATTGTAGATAATTCGGATATAAGAAGAAACAGGCCGTCCATAAACAGCATATGGGGTAATAACTTTGCAGTATTAGGCGGAGATTATTTGTTTGCAAAGGCCTTCGGAATTCTTTCCTCAAAGAGATTAAACACAGGTATGGAGTATATGGTTGAAGCCATACAGAGCATGTGCGTAGGAGAGATTGTACAGGCAGAGGATCGATTCAATTGCGAATGCAGTATGGAGAAATATTATGAGAAAATAGCCTGCAAAACTGCAATATTGTTAAAATGCTGCTGCCAGGCAGGAGCTGCAGCACAAAATGCCACACAGCAAGAGATTGAGATCATAGGCGAATATGGCTTAAATCTTGGCCTTGCGTTTCAAATTACAGATGACATTTTAGATTTATGCGGCTCAAGTGAGTTAACGGGAAAGCCCAAGCAGGAGGATTTAAGACAAGGTATTATATCCATGCCCATCATTTATTTGCTTAAGAATAAGGCTAACCATCAATGGGTAAGAGAAGCTATTGAAGAAAGAAAGTTTGATGATGAGACTTTATCTAAAATATGTTCTGCAGTCACCAAAACAGGAATAATGGAAAAATGCTATGCCAGAGTGAGGACACATATAGAAAAGGCTCAGGAAAGCTTGGATAAGCTTCCAAATTCATATTATAAAGACGTGTTATACAAGATGGCGGATATGGTCTATACAAGAGTCAATTAAGCTTTATCAAAAAGCACCTGCGTGCCTTAACACTTTGCATACCTTATGGTATATGAATGTGTTTGATCTCCCCGAGTTTTTAAGGATAGATTTACTGGTAAATCTATTAAAGTCATTGTCTGCTTTGGGATCGGACAGATACATTGCCAAAAGGCCTTTAACAATGGTTGCATGAAATTTGGGGTACTGAAGTTTTGCACAAGCATCAAATGATTTTTCTATGAAATACATAAGCCTTTTCTCGCATTCTTTTTGATCGGTATAGAAGCTTGTAAAATTTAACTCATTTGCTTCAATATCTTCCGCATAGTCGATATAATAATCAAGAAGTATATGCAGTCCGTTTATCCATGGGAAATAAGCCAGTTCGTTGTTTCTCACATCTTCTTCTTTGAGGTTTTTATCCCATGCAGACGCAAAATGAAGAAAAATATTTAGTGTTGAGCCTGTTGCGGCAGAGAATTCCCATGTGTTGATTTCTTTATAGTCGGATAGATATTCTTTTGACCATGATTGCAGCTTCTTTTGCCTGGTATCTGTGCTCAGGTGCTTAAAGGACTGAAGGTCTGAGTACAATTTTACCTGCTTTTTTATGGGGCCTTTTATAAGTTCATAGGATGGAAGCTTGGCAATCTCATTTCTGCATCGGTCAACCAATGCATTGAGGTAGCCGTTATCTTCCTTATAAGGATAAAATTTATAGTAATCGGCCTTTTCTCCTTCCGGCGTAACAGCATCGCTCATGGCGAGGTGTAGCTGACGAAAGGCTTGTTCATCGTATATCCCGGCACTGTCGCACAGGTTATCGAGATAATCGCTTATTGTTTGAAAATTGACTATGAATTTTACAGTATCATCAACCACGGCCATTGGATATAATGCATATACCGATCCACCGAGAGCGTGGAATTTTTTTTTCTTTATGCTTTTTAATGCAAGGTCGGATAGTATTTCATCCTTTGAATTGGTACACAGTACTGCTATTTTATCCAACTCTCTGTTGACCAGAGGGAAAACCTTATATATAAAGGTGGTAATGAGTTTTGTACCGTTTATGTAATTTTGCTCCAAATAATATTCTCCTCTCATTTGAGTTTTATGTTGGTCATTTTGCTCAGCCAAATATAAGATTAAGAGCAATAACGTATTTAATATAGCTTGAAAAATTCATCTTAAATAGGTATAGTATTATTATTGGTTATTGGAGACAATAATATAAAATTTATTATAAAGTTTTTTATAAAGACCTTATTATAAAGATTTAATATAATGATTTTTTATTATCAAAGATAAAATTCTTGCAGGAGGAATATTATGTCTAAAAAAACTTTTTATATTACCACACCCATATATTATCCCAGTGATAAGCTTCATATCGGCCATTCATATACAACTGTTGCGGCTGATACAACTTCAAGATATAAGAGGCTGAGAGGCTATGATGTAATGTTTCTGACAGGAACAGACGAGCATGGTCAGAAAATACAGAGAAAAGCAGAAGAAAAAGGTGTTACGCCAAAAGAATATGTTGATGAAATTGTGGACGGAATAAAAGATTTGTGGAAGCTCATGAAAATTACCAATGACAAGTTCATCAGAACCACAGATAAGTATCATGAGGAAGTTGTACAAAAAATATTCAAGAAACTTTATGATCAGGGCGATATTTATAAGAGTGAGTATGAGGGCTGGTACTGCACTCCTTGCGAATCCTTCTGGACAAAGACCCAGTTGGCAGACGGGAAATGTCCGGACTGCGGAAGGGAAGTAGAGCTTACAAAGGAAGAGTCCTATTTCTTTAGACTTTCAAAATATCAGGACAGACTTATAAAACATATCGAAGAGAATCCGGATTTCATCCAGCCTGTATCAAGGCGAAATGAGATGCTTAACAACTTTTTAAGACCGGGATTGGAAGATCTGGCGGTATCAAGGACAACTTTTACATGGGGTGTACCGGTAACATTTGATGACAAGCATGTTGTTTATGTTTGGATAGACGCACTTTCAAACTACATAACTGCTCTCGGGTATATGTCGGAAAACGATGAAAACTATAAAAAATACTGGCCGGCAGATGTTCATCTTATGGCTAAGGAAATCGTGCGTTTCCATACAATAATATGGCCTGCAATGCTCATGGCACTCGGTGAACCTCTTCCAAAGCAGATATACGGACATGGATGGCTCTTGCTTGAAGGAGGAAAGATGTCCAAGTCCAAGGGAAATGTTGTTGACCCTGTTGTACTCATTGAGAAGTATGGACTGGACGCTATAAGGTATTTCCTGCTAAGAGAGGTACCATTTGGTTCTGACGGTGTTTTCTCAAATGAGGCACTTATAAACAGGATAAACTCTGATTTGGCAAATGATTTGGGTAACCTTGTCAGCAGGACAGTGGCAATGATAGACAAATATTTCGGCGGAGTTATGCCGTCTGAGCAGCAGGAAGGAGACTTTGATGAGGATCTCAAATCAACTGTTATGGGAACTCCCCAAAAGGTTGAAGAGCTTTTGGATAAGCTTCAGTACAATACAGCCCTTGCTGAAATATGGAAGACAATTTCAAGGGTTAACAAGTATATAGATGAAACAATGCCATGGATATTGGCTAAGGATGAAGCCAATAAAAATAGACTTGCTGCGGTAATGTACAATCTTGCCGAGAGTTTGAGAGTGATTTCAGTTCTTATACAGCCCTTTATGCCTGAAACACCTGAAAAGATATGGAACCAGTTGGGTATAGCGGGAAATGCCGATATATTGGATTGGGACAGCTCAAAAGTTTGGGACAAATATCCTATTGGAGCAAAAGTTCAAAAGGGAGATGTAATATTCCCGAGAATAGACATTAAAAAAGAGCTTGAAGAGTTGGAAAAGATCGCAGAATCAAATGCATCAAAAAGCGAAGATAAAAAGGCTGACGCAAATAAGAAAGAAGAAAAGAAGAATGCAGCTGAAGATGGATATATAACAATAGATGATTTTGCCAAGGTAGACTTAAGAGTCGCAAAGGTTTTGGAAGCGGAAAAGGTTGAAGGAGCCGACAAACTTCTAAAACTTAAGCTGGAAATGGGTGATGAAATAAGGCAGGTCGTATCGGGCATTGCAAAGCATTACTCACCCGAGGAAATGGTGGGCAAATATGTAATACTCGTTGCAAACCTAAAGCCTGTTAAGCTTAGAGGAATCGAGTCTCAGGGAATGATACTTGCAGCTTCGGATGACAAGGCATTGGTTCTTGCTGCTTTAGATAAGGAAATAGGCAGTGGTGCAAAGGTTAGATAAGGAGCATCATTAGGATTTAATGAAATATTTTTTAAAAAGAGGTAATTATGCTTTTTGACTCACATGCACATTATGATGACGAAAAATTTAATGATGATAGAGACGAAGTTTTTACAAAGGCTCATGAGGATGGAATATCATATATTTTAAATGCAGCTACAGATATTGATACATCTCTCATGAGCATAGGGTTTGCTGAAAAATATGACTTTGTTTATGCAGCTGTAGGTGTCCATCCTCATAATACAAGCAGTTTGGATGACGAAGTAACAGCAAAGATTGCAAAGCTTGCCAAGAATCCTAAAGTTGTTGCAATAGGTGAAATAGGACTGGATTATTATTATGATTATAGTCCGAAGGATGCACAAAAATATTGGTTTAAAAGACAATTGGATCTTGCAGTTGATTTATCCATGCCTGTCATAATTCATGACAGAGATGCTCATGAGGATATAGTTAACATAATGAAAGAAAGTAAAATTTCCCAGGTCGGAGGGGTTATGCACTGCTTTTCGGGAAGCAGGGAAATGGCTAAAATAATTCTGGATATGGGATTTTACTTATCTTTCGGCGGACCTGTGACTTTTAAAAATGCAAGAAAGGCCATTGAAGTTTTACAGTATGTCCCGATGGATAGATTGCTCATAGAGACCGACAGCCCATATCTAAGTCCCGAGCCGCATCGCGGAAAAAGGAATGACTCAAGGAATGTAAGGTATGTGGCAGAGAAAATAGCAGAAATAAAGGGACTTGACTTTGAGGATGTGGCTTCTGTGACACTTAACAATGCAAAACAGCTATTCGGCATACGATAGGGGTCGCTATGTGAGTTTGCTAGGATAAAAGTGTTTATCTTAAAATACCGGTTAATTGCTGGAGGTGGGCCATGAAAAAATTTGTTTCGATTTTGATTAGCGGTTTGATTCTTACCATATTCATACTGTTCAATTATTTCTTGTGGGTTAGAGGGGGAGAGGTTGAAAGGTATAAAGAACAGGTGGAATCATTAAAGGAAGCCCAGGCTAAAAGTAATGATGCACGAAATGAAGATTACACTAATTATAAGAACGTTTTACGACAGAGAGATGATGAGATTGAGAACCTTAAAAATGAAATAAATGATTTGAGAACAAAATCTGCAAAGGATCAGGACAGCATACAATCATTAATGGCATATCGAGATGAAAGCGACCGCATAATTAAAAAGCTTTTAGTTCAAAATGACTTGACAGAACTAAAGGACATTGTTGTGAGATGGGCGGATTACATTGATAATTCCAGATATGAAGAAGCATTCAAGCTACAAACCCCAAGGCTGTTAACACAGGAAGATGCGAAAAAACGAAATGATTTTATAGATAATTTCAGAAACGTCATACAATCATTTAAATTGAAATCTGTTGATTTATATAGAGAAGAGCTGCCGGCTGACTTAAAAGGCTGTATAATTTTGGAGACACTGATTGAAGTTAAAAGGGTACCGGGAGCAATAAAAGGCGACTTTTTGGAAGGTCTTAATAAAAGATATTTTAAAATGTCCGTATATGAAAATAGTTGGATAATTTCTGATATAATGGATTACATGCCAAGTGTCATTAATTAAAATTGAATTAAATTCTCATTGTATTAGTATCTTTACATAACAAATCTTCACCAATTTATACCAAGGTCATATAATGTTAATGAAGACTTTCAAGTATATTTTCGGAGGAGTAATACAATGAGTAAAGATATGAAGAAAAATAAGGATAAGGTTATGGAAAATGAAGCGGTTACATCTAATGACGGTTGTAAGGAATGCATTCAAAAAAATGAGATGCCAAATGCCGCACCTTATGAGATGGATACGCCGATGCAAATGCCAATGCCTATGATGTGCTGTCCTTTGTTAATGAATATGCAATGCCCCATGTTGAACAATATAGGATATATGGGTGAACCCAATATGGGGATGTATCCAATGAGCAATATACCAATGAATCAGCTGCCTATGGACTATATGCCAATGGATTACATGCCTATGAGCAATATGCCGATAGGCCAAATGCCTGCAGGCAACATGCCAATAGGTCAGATGCCAGTAAGCAACATACCGATGAATCAAATACCTATAAGCAACATGCCAATGGGTCAAATGCCGCTTGAACAATACCCGTCTAATCAGCCCCAGATAAGCCCGTACATGAACTCGAATATTAGCCCCAGTATTAGCCCTAATACGATGAATTTTGGCTCATTTTAATAAGTATAATTATGTATAGATATCAATCCATATGCATATTAAAAATGCAATACAAAGAAATATCAACCGTTATAATCCATGCAAAGTATTCTAATGTCGACGAATAATTTTAGTCTATATGGGTATAATAGTAAAAAGCGGTGAAAAATGGACTAAAATTTGACAAAGTCGACATATTGAATTAAAATATTTAAGTCCCTTATTAATATTTTAACAGGAGGTGATCTCATGTTACCGCTTGCGAGAAATATTAAAAGGTATTTTTCATTAAAGAAATTTGCAATTGGATTAATAGCAGTTGTGATCTCTGTATTGGCCGGAGTTGGGTTATACTCGAGTATGAAAAAAGAAGTGATAATTTACGACGATGGCAAAAAAGTTGTAATAAAAACTATAAAATCTACGGTGAATGATGCTTTAAATCAAGTTGGTATAAAGTTGGGCCCCGATGATTATATCAATATTAAGCCGGAGACAGAGTTACAAAAGAAGAAAACAAATGAAATACATATAAAAAGGGCTGTGCCAATTAATGTAGTAATTGAAGGTAAGCAGGAAAAAATAATGACGACTGCTGAGACTGTAAAGGATGCTCTCGCTGATAAGTCCATAAAGCTAAATGCAATGGACAAAATTGTTGGAGCAAATCAGAATGATAAGATTGTAAAGGATATGAAGTTTAGCATAGTTAGAGTAAAAGAAGAGATCGTGAGTGAGGAAATACCTATACCGTATAAGACAATCAGTAAGGAAAACCCTAAATTAAACCATGGAGTACGAAGGTCTGTGAGGGAGGGTACTGAAGGTAAAAAGGAAAGAGTTTACAGAGTGGTCACGGAGGATGGAAAGGAAGTAGAAAAAACTCTTCTTAAAGAAACTGTAACGCTAAATCCTGTAGACAAAATTGTTGAAGAGGGAACGATGTTAGGGCACAAGACATCTAGGGGAGACACCATAAGATATGAAAAGGTTCTTAATATGAGGGCTACTGCATATACATCTTCTTATGCAGATACAGGAAAGCATCCGGGACATCCGGAGTTTGGTATTACTTATACGGGAGTAAAAGCAAGAAAAGGGATAATTGCGGTAGATCCAAAAGTTATACCCTTAGGTACAAAGGTATATGTAGAGGTTCTAGGTGATACCCCGGATTATGGGTATGCAGTTGCAGCAGATATAGGAAGTGCAATAAAAGGTGATCTCATTGACTTGTATTTTGACAGTCAATCGTATGTTAACAAATGGGGTTGTAAGAGAGTTAAGGTTTATATATTATCGGAATAGAGTCAAATTTTAGCATTATAAAGAAATGATAACAGAATAAAGCTTTTATTTCGAGAGATAAGAAAATAGTAAGT
Organism: Pseudobacteroides sp.; assembly: GCA_035370245.1. GTDB lineage: Bacteria > Bacillota > Clostridia > Acetivibrionales > DSM-2933 > Pseudobacteroides. Next base: position 32,746 of record DAOOVO010000016.1, read on the forward strand.
TTAATATCTGTTTATAAATAAGGGACAAAATTGGACGGTTATTCGTATGCCTGATAGGATTCGGATAACCGTTACTTTTAAGTTTAGCGGGGAAAATATATATGAGACAAATAACAAAAGAGCTGATTCAGAAATATGATATTAGAATGACCAAATCTTTAGGTCAAAACTTTCTTGTTGACGATAATATAATTGAAAAAATCGTAAAAATGGCTGATGTTGATGAGAAAGATATTGTTATTGAGGTTGGTCCGGGTATAGGCAATATGACAAGGAGACTGGCAGCAAAAGCAGGTCGTCTTATAGCGGTTGAAATAGACAAGCATCTTATTCCGCCATTGGAAGAGGTACTTAAGGATTATCCCAATTCTTTGCTTATTAATAAGGATATTCTTAAGATCTCGCTTGAGGAAGTTATCAGGGAGGAAAAAGAGAAGGCTCCCGGGACGGAGAGAGTTAAGATAGTAGCAAACCTGCCTTATTACATAACAACACCGATTATTATGAAGTTCCTCGAGGAGAATCCCGGAATAGATTCAATGGTTTTTATGATACAGAAGGAAGTTGCCGAAAGAATTGTTGCATCTCCAGGGGGTAAGGATTATGGTGCATTGTCTGTTGCAGTTCAATATTACTCAAAACCCGAAAGACTTTTTGATGTTTCACCCAACTGCTTTGTGCCAAAGCCTGAGGTGGATTCTACAGTAATAAGAATGAACATATTTAAAGAACCGGCTGTGAAGCTTATAAGCAGGGATATGTTCTTCTCAACTGTTAAGGCATCCTTTGGACAAAGGAGAAAAACACTTTTAAATGCATTGTCCAATTCAAGTAAATTTGGCCGAAGCAAAGAAGAAATAAGGCAAATTCTTATTGGACTCGGCATCGATGAGAATGCTAGAGGTGAAACACTTACAATAAATCAATTTGCACAAATTTCAAATGAGTTTGCAAAGGATCAATAAAGCATTTTAAAAAGCTGTTTTATTTTTTTATTGCCTTTCATATATATATAATTAGAATAATAGGAAAGTAATGAGAGGCATAGAATGGATAAAGAGTACAAGTTTGGTAGAATTTTTTTTATTCTTAAGCGGGAGGATGAAGGATTTGGGCTTGGCAAGGATCCTACCGGTTATGTGAAAATTGAGGTCCAAGAAGGCAAAGGAAAGCTTTTTTCTCATATCGAGAACATAAACGATAAACAGGGAAAGGCAGTATTTAAGCTGTATTTAATTAAATGCACAAAGGATCAGTTTAGACCTGTATGTGTAGGAGAATTGCCCATTAGCGGAGGTAAAGGTGAACTGTCATGGAGGTTTGATGCATCTAATGTTGATTCTACAGGTATTTCTATAGATAAGTTTAATATTATTGCTGTTATGTCCGATGAGGTACAGAAAAGAAACAGCTTTCCACTTGTTGCGTATAAAGGAAAAGTGGAGGTTCCATGGAAGGATAAGTTCAAAGAAGCTCTTTACTCTAATTCGTTATACGGTTATCAAAGCAATGTGAATAATAGCGGAATTACAAAGGATAATCAGGCTAAAGAATCACAGGATATTGAAAATAAACCGATAGACAATAACCAGGCTCAAGATACGAAGATTGAAAATAAACCGTTAGACAATAAACAGGTGCAAGATACGAAGATTGAGAACAAATCGATAGATAATAAGAAGGCTCAAGATGCAAAGATTGAATATAATCTTACGGAGAATCAGCAGGCACAGGATATAAAGATTGAAAATAAGCCGATAGAAGGCCCGCAGTCCCAGTATATTCAACCGGAAAACATAGAGGGTGATAATAAAAATATTAATGCTAAAGATGTGAAAGATAATTTTGATTCGAATTTAGATGAGTATGAAGAAAATATTTATGTTCAGGTTGATGAAAATAAGCCTGAAGACATAAATGCTGAATTTATAAATAAGAAAAACAATGAAAATAATAATGGGCCGTGTAATCAAGTTTATGGCTGCACAAACTGTTTCAATAACGAATTTAACAAGTTCAATTATGAAACTGTGAACAATTGTGTTGACATAAATAAACTCAAGGAATTGTTCAATAAAAACTTTGAGGTGGCCAATCCCTTTAAAAATGGATGCAGGATTTATAAATGGTGGGAGGTTAACAATCCTGTAGTTTTAAACAATATATTTTATCAATGCAATTTAAAAAATCCGTTCTTATTTAACCCCAAAGTGTTGTTTGCTTACTACAAGCATAAAAATTTAATAGTAGGAATATGCAATGATATTAGTAACGATAGGGAATATGTGGTCTTGGGAGTGCCTAGCAATTACTCCGTTGAGCAAAGACCGTTAGGTATGTTTTGCAGATGGGCACAGGAAGAAGGAGTTGAGCCTAAGAATGGTGCCTTCGGATACTGGCTTGTTTATATAGATGCGAATTCCGGAAAAATTGTTGGATAAATAACATGCGATACATAATATTAGCAATATAATTATTTTAATGATTGCTTCCAATTGCGAGTTTAATAATATCAAAATTACTGAAACACTTTATTATATCAATATTAAAGTGTTTATCTTTATACTATTTTGGCTACTGATATGGTAAAATTACTGTGTTAATGGCTTTGCCGTAACTAGTGCTTAAAATTCGAGGTGATAATATGAAAGTGCTTTTTATAGGAGGTACGGGGATAATCAGTGAAGGTGTCTCAAAGCTTGCGGTTGAGAAAGGCTTTGACCTATATCTTCTTAACAGAGGAAACAGATCCTTGTACGTACCCGACGGAGCAAAGGTGATAAAGGGTGATATAAGGGATTACAATAGTGTTAAGGATGTTTTAAAGTCCTATAGCTTTGACGTTGTTGTTGATTGGATTGCATTTACTCCGGACCATATCCGGACTGATTTGAAGCTGTTTTCCGAAAATGTCGGGCAATATATCTTTATAAGTTCTGCATCGGCATATCAAAAACCTTCTACAAACTATTTGATTACAGAATCCACTCCTCTTTCAAATCCTTTCTGGCAGTATTCCAGAGATAAAATTGCCTGTGAAGACATGCTTATGGCCGAGTATCGAAATAATCGGTTTCCTGTGACTATTGTACGCCCAAGTCTTACATATGGCTTGCAAATGATACCGGCTGCTCTCAACAGTTGGCAGAAGCCATGGTCCATAATAGATAGAATGAAAAGAGGTAAAAAAATTATTGTACATGGTGATGGTACTTCTTTGTGGACAATGACCCATAACACAGACTTTGCGAAAGGGTTTACGGGGCTCATGGGGAACTCAGCGGCTATCGGACATGCCTTTCACATAACATCCGATGAGGTTCTTACCTGGAATATGATATATGAGCTTATTGGAAAAGCCACTGGAGTAAAACCTGACATAATACATATAGCATCGGATTTTATATCAAAGGTGCACCCGGAAAGTATGGGAAGTCTATTGGGTGACAAGGCTGAAAGTGCGGTTTTTGACAACAGCAAAATAAAAAGGTTTGTACCTGATTTTAAAGCAACAGTTTCATTTGAGGTTGGTGTTAAAATGTCTGTTGAATGGTTTTTGCAACATCCTGAATTATGTACCGTTGATAGTGATTGGGATGCAGAAATGGATATGATTATAGACAAGTATAATACTTGAGTCTAATGCATCTAAATAAAATATTACCCATATGTGAACAGACCAAAATTTCTAAATTTAAAAAGCCGGATTCATTCTAAAAAATGCATCTGGCTTTTTTTGTAATTTTATTTGGCATTGTATTTTAATAAATACCCTTTTATGCAATTGAAAATAATAAGTTATAATGATAAAATTTAAAAGCATTATCAAAAAAGCTCTATATAAATAATATATGAGTATCGCATAAAATATTTTATCTGTAGCAATTATTCTCAGCAAGGTCCCTTTATGTTTTTTGTTTTAACCTTTATGTTATTTGTTTTAAATGATAGAAGTGTGAATGATTTCAAAAAAAAATTAAAGAAAGGGAGAAGAAAAATGCTATTGGAGGAAAAAAGTATTAGAAAAAAAGTAAAAAGTGTACTGTCAATTTTCGTATCAGCAGTAACGGTATCAAGCTTGTTGCTTGTAAATGCACCTACTGTTAAGGCTGTGAATGTTTACCAAGATCCGAGCCGACCGGTAGAGGAAAGGGTTAAGGATCTTCTATCAAGGATGACTCTTGATGAAAAGGTGGGACAAATGGTTCAACCGGAGAGACATAAGGTGACGGCAGATGATGTAAAGAATTATTTTATAGGGTCTGTTTTTAGCGGTGGTGGAAATGTTCCGGCATCAAACACGCCTACCGGATGGTGTGACATGGTTGATGAATATCAAAGGGCAGCAATGTCTACGAGGCTTCAAATACCTTTTATATACGGTGTAGATGCTGTACACGGACATAATAACCTGGATGGTGCCACTATTTTTCCGCATAATATTGGACTTGGTGCAGCAAATGATGAAGAGCTTGTTTATAAAATAGGGCAGATAACTGCCAAAGAGGTAAGAGCTACTGGTGTTCACTGGACTTTTGCACCTTGTATAGCTATTCCTCAGAATGAAAAATGGGGTAGGACATATGAAGGCTTTTCAGAGATTACCGACATTGTTTCAAGATTAGGGGTAGCATATACAAAGGGATTGCAAGGCGATAGTATTGCAGACCTTACAAGGAATGATAAAATAGCGGCATGCATTAAGCATTTTATAGGTGATGGAGCTACTACAAACGGTGTTGATGCAAGTGATGCAATCCTTACGGAAGCTGAGATCAGAGAAAAGTATTTGCCCCCGTACATAGAAGCAATTAAAGCAGGTGCAAGGACAGTTATGGCATCTTTTAACAGCATCAATGGTTTGGAATGCCATGCCAATAAGCGTTTGCTAACCGAAATATTAAAGGATGAATTGAAATTTGACGGATTTGTGGTATCGGACTATGAAGCAATAAAAGACATAGACAAATCTAACTTCAGAAATTGTGTCAAAGAGGCTACCAATGCAGGTGTTGATATGTTTATGGAGCCATTGATGTGGAAGACCGTCATAAGTCATCTCAAGGATCTGGTTGGAAGTGGAGAAGTTCCAATGTCCAGAATTGATGATGCAGTTTCGAGAATTCTTAGAGTTAAATTTCAGTTGGGGCTTTTTGAAAAACCATATTCTGATAGAAGCCTTATGTCACAGGTAGGCTCAGCTGAACACAGGGCTGTTGCAAGAGAAGCTGTGAGAAAATCATTGGTCTTATTGAAAAATGACAATAATATATTGCCTTTGGCAAAAAGCGGAAAGAAAATTTTTGTAGCCGGTAAGAATGCAGATGATATAGGAAATCAGTGTGGAGGATGGACAATAACATGGCAGGGAAAGAGCGGCAATATTACAAAAGGAACTACCATATTGCAGGGAATAAAAAATGCAGTAGGCTCCGGAACTACTGTGACATACAATTTAAACGGCTACGGGGCACAGGGACATGATGTTGCTGTAGTCGTTGTCGGTGAAACACCCTATGCAGAGGGAAAAGGAGATAGGACAGACTTGTCATTGTCTGCTGAAGATATCCAGACTATAAACAATGTTAAGAGTGCAGGCATTCCAATGGTAGTGATATTAGTATCGGGAAGACCTATGATTGTAACGGATCAAATAAAGGACTCAGCTGCCTTTGTTGCTGCATGGCTTCCGGGAACTGAGGGCGATGGTGTTGCCGATTGTTTATTCGGTGATTATGATTTTACAGGAAAACTTCCTATGTCATGGCCTTCAAGCAATGCACAGATACCTATAAATGAGGGAGACGGGAAAACACCTTTATTTCCTTTAGGATATGGCTTGAAAATGAAAGCAGACGTAGGACATAAGCTTAGTGGATATATAAGCCCCGATTTTGCTGTTTCGCTTTTCGGTACTGACTTGAGGAAGGGATTTACGGTGGAGGTAGTTGGAGAACAGCTAAATGCTACTACAGATTCTAATGGATATTTTGAAATTGCCGGGTTATCCTCAAATAATGGTAAATATTCTTTGAAAATAAGTAAAAAAGGTTATTTAACAAGGATTGTAAGCGATATTGAACTGACCTCTGATAAAGAGTTAGGCAGTCAGTCTTCACCTGTGGAAGTGTGGGCAGGAGATATACCTAAAAACGGTATTCAAGATGATGCAATAAATATGGCCGATGTTATAAGTCTTGCACTTGTATTCAATACGGTTCGAAACGATGCAAAGTATGAAGTAGATTATGACTTCAATCTGGACGGCTCAATAAATATGTCCGATATTATACTTATAGCAAAGCACTTTAATGCTACGACAGAGAGTTATCCTGCTTACCGTTAATTTTACAAAATTACTTGATATGTGGTGTTCTATAGCTTTCTGTCTTGACTTTGTAAAAAAATTTTGAATTTTTAAGGAAAAGCTTTCATTTTGTAAAATTATAATTATAATTATACTATAGGGATAGTAATCCTTACGACAAATTTAAGGTTGAAAAAGGGGACAGGTTTAATGAAATATTTAGTAAAAAAAGTCAGTATCTTGTTTGTTTTGTTGTCGCTTGTATTGACATCATGCAGTTCTGCCGATATAAGTGAGTTGGAAGAAATCCAAGAGATCTACAGTCCTTCAGAGACACCTTATTCTAATGTCTCCAATGCCGGTATTGTATTTAAAAGCGGAGATTGGGTTTATTATTCCGATGATAATTATAAGCTGGTGAAGTCTAAGACAGATGGAAGCGAGAAAGTTGTATTGACTGATGATACACCAAGGTTTATAAATGTTGTTGGAGACTATGTGTATTATATAAATGTTGATGACGAATTTAAAATTTATAGAATTAAAACAGACGGGACAGAAAGAGAAGTAATTAATGATGGCAATTGCTCATATATGACTTATTACAAAGGGTGGCTTTACTATACTGACGCTACCGAAAATAATAGAATATACAGAATGAAGCTTGATGGCAGTAAGAAGAAAAAGATTAATAACAGCCAATCAAAATATGTCGTAATATCGGGAGATTGGATTTATTACTCCAATTTTGACGATAATGACAGCTTGTATAAGATATCTATAGACGGAAAGACAGAAGTGAAGCTTTATGAATACAGGGCATGGTATTTGGCTGTTGATGGAGATTGGATTTATTATTCCGATGGTGGAGACAATGACAGACTCTATAAAATTAAAACAGATGGGACCGAAAGGACAAGGATAACAAGGGATATATGTGCATTTGTTAATGTATCGGGAGATTGGATTTACTATAGAAATGATACTTCCTACAAAGCAATGTACAGGATAAAGAAAGACGGCACCGAGAGAACTAAGCTTAATGAAAAGGTATCTTTGTATATAAACGTTGCAGGAGATTGGATTTATTATTTGGTGCTCGATGAGACATATACCGACAAAGATAATAGATATATGGCCTACAGGATGAAATTGGATGGCACTAATAATGAGAAGTTGATATAGTATAAAGTTAATATTGATTTTCAAATATAACTTGATAAAGATGCATAAAAATATTTGTAAAAAAGCTCCGGTAGAAATACTGGAGTTGTTTTTATTTCAAAGAAAATTGCAATCATTATAAAAGGTTATGCATAACTTATAGTAAATGACTTGTAGTATGTTCTAAGGTGTGTATATGAAAGATAAGAGTTTTTTAGATTCTATATTGAGCTTAAAAACAACATTTGCCTTTTGCATAGCTGTATTGGCCTCTGCCATATCATTAGGAATCTATAAAAATCCTGCAGGAGCATTGATAGGAGGTTTGATATTTCTATTTGCAGCTACATATTCGGTATTGTTTTCGGAGGAGGAGTCCCAAAAAAAAGAAGTAAATAATAAGGAATTATATAATAATGATTTACGAAGGCTCGCTTATGAATCGAGGGATAGGCTTACTCCCATAATTGATAAGATTGGAATTGTATTAAGCAGTATTAAGTCTTTTGACAATGATAAGTATCTGTTTATAAGCAGATTTATGTCGGAGGCTACCAGATTTGAAGAGCTGATACCCAATTTGGTTGCAAGCTATAGAAAAGGATCCCTGTTTCTTCAAAACAGGGATGCCCAAACTTCCATAGACATAAAGTCACTTGAAATGAAGCTGAATTCAGCTAAAAGTGAAAGCGTAAGGCTCACTTATGAGAAAGCATTGTCGGAAAAAAGACAAATCCTCGCTGAGCTTCAGCATATAAGAAACAATCTTGATGATTGTGAGTCCAAACTTTATTACATATTGAGCACTTTGGAAAAAATTGAGACAATTATTTTCTCTGATGAATTAAGTGATAATATGTCCGACGAAGCTTCAAAAAATATAAATCAGCAGTTGGAAATATTCTCAGGAAGTGTTAAAGATATTGCTAAGGTTATGAAATTGTAATTATATTATTCCTTATAACCTTGAGTAGTATCTATAACAACGGCATTGTTTTCCTGATCCCAGGTTACACCAAAATTAAATGCCTGTCCCAAATCACGAAGTTTAAAATAGTTATTTCCATTTATGGTATAAGCAGTCAAGTTGATTTTGGCATTATCTTTATAGATAGTGGAATTACTGGATACTGCTTTTTTCACTATGCCATCACCTGTAGCAAGCTCACCGCCGACAACAGTATATGCCTGCCCTGAAATTAAATTTATAGCATTTTTACTTCCATCCCAGGTTACATCAAATTGCTTTTGTGAACCGGACACAACCTTTGCCACATCTCTTAATTTAAAATAATTATTACCGTTAATTGTATATGCTTCGAAGTTTACTGCTGCACCGTTTACAAGAACTTTGGAACGCGTAGGTGTTGCATTAATAGATGTATCCTTTTGTTTTGGTTGAGAAACAGTATTGTCTCCGTTTTGCACGACGAGCACAACCTCAACTCCTCCATCAACTACGGGATATCTGCCATAAACATAATATATACCAGGTTCGGTGATAGTGAATTTTGCACCTTTTTTAAATTCAAATTCTCCTATAGAATCTTCATTTCGATTATATGTTTTTTCTTTACCGTCGTAGTATAAGGCTTTACCTTCTACATCCAGATACATTCCCTCAATATAAATCTCTCCCATAGGTACAAGTGTGGAACCGCCAAATAATGCTAGATTATCCAGAGCAGTCACTGTAACAGGTGCTTGACAAACGTATGTATCAGCGAATGCAAGGTATACTTTGGTATCCTTTCTTATTACGTTTGTAATACTTATTTGGTTCTTAGAGGTATGATTGTTCCTCTCATAACCGTTAATTTCAATGGTTTTTGCTGCAAAAGATGTTGCTGATGTTCCAACCACCATAGCCAATGCCAAACATAATGCCAGTAATCTTTTTGTCATTTTTCTCATTTTCGGTCACTCCTTCTTATGTGTTTTTTTATTACTTTGAATTTTTAATTTGTATATCCTTTAGTAGTATCAATGATAATCGCATTATTTACACCATCCCACGATACATAAAAGTCAAAGACCTCACCTAAATCTCTTAATTTAAAATAATTATTACCATTAATGGTGTATGCAACCAATTTAATATCCTTACCATCCTTTAGCATTGGAGATTTATATAGCTGTGCAGTTTTAGCCATACCATCGCCGACAGCCAACTCTCCACCAACCGGAACATATGGCTTATTTGACAACAACTCGATTCCGCCTCCTGTTCCAACCGGATTGCCAAACTCGTCATAACCGAGAGCACCCATATTATTATTCCAGGATACATTAAACTGTTTTTCTGTACCGGTAATAGCTTGTGCTATATCTCTAAGTTTAAAGTAGTTGTTGTTGCTGATATTGTATGCATCAAAATTAACCAGCCGGCCATTCACAAAAACTTTAGACTTGCGAGTCCCTCATTTAAAGTAATATGATTTAATCTTGTTTGATTTGCAAAAACATCTTTTCCAATGCGTTTTAGTGTGGGAGAGGCTTTAAATACAGACAAACTAGGTCTTGTTCCTGTCATAAATGCACCAGAATCAATATGAACTACTTTTGTGTTACTTAAATCAGCTGTTGTAATTTGAGTTTTATTAAATGCACATATACCGATATATTTTAGATTTACAAGTTCCTCAAAGTTAATTGAAGTAACGGCATCTCTGCTGTCTAAAGCTTGAATACCCAAAATTACTACACTCTTTGGAAATTTAATATCTTTTACTGTTGTATCGGGATTTGCACTAAAGTTCCAAATTCCGCTACCCTTGGTTCCCGGAATACCACCAAATATATTTGATTCGCCATAAATGACCTTTGCGTCCTCTTTCCATTCCACACCTTGAAGATTGTAAGTTAAGTCTCCTTCCTTGTAGTAAGAGCCATCTTTATTTCTGGATAGGTCACGCAAGTTGTAATAATCAAGTTCATTCATATTTAGATAATCTTCATCGGTAAACTCTGATACATCTGTTACTGAAAAAGCATATGTGATACTCATTGAAAATATCATTACTACTGCAAGCAAACACATAATTACTTTTTTTGTTGTCATATCGGTTATCTCCTTTTCATAAAATAATTTCTTATTACACTGCAAAAGAGATTTTTATAAGAAAAGTCCAAGATTTGATTAGACAATAATGAAAAAGTACCTACATTATCAATAGGATTTACATATTAAATGCCATTAAATATTTAAGATTAATAACGTAATTAATACAGTAATTATAATAATATTTTATTTCACCAATGGATCAAAAGATTTGACAAGCGTTATGCTATTTGACTTCTCAAAGACTTCTTTAACTAACGAATTTTGCATTACTCATTCATTAGTTACATTCCAACTTGAACTACGTTGTTTACTATATTATAACATAGGTATATACCGGATAGCAACAATTCAATCATTTAAGATTTTTTGTGAAGAATAAATTGAATTATTACCATTGAAAACATAAGAGATTGACGAAACTATAAAAAAATACGGCAGATAATCATATCCGAACACCTCTGCTCCAATAAATATAGAAGCAATAATTGTATTGGTAGCACTGCCAAATACAGCAATATAGCCAAGAGCTGCCGCAAATTCAGTTGGCAGTCTCAAAATTGGTGAGATAATTGCTCCAAGACTTGCACCTATAGAAAAGAGAGGTGTTACTTCACCGCCTTGGAAACCTGCACTCAGAGTTAAAATTGTAAGTAAAAATTTAAGTAACCAGTCGTATCCGTATATCTTCTCATTAAAAAAAGATGCTTCTATCAAATTTACCCCTAAACCGGCATATCTGCCTTTATGTAGAAGCAGAAGCAAAAAGCTTAATATGCAGCCCAAAATAAAAATTTTTAAAATCGGATTACTGATGCGGTTACCAAAGAATCTTTTAGACAAATTCAAAATATAAGCAAATAGACCGCCAATAATACCGAAAAGAATACCCAGTAAGACTACTTTTAGAATTAAGTATATACTAAGTTCTAATGAGCAATTCAAATTCACACCAAATTTTTCAAGACCTAAAGTATGTGATGTATAGCTTGCCACAAAAGATGCTATTATACAAGGAATCAAAGCATAATATTCAACTGGACCGGTTAGAATCTCCATAGCGAAGAAAATAGCAGCTACAGGAGTTTGAAACAGTCCTGCAAATCCAGCAGCCATACCGGTAATTAGTAGAGTTTTAGAATTATTTTTAATGCTAAGCTGCCTTCCTATTGAACGAGCAACGGTTCCGCCTATTTGAACAGCAACACCTTCACGTCCGGCACTGCCTCCAAATAGATGTGTTAACCATGTACTGGCCATAATCAATGGTACTAATCTCTTTGGTATGGTACCTTCTTTAAATTCTATCGATAAAATAAGAGACATTCCTTTTATACTATTCTTACCTATTTTGGAATAAGTAAATATTATTATGATACCTGCCAAAGGAAGAAACGGTATTAACTGAAAAATATAGTTGCTTCGTATATCTGTTATTTCTAACAAAACCCTACCGAAAAGTGTATCAATTGCACCAACTATAATTCCAATGATGATGGCTATAAAGCTCAATAAAAATACATCCCTGTAATTGCTTGATATCTTTTTCAAACTTAGCATTTTTATTGGTCCTTTCTCCTACAAAATAAAAAAGCCGATGATTCTGTAATTAAACAGAAGTCATCAGCTTTGAAAGCAGTTTAGGTTTAAACCAAGGGAGAACTTCATTCCCTTATATGATTGTAGCATGGTTCTTTGAAACTTGCAATATTTTGTTGACATAACTTTCCGAAGAATGTACTTAATAAGGATAATATTTTGAATGTTTTTTAGCAAAATATTCGATAACTCTTGTAATTACAAGCAATATAATTAAATTATAAACATAAATTAGAATTTAATTAAACATATACTGGAATGATTGGTGCTATATGGCATATGTTCTCAATAGTAAATAATAAGCGGTTTTATTATTTAGCCAAGCTTCATAAAAATCAATATACAATTATTAAAGAAGGGGATTTTAAAATGAAGCTGAAATTTAAGGAAATGGAGGAGTGAGTAAATGTTGAAGAAAATTAAGGTAAGTATTTCTATTATTGCTATCTTTAGCATCTTGTTTACTTTGTTGCCAGTAAATGTACAAGCTGCGATTACGCTTACCTCAAATGCAACCGGTACAATTGACGGTTATGATTACGAATATTGGAAAGATAACGGTACCGGTACCATGACCCTCAATGGTGGAGGCACATTTAGCTGCTCATGGAGTAATATCAACAATATATTATTCCGAACCGGAAAGAAGCTGGGATCGACTAAGGCATGGCAGGATTATAACGGTATCAGAATTGATTACGCATGTAACTATCAGCCCAACGGTAACTCATACTTGGGTGTCTATGGTTGGACGGAAGATCCGCTTGTAGAGTATTACATCATAGATAGCTACGGCACTTGGAAGCCGCCGGGAAACGGTATACCGATGAAAGGGACAATTACTGTTGATGGACGTCAATATGAAGTATATTCAAACTCCAGAACAGGACCTTCCATTAAGGGAAATAATACAACTTTTCAGCAGTATTGGAGTATTTGCACATCTAAAAGGACAAGCGGAACCATAAGTGTCAGCGAACACTTTAAGGCTTGGGAATCTTATGGAATGAGAATGGGCAGGATGTATGAAGTTTCCATGGTTGTTGAAGGATATCAAAGCAGCGGTAGAGCGGACATGACCAAGATGGATCTTATAATGGGTTCGGCACCTACTAATGCCAGTCCACAATATAATACTCCAACACCAGGCAGTGGTGGCATCAATACAAATGAACCACTTCGTGTTTTAGCGGAAAAAATTAGGGCTAAAGGTCATGAATTTTATGTTGGTGCTGCACTTCCCGGATATTTAAGCGGTGCTGATGAAAATATCGTTAAAACTGAGTTTGATATTGTAACTAGTGAAAATAATATGAAAATCGGGGCAATATCACCTAACCGAAACCAGTACAATTATAGCGGCGGGGACAGTTTGGTGAATTTTGCTCTGGCCAACAATATGAAAGTACACGGTCATGCTTTTGTGTGGCATAAGTATAATCCCGGTTGGGTAGACGGTACCAAGAGTATGATGGAATCTTACATAAACGCTGTAGGAACCCATTATAAGGGTAAAATCTATGTATGGGATGTAGTAAATGAAGCATTCCATAGGGATGGAACATATCGTATTAATGCAATCGGAACAAATGGTCAGGACGGTGCTTCCATCTTTGGACAAAGGCAAGGCAAGCAATATATTGAGGATGCATTTATAGCTGCCCGTAAGGCTGATCCGAATGCTAAGCTTATCTATAACGATTACGATTTGGAAACAAGGCCTGCAAAATTTGAGGGCGTCTATCAAATGGTAAAATCTATTCCTGCTTTCATTTCAGAACCTGAATTTGATGAAGCTTCACTATAAACTACAAATCCATGGGAAGCAATTCTGGTCATAACATCTTGATAGTAACTGGGATCAGAACCTCCCCCAGGTCCCCATATAAATATGGGATGTGCAGTAACTCCCTGGCTTCCTAGAGTAGCCGGTCTAACCACCCATGCTTTGCCATTTGGCCCAACATTTCTTTCTACTGTCAGCGTAAACGGACCGTCTTTTTCAACGCTATCAACAGCAGGTAAAATCCTTGTAGCCGTAGATGGAACCGGAGTAGGCGTTGAAGATGGACTTTGAGTATTATTGGACGGGTCTATTGTCTTATTGAAGTTTTCAGCTATAATAAGGACATCCGCCATGTTTATAGCACCATCATTATTTAAATCATATGCCGCATTATATTTTTCTGTTCCACGAGTTGCTCCGAAAGCAGTTGCTAAAAGTATAACGTCTACCATGTTCACAATACCATCATTATTGAGGTCACCTTTAATCGACGGACTTGGATTTGTGGGTGTTGCAGTTGCAGTCGATGTTGCTGTCGGACTTGGTTGTGAATAAGCTGCCTCTGCTAGAGCTCTTTGTATTGCATAATACGCTGGCTTTTTCTGACCGTTGTCATTAAAAATTAATGGAGCGATTGCTTTGTCTTCGGGAGACTCAGGATTTATACGCCATGACTGTGAATCTCTTATACCCCATACTTGTAAAGCTCTACAATATGGTTGCTCTACACATGCTTTTGCTATCCAGTAATATATCTGTGCCTGCTTTTCCAGTCCTGCCTGTGTTGTATCCGGACACCCTACATCCATTTCAGTAACATAACTTTCAACACCTAATTCGGCTAACCTTTGCATCTGCTCTACAAACCTTTGAGCGTCAGTTTCTGAAAAATTCGGTCCCAAATGCATTTGGAAACCAACACCGTCAATTGGAATGTTACGGCTCTTAAAATCTTGGTTAATATCACAAAATAGCAACCCTTCAAGCGTATATTACAATAAACTTGACACAAGCAGAATTGCTGCCGGCGGACATTCGCTAGGTTCAGTGGCTGCTTATGGTGTAGCCAGTGATCCAAGAATAACTACAACAATTCACGTTGACGGAGGATCCCTTGATGGCAATGGAGCAAGTAAGATGCGTAAACCCACGGCACTTATTTGTGGATTGGATGATAATTTAGCTTTGGATAACACTCGAAACGATTATAATAAAGCAACAGTTCCGGTCTGGATGGGCTTAATGAAAGGTGTGGACCACGGTACCGGGCCAAAGTATGCTCTTCCGGCAACTTTAGCATGGCTCAGGTGGCATTTGGCTGAAGAAACTGAACGAAAGAGTATGTTTATCGGCTCAGATGCATATTTTAACAAGGGCATATGGCAATCTCAAAGCAAAAACTGGTAAATTAACATATTTTCCCTTTTATTTTAGTCCCCCCTCATTTGAGGGGGATTTTTAATGTGCTTTTTTCTTGTAAAATAAAAAAGCTGATGATTCTGTAACTAAACAGAAGACATCAGCTTTAAAGGCAGTTTTACTTACCGAAATATCTCTCTAAAAGTCCTTTAAATGCCTGACCATGTCTTGCTTCGTCTTTGCACATTTCATGAACGGTATCATGAATTGCATCGTAATTAAGCTGTTTCGCTTTTGTTGCAATATCCTTTTTACCCTGACAAGCACCATGTTCAGCTTCAACTCTCAATTGAAGGTTCTTTTTAGTATCGGCATAAACAACTTCACCTAAAAGCTCTGCAAACTTTGCAGCATGTTCTGCTTCTTCGAAAGCAATTCTCTTATATGCTTCAGCAATCTCGGGATAGCCTTCTCTATCAGCCTGACGGCTCATTGCAAGGTACATTCCTACTTCAGTACACTCGCCGGTAAAGTGAGCTCTTAAACCTTCAAGTATTTCGGGGTCAACACCTTGTGCAACTCCAATTCTATGCTCATCTGCCCATTGAACGGCACCTTCAACCTTTTCATAGAATTTTTCCTTGGGAGCTTTACATTGCGGACAATTGTCCGGAGCTTCATCACCTACATGAACATAACCGCATACTGAACAAACATATTTTTTCATAGAAATAAATCCTCCTTATATTTTGTTATTGTTAGATTTTTTAATATATTAAGTGTCCATAACTTGTAATTATAGACTATATTGCATTTTATACTGTCATTGAATTTACTCTTACGCCTTCAATAGCACTTAATTCTTCCTGGAAACGTTTTATTTCAGAACTATCTCCAACAAGCTGGAGAACGACCAATCCTTCTTCGGAGCAAACATTGCCTGCTTCATGCAATCCAAGTCTTACTTTTATCATGCACCCGTATTTGGTCAGAACTTTCTGTACCTCAGGGGCGTTTTTTGAACGATGACCAATAACTATTGCCATAATATTGTAGTTTTCCATGCACTACCACTCCTTTTAATATTTTACTTAGTAATACACTACATATAAATAAATTCATAGTTAATAAGATAATTTGACTGCCAAATTAATTAATAATTTTGTTAAGGCAAATGGAAATTGTTTCTTTATTAATACTTAAATTAACATTTTAGGGAATATTTACGACATATTGAGGGAATCGATAGATCTGTCAATCTTCTTGTTATTTTTATCATTACAGCAATTTTCTCCTTGAACATTTCTGGATTCAAGTTTAGAGGCTTCAACAACCTTATCCATTATATCGGATTTAATTTCGGAGATTGACTCCTTTATACCGAATGTATTTTTTACTTCCTCAAGGAAACTCTGATCGGATAATTTTTCAAGATCCGCTTCCATACACTTATCATCGGCACATAGCCTAAAAAGACCTTTGTATTCGTAATTATCCTCGGTAATGTTTAGGCTTACAACCTTTAAATCCTTTAATTCCATGTAAAAAACACTCCCTTTCTGGTGTTATGATACTTAATTATACCATTATGCCTGTAAAATAATATATAAATTACATAAAAAATATTGAATTAATGTTGATGCTAGTTTGATTTGATAAATTCAATCAGCAAATTACATATTATTTATACCCATAAGATATTGGTGTAAACAAAAAAATATTTTTTAATATAAAAAAAGCCCAATATCTTAAATTTTATATTATCTAAGCATTAGGCTTTTTATTATAAATTTATTTTCTATACTTAAAACGACCAACATCGGCTCCGTTCTTTTTAATTAGATTGACATCCATGGCATATTTTTTAACAAGCTCTTCGTCGTTTTGATGGAACCCTTCTAATGTTTCAGGAGCTATGCTTTTTGGATTGATACGGGAATAGATGGTCATATTCCATGTACAATCACATTCCGAACATTTATATATTAACCATATGTCTAAATTTTTTCGATGAGCATTCACCCTGAAAAGCCCTGAACAAACATACTCCGTTTTTCTACCGCATTTCTTGCAGTGCTTTATTGCAGTTGGTGGAGATATTTGATGAATATCCAGGTTTATTATTTTCATTAAGTTTTATCCCTCCTATTTTGTATTTAAATAGGAAAGATAAAAGGTGGATTTCCACAAATCCTTTTCATATTTGTCCCCCCAATCCGGTATTTTATTTTCTATCATTGATTAAATTTTATCATCCAATACCCATAGACCAAACCTAAAAGACATTTATCAAAAGAAAATGAGCCAATACAGGTAATAATCCCAATGGCTCATTCTATTTAATATATTACTTTTTTTGAATGCGTACTATTCTTTGAATGCTTTTCAAAGACAGAAAATATTTCTCGGATAATTCATGCATACTAAACCCCGCTAAATAATCATCGTAAATCTGCATGTTTCGCTGCTGTAATTCTTTGCGGGTGGTCGTATTTGATCCCCATGCTTTTTTATTGCTTGATTTCCTGGGTATATAGATATATTCGCCATCTATGTACTTTTGTATTGCCTCAAGCAAATCATCAGGGAGTATATTGATTGCATTTTTATAGCTCATTTTGCTCTCCTAAAAGTTTATTCGATTAGGAATAGCAAAGGCTATATCTGCATACGATTTTAAATTTTCATTTGTTCATTGCAATAGCCTTTGCTATGCAACTATAACGATGGGATTAAGCATATGCTTAATTACCTCCTTTTATGTATTGTGGTGAAATTATAACATTCTCCTGCAATACTGTCAAGAATAGAAAAACCCCACAGAGTTTAATCTGTGAGGTTTCTTCAAGCACGCCCGGCAGAGATCGAATCCACAACCTTCTGATCCGTAGTCAGACGCTCTATCCAATTGAGCTACGGGCGCATATCTAAACGAACACATAATATAATAATATATTTTAAATAAAAAATCAATAACATTTTTGATTTGTATGTAAAAATTAATATTATGTAATATTTTTCTCATTCTCCAATATATTTAATAATGATCTTTAATCATCGCATATTAGGTTTAAATTTCTTTGGTCAATTTTTATGATTGAGAGCAGCAAAGACAACATTTTTTAGGCCTTGATCATATGATTCTATAAATATACAAGGGATATAAATATGAAAAACATTACATACTATGTGCTACTATTGATTATAATTGTCATAATTCTTCCGTTTATGATAGTACGCGGATGTTCTTCTAATTATATACAGGAGATTGAAGAAGAAGAGGAGAAAATTATTGATCAAGAAAGTGAAAAGATCAAATTCTTCAATGTAAAGACAGGTGAAGTTCAGGAGGCGGGTTTGGAGGAATACATAAGAGGGGTGTTAGCTGCTGAAATGCCGGCGAATTTTCAATTGGAAGCATTAAAAGCCCAGGCAGTTGCAGCTAGGACTTATTTTTGGGGGAGGTACAAGGGTATTTATCGTGCATCTGAGGATAGACATGATGATGTCTGTATTTGTACAGATCCTACCCACTGCCAGGCATGGATAAGCAAGGAGGATGCATTTAAGGCGTGGGGTGCTCTATCGGCTAGGGGAAACTGGGAAAAAATAACCAGGGCAATTCGTGAAACAAAAGGAATTATCATAACATACAATAATGTGGTGGCCAATCCGTTTTATCATTCCAACAGTGGCGGCAGAACGGAAAATATAGAAGATGTTTGGGGAGGAAAAGCAGTTCCTTATCTAAAGAGTGTGGTCAGTTACGGAGAGGAGGCTGCTAGTGTTTATAAAAAAACAATTTCAATGAAGGAGAAAGAATTTGTTGAAAAGCTTAAAGAAAAATATGATGATTTGGAATTTGATAAGAAGGAGTTTATGGATAATATTGAGCCTTTGAGTTATACTCAGGGAGGAAGGGTCAGTACAATAAGAATTGGTAATAAAATATTAAAGGGCAATGATATGAGAAGCATTTTTTCCCTTAATTCAACGAATTTTAAAATTGAAGATAAAAAGGGAACAATTTATATAACAACATTAGGATATGGTCATGGTGTCGGCATGAGCCAATGGGGAGCAAATTACCTTGCCAAGGAGGGTATGGATTTTGAGAATATACTGAAGTATTATTATACCGGCGTTGAATTATCTTATTTATCTGATATGGAATAGTTGATGGAAATTAATATTATATATATAATTTTATTGAGTACATAATTTATTGTTTAATATTGATTATTATTCGGGTTATTAAAGGGTTGTGATAATTTGAAGAGCGATGCTCAGCCGAAAATTTGGGAAAGCCTTAGAAATTCAACGGGTTATATTCCTGTTATAGTCAAGACATTGGAAAGAATTCATGATAGAAATTGGTCCATGGAACCAAACAGACATGAGTTTTTTGAAATGGTATATATTAAAAAGGGACATGCTGTATTTGAGATAGCAGGCTGTCCTGTACCTATAGGCCCTAATGATATAGTAATAATAAAGCCCAACCAGAGTCATAAGTTTATTGTTAAGTCTGAGGATAGCTGTGAGTTTATTGTTCTTAGTTTTAAATTTGTTAACCAATCCAGCAGTGAGTTTTCCGAAGTGCCTCTTGAAGATTTCCTTAATTTTGTGAGCGGTAAGGAGTCGGGTGCTTTTATATCTTTGAAAGTAAATCAGAAGAACGAAATTATAAATATACTTAACAGGATATTGAAAGAAAGGGAAAACAAGGATATAGGAAGCGATTTTCTTGACCATCTTCTTGTCATGGAGTTGTTTGTGTATATTTCCAGAGCTCTTAAAATGGAATGGGAATCCAACATCATGGGCAAGAGTATGAAAGTTAAGGAACTGATAAAGATTTCCGTAAATTATATCAACAATAATTTTGAGAGGGACATAACAATTGGAGATATTGCAAAATACGTATTCTTAAGTCCAAGTTATTTCACAAGAGCTTTTAAGGAGGTAATGGGTGTCAGCCCTATTAGTTATTTGCTTAATGTGAAAATAGAAAGATCTAAAGAGCTATTGGCAAATGAGAACTTAAAAATCAGCGATATAGCTTTTTCTGTGGGTTTTTCAAATCAGCAGAGATTTAATGAAATATTTAAAAAATACACAAATATGACACCGTTAAAGTATAGAAAGTCTTTGAAGTCGTAGGTCAAAAAACATTAAAATTGATACATAATTGAGGTTGATAACAGGAAGAATAATTGTTTTTGCTGTTATATAATATGTAAGAAAAGTGTATTGAATTCATTATTAATTATGCATTTGTATATAAGGAGGTTATTTATGGCACAAAAAACATTCAATATAACAGTTCTTCCAGGAGACGGAATAGGGCCTGAAGTGATTAAGCAGGCGATAAATGTCATCAAAGAAATTGAGAAAAAATATGAATATAAATTTGAGCTTTCTGAGGCTCTTATTGGGGGATGTGCTATCGACGCACATGGAGTGCCTCTGCCTGACAGTACATTGGAGCAGTGCAAAAAAAGCGATGCCGTGCTGCTTGGTGCTGTGGGAGGGGCAAAATGGGACACACTTCCCGGGCATATAAGGCCGGAAGCTGGGCTTCTTGCCATAAGAGCAGGGCTGGGGTTGTTTGCCAACCTGAGGCCGGCTATTATATACAGTTCCCTGAAAAATGCTTCACCTTTAAGACTTGACATAGTTAAAGACGGAATTGATATAATGGTGGTAAGAGAACTTACAGGCGGTATTTATTTCGGTAAAAGAGGAAGAACTACGGTTGAAGGTATGGGAGAGGCAGCCTATGACACAGAAATGTACTCTGTTGGCGAGGTTGAGAGAATTGCAAGGGTTGGCTTTGAGTCTGCGATGAAGAGAAACAAGATATTGACTTCAGTTGATAAGGCTAATGTCCTTGAAAGCTCAAGGTTGTGGAGAGAAGTAGTTGTTAAAATGTCCAAGGAGTATCCTGATGTTACTCTCAACCATATGTATGTGGATAATGCGGCTATGCAGCTTGTTAGAAATCCAATGCAGTTTGATGTTATAGTTACATCCAATATGTTCGGTGATATACTGTCTGATGAAGCTTCAATGATAACTGGTTCTATAGGAATGCTGCCGTCGGCAAGTCTTGGAGCAGGTACTCTTGGCTTATACGAGCCTATACACGGATCTGCACCCGATATAGCGGGACAGGATAAAGCAAATCCAATAGCAACGATATTGTCGGTTGCAATGATGATGAGATATAGCTTTGGGCTTGAAAATGTGGCTAAAGATATAGAAGCAGCTGTAGAAAAAGTTCTTGACAGAGGTTACAGAACAGGAGATATTTTCAGCGAAGGAACCGAATTGGTTGGAACGGAAAAAATGGGAAGCCTCATTACAAGTGAGATTTCAAAGGGATAAGCGATAATATCAATATAAGTTCAAAGGCAATAAAAACTAAAAGATAATAAAAGCTAAAAGACAATAAAAACTGAAAGATAATAAAAACTGAAAGATAATAAAAACTAAAAGACAATAGAGATAACGAAAGCATAGAAAAGATAAAGAAAAGAGGGTGTTGCAAAACTACTTTAAAAAGTAGCCAAGCAACACTCTCTTTTA
>DAOOVO010000017.1:0-52195 GCA_035370245.1 Pseudobacteroides sp.
GAAATACCGGAATACAAATTTAACTACATGGGAAAAGCCGGAGGAAGATAGGAAAATGCAAGGTGCAGACAATTATTTGTTTGCACCTTTAATGATTTTGGAGGAGGTGGGATTATTGGCAATTGATCCGATAACGTCAAAGCTGCTTACACATTTAGCAGTAAAAGCTGTTACAGACGCAGAAGCGAGAAAAAGGATGCTGATATTTATCCTTACACCGTTGATCGCCGTATTGCTCATTATTACAATGTTTTTTTATATACTTACCCATCCTTTAGAGTTTTTGGGACAATTCATTAACGGTGAAGATTTGACAGCAGTTGAGCAGCTTCAAAATGACTTTGGCATGTATCAAAGCATTTTGCAAACTGACCCCGATTATATAGACAATTACGGTAAAAGTTATGAGGGGGTTACAATTTACAATGAGGGAGAAACGCCTGCTGTTTATTATAATCAGCTTGACAGCAGATGGGCGGATAAACCCTATGGGACAGATACTATAGGTGGATATGCTTGTGGCCCAACTTCTATGGCTATGGTGGTATCAAGTCTTACCAATACCATGATAGACCCGGTGCAAATGTCAAAATGGTCATATGAGAATGGGTATTGGTGTAAAGGTAGCGGTTCTTACCATGCTTTAATCCCAGGAGCTGCAAAAGCTTTTGGTTTGAATGTGGAAGGCTGTTCGGCGACGGAATCACGAAGTATTGTAGATGCCCTTTCATCAGGCAAACTGGTAGTTGCCATTATGACGAAAGGGCATTTTACATCAAGTGGACATTTTATCGTGCTTCGTGGAGTAACAGAAGAAGGAAAAATATTAGTAGCAGACCCGGCAAGTAATAAAAGAAGCAAACAGGAATGGGACTTGTCTATTATCTTGAACGAAGCCAGCAAGAGTGCAGGAGCAGGAGGCCCGTTTTGGATTATAAGCAGAAGTGCAGGAGGTGGAGTATGAATAGGAAAAAAATGATTGAACTGATTGTTTATATATTGATTGTCATTGTGGGTATAGTTTTGTTAATGACCAATCATTTGAAAGATAAAGAAAAGATAAATGATTTGCATTTTGGAGGTGTGAGCAATGCTGTTATATCTGTCCAGTAGCGGGAAAAGTGATCTTACGGATTTCTTGGAAGAAGAAAATGAGCATGCACAGAGCAATAAAACGGAAGTAGTTATAAAAAAGCTTGTGGGCAGATTTACTTTAAAACAGTTTGTAGTTAAAGATATGAGGAATTA
This sequence comes from Pseudobacteroides sp., assembly GCA_035370245.1. GTDB lineage: Bacteria > Bacillota > Clostridia > Acetivibrionales > DSM-2933 > Pseudobacteroides. The sequence goes on from DAOOVO010000017.1 coordinate 1,249, forward strand.
TCAGAGCTGCAAGTATTTCATGGTGGATATCGGGTGTATTGAGGATAGTCTCGATGATTTTATCGTCGCCCTGCAATCTTTTCAAATGATGTTTAATGCTCGAATTATTGTTATTTTATCCGGCTGTGATAATGAAAAAGCATATATTGATAAATTACTCGGAATAGGGGTTACCGATATTGTTTCTGCAAGCACTGTGGAGGATTTAGAGTGTGAGATTAGAGAATGTTTGTCTGAAGCCGGTATGCAGAGATATAAGCAGGCTGAGGAATTGACTAAAAAAGAACTAAAAATTGTACCATCTGAAATTAAGGAATCTGTGGAAATCGAAATACCAAGATATAAGTGGAGTGCAAAGAATATAAAGATTGCTGTTGCCGGAGCTGAACGCAGGAATGGTGTTACAGTAACGGCATTTAATTTTGCAAACTGGCTGATTGCAAGGGGGGCTACCGCCTGTTATGTTGAAATGAACATGAACCGACATCTGCATTATTTGATTGAGAGATATACTTATGAGAAGGCAGGAGAACACTATCCTGTTGGCGATGTAGACTGCTTTTTAACCAATGAAATTGATAAGGACTACAATTTTATCATTTATGACTGTGGAGTAATTAAGGAATTAACCAATGCATTCAAGGAAGCAGCCATCAGGCTGGTCTGTGGAAGCCTTTTGCCTTATGAAGAAGCAAATTACTCAAAGTTGCTGCATTTATGCAAGAATTTATCAACTTTTAAGATGGCTTTAAGTGTGCCTTTGGAATTTCAAAGCGACTGTAAGGCTACATTTGGAGCAGATTTGATGATTGCTGACGCTTCTCATGACTTGTTTAACGACAATATCAACGGACATATCTATCATCCTATCGTAAAGGAATATATCATAACGGAAAGAAAGCTGTAAGGAGAGCTTTTTCCGGTAGTAATTGAAACAGGAGGGTATCATGGCAAAAATCGAATATATGACCAATGCATTTCAATCAGATTTGAAACCGAGGGCAAGGCTTGTATTAAACTGTCTTGCCCTCCATTGTAATAAGGACGGACAATGCTTTCCGTCCATTAAAACCATAGCAAAAGAGTGCGGATACAGTGTCAATACAGTAAAAAGAGCTTTAGATGACCTGGTGAAAGCAGGTTTTATTACTAAAGAAGCTCGTTTTGATACAGAACGCAAACATGGGGGACAGACTTCAAACCTCTATACACTGAATATTGTTGAACCAAAGAAAGAAGAATCTAAGTCACCCGAAGTGGAGAGGGAGCAGTCAGAGCAGGTAAAAGAGAATGGTAGTATAAAAAAAGAGCTGGGAGTAAAGGGAGAAGCATGTATCAATCGTGAGCTGGGGGCAACCCTTTTTGTTCAAGATAAGCCAACTAAGGAAATTAGTACTAACATGGCATATCCGACTTATAACTTTTCGTGGGCTGGGGGGCAGGCCAAAGGCGCATCACCTTGAAATATACAGTTTAACTAATATCTACAAGTGAAAAAAGAAGTATTATATTGACGATATAATGACTTATATTATATTTTAAATAAAGCATATATACTTTACATTGAACAGTAAGTGTGTTATTCTTTTAGTTGTATAAGTGTATCCTTTGTTGGCGAGGTGTAAAAATGGCGATTAGGAGCAGATTGTCGATTCTAATGGGGACTAAACGATATAACATACAGGATATTTATGAAAAAACTGGACTTGCTCGAAGTACTATTGCTAATTTGTATCATGACAAAACACAGCGGATTGACTATGACACGTTAGAGAAGCTTTGTAAACTGTTTGAGTGTTCTGTTGGGGATATAATTGAATATTACAATAGCGAGAATGAGTAGAAATTGCCTAATTTAAATAACAGTCCGTTTTTTTGGACAGCAAAAAGTGTATAATTATGGGAGGATGTATTGTGGAATATAGTGCCGGAATGGTTTCGTGTTTGTTTTGGCTTAGTGAAACAAGAAAGACAGCGGAGTTTTTAATTGCTGGTAAAGATAAAAACGAGATAAAGGAACTTGCTGTAAAGGAAAACATCTATCAGGTCAGGGCGGAGGATCGGGCGCGTCGCATATTTGGCGTGGCGATCAAACGTCTTGAGAGTTTACCGGGTAATCTGGTAGATCAAATTGCCAATGGAGATATCGGAACAGTAAAACTGCTTGTATTAATAAGCATCATGAAAACGGATCTTCTGTTTTTTGAGTTTGTACATGAGGTACATAGACAAGCGATTATTTTGGGTGAGAATAAAATCACCGATAGAGCCGTTAATACTTTCTTTGACGTTAAGAAGGCTCAGAGTGAAGTAGTTGCAAGATGGTCAGAAAGTGCCATAAAAAAATTAAAACAGTGCTACACCAAAATGCTGTTTGAAGCAGGGGTTTTAAACAGCGCAACAGGTGAAAGAAAAATCATCATACCGCCTGTTGACTATAAATTGCGTAAGCTGCTGGAGGAAAATAACCTGAAGCCTTATCTTAACGCAATTACGGGAGAAGAGTAACTATGAGAAATATTGACGATAGACTGGCAAAAATTGAAGAGAAGATAACGGATAAGGATTTTTTGAAGAATAAAGGCCTTGGGAATGAAGTTGGGTACTACATCTTTGATTATTCTCCGAAGGATGAACTCTATGTAAGAAGCCATATTGCTTATCTTAAAGAGAAAATAAACAAATCGAACAGTGGGATAAAGATTATCGAGTTTGATTTGTACAACATCGTGATCAATGTTTTAAAGGAACGAGGATACTTGCAGAAATGCTTTGACTTTGAAAAATCAAAAGGTATTGACTATACCTTTGAAGCGATTATTAAAATGCTGAGATTGACAAACAAGTCTAATTTGCTTGTCAATCATATAGTGGAAAACACACCTGAAAATTCAGTAGTTTTTATAACAGGTGTTGGCAAGTGTTTCCCATTTGTTCGTTCTCATAATGTACTAAATAACCTTCATCAGGTTTTAGATAGTGTGCCGGTTGTCATGTTTTTTCCCGGAGAATACTCAGGACAGGATCTACAACTATTTGGCACCATTAAAGATGATAACTACTACCGAGCTTTCAAACTTGTGTAATTCATATAAGAAAATGTGTGTGGAGGGATAAGCGATGCGCATTGCGGACATGTTTGTAAAACCGATTGACCGGGATATTAAAGGTGTTATTAAAGTGGGTCAGGATGATGGAAACAATATTTTTCAAGAACTTGATGAGTATGTTGTAACAAAAGAACTGGCAAAACACTTTAGAGATTTTTTTGAAAGCTACAAAAAAGGAATTACCGGACATACCGACAAGATGGGTGTGTGGATTTCCGGTTTCTTTGGGAGTGGTAAATCACACTTCCTCAAAATATTGTCTTATCTATTACAGAATAAAGAGGTAAATGGCAAGAGAGCTATTGATTTCTTTACAGATGGCCATAAGTTGGATGACCCAATGGTTATTGCTGATATTAAACTCGCAGAAAACATTTCAACGGATGTAATTCTGTTTAATATTGATTCTAAAAGTGAAGCAGATGCAAAATCCAATAAAGATGCTATCATTGATGTTTTTATGAAGGTATTCAATGAAATGCAGGGGTTCTGCGGATCACTTCCTTTTCTGGCTGAATTGGAACGAAAGCTTACAGAAGATGGTCAGTTCAATAGCTTTAAAGCAAAATTCTCAGAGATTTCAGGAAGAAAGTGGGAAGATGCAAGGGAAGAATTCTACTTTATTCAGGACGAGATTGTTGAGGTGCTTTCTGCACTTGGTATTATGAGCGAAGATGCTGCAAGAACCTGGTGCGAAAAAGCAGTTGATACATATTCTCTATCTATTGAGAAATTCGCCAATTTGGTTCGCAAATACTGTGAAAGCAAGGGAAAAAACCATCATGTTGTGTTCCTTGTGGATGAAATTGGGCAATACATTGCTGGAGATACCCGGCTTATGCTTAATCTGCAAACAGTTACCGAAGATTTGGGAACTGCCTGTGGGGGTAAAGCATGGGTAATCGTTACAAGTCAGCAGGATATTGACTCTGTTGTATCAGTTAAAGGTAATGATTTTTCCAAAATTCAAGGTAGATTTGACACCAGATTATCCCTGTCAAGTGCAAATGTAGATGAGGTAATTCGTAAGAGAATCCTGGCTAAAACCGGAACGGCTATGGATACATTGCGATTGCTCTATGACCAAAAAGAGGCAGTAATTAAAAATTTAATCACCTTTACAGATGAAGTAGAAAAGAAATTATACAAGGATAGAGAAGAATTTGCTTCAGTATATCCTTTTATCCCATACCAATTTAACCTTTTAGGGCAGGTTTTAACTGCTATCAGAACCCATGGTGCTTCAGGCAAGCATCTTGCGGAAGGGGAGCGCTCCATGATTGCCTTATTTAAGGAATCCGCAATGCGTTTCATGAACGATTCGGAAGGAATCATTGTACCTTTTAATATTTTTTATAATGCTCTTGATAAATTTATCGATCATACTCATAGAATCGTAATTAAACAGGCAGAGGAAAATAGCAGACTTCAGCCTTTGGATGTTGAGCTGCTTAAAGTGCTGTTTATGATTAAGTATGTAAAAGAAATTAAGGCAAATGTTGAGAATTTGACAACCTTGATGGTTTCTAAAATCGATGAGGATCGTATAGCGCTTAGAAAACAAGTTGAGGATTCTCTAAATCGTCTGATCAAGCAAACGCTGGTTCAAAAGAATGGTGACATCTATATGTTCCTGACGAACGAGGAACAAGATATCAATAAAGCTATCCAAAACGAAACAGTAGAGCTTGGTGAAATTATCAATGAAGTATCAAGTATTGTATTCCAAGAGCTTATAAAGGAACCGAAGTACCGTTATAATGCGAGATACAATTTCCCATATAACCAGATAGTGGACGACCGCTATTTCAAGAACAACCAGTCTGCCGATATAGGGGTTCGCATTATTACTCCATATAGCGATGCGGATTATAAGAGCGAAATGCTGCGAATGCTTTCTGCTCAAGAAAACAATGTCCTTGTTCATCTGCCTAATGATACTACTTTTTTGGATGAAATAACCGAGATGTTGAAAATCGGAAAATTCATTACGAAGCAAGGAGTCTCATTGGCTAAAACTTTTGAAAACATTAAAAGAGCTAAAGAAGATGAGAGAATAGAGAAAAAGCAACGCATTCGTATATTTATTGAGGATGCTATTAAAAATGCTGATATTTATGTAAATGGTGATAAAGCTAATATTGCTTCAAAAGATCCTGCAAGCAGAATTAATGAAGCTTTAGGGAAACTGGTCAATACAAGGTATAACAAACTCTCTTACATGGAAACTGCTCCGTCTTTATCAGATATTGACGGGATTTTCCGAATGACCAACCAAATGACGCTTGGAAATTTTGAAGATAAGGTAGCGAATAAACTTGCCCTTGATGATGTTTTAGGAGCTATTGAGTTAGCTTCTGTTCGTCATGCAAAAACATCTATGAAGAGCCTTATCGACCGTTTTTCAGCAGCACCATATGGATTCATTGAACTGGATGTTCAGTGGTTGGTAGCTATGCTATTCAAACAAGGCAAGGTGACGTTTACTGTAAACAGTAAGAACATTTCCCCTATTGACACGGATATTAATGATATTGTCAAATACATTACCAAGCGTGAATACGCTGAAAAATTGCTCATTGAAAAGCGTGAGAGAGCTACAGAGCGACAAATCAAATCGGTAAAAGATGTTATGAAGGATCTGTTCTCAATGACGGCTGTTAGCGATGAGGATGATACCTTGATGAAGACATTCAAGACGAGAGCAAGCAATAAAGTAAAAGATATTGAAAATCTGCTTGTAGAATATCGTCTTGAAAGTCGTTTCCCCGGTAAGTCTGTTTTGACAAAGACCAAAGATATGTTGACAGAAATCTCTGATATTACCAATCCAATGGAGTTTTTCCGTTATGTTGATAGTCATAAAGATGATTTGCTGGATATTGCGGAAGACATCGCTCCCATCATAACTTTCTTTGATGGTGAGCAAAAAACAATTTTTGCTAAGGCTTGGAAATACATTGATATCTTTAATAACAGTAAGACCTATGTAGTGGACAAAGAGCTAATTGACCTGGTTGAAAGCATCAAGTTAATTGCTACCAAGCCCACACCTTATAGTGATATTCATAAGTTGCCTTCATTACTTGAGCAGTTTGCTAATTTGCACACTTCTCTCCTTGAGAAAGAAGCTGAGCCGATTCGTACTGAGGTAAATATAGATCAGAAGCAGGTAATGGATATTTTGAGTCAGAAAAGCTTTGCCGATAAGTTCAAAGATCAATTTATGAAGCGGTTTGAAGAAATTAAGAGTAAGCTGGAGCACTCCAATGAAGTAGCGGCAGTGAAGAATATCCGTCATGAAAGCGATGCCTTGAAAATGCGTTGCCTGAATGAAATTGCTGATTATGAAAAAATTTTAGCTGAACTATACAAGCAAAAACAAGAAAAACCAGTGGGAGTAATTGAGAAGCCTGCGCCATTTGTAACCAAGAAAATGAAGAACATTAGCTTAAGGTATGTCACCATGGATAAAACAGTGACCATTGAAAAGGAAAATGATATTGATGAGTTCCTTCAATCTTTAAAAACAAGATTGATGAAAGAACTTGGTGATAAAGAAGATACTGTAATCAATTTGTTGATGTAATAAGAGGAGGAACACCCAATGAACAAGGCAGCGATAAAGAATTTTGCGGTGGAAGCAAGAAAAAAACTGCTTGCATCGGTTAAAGATAAAGCAGGTCGGATTGGAATTACAAAAGAAAATATCACAGAGGCTATAAGCAAAGGTCAAGGCTATGCTGTTTTCCCAACTCACATTGGAATTGAAACGACACTTATGGGAAAAGAGTTAAAACAAAGAGAAAACTTAGTCAATCGAATTAAAGAAAAAGGCTATGAATCAGTTATGGAGGAAGTCGCTTATACCTGGTTTAACCGAATTATCGCTGTGCGTTTTATGGAGATAAACGACTATCTTCCTTCACGTATTCGTGTACTATCAAGTGAAACTAAGGGCAAGTTTGAACCGGACATAGTCACTCAGGCCCCAAAAATCGATCTTGAACTAACACAACAAGAGATAGAAGAAATTATTACATTGAAAGAGAATAATGTGTTGGACAAGCTCTTTCGTATGCTGTTCATCAAGCAGTGCAACGAACTTGGCGAAATTCTTCCTGAACTTTTTGAGAATACTTCAAAGTATAACAAAGACTATACAGAAATCTTGCTTGATATTTCATACACCAATGAAGATGGTGTTATCCGTGATCTATTAAAGATTGACGAAGAAGATTTTTTAGAAGCTGTTGGGGAAAACAGAACTGTGGAAATAATTGGTTGGATGTACCAATATTATAATGAAAAACGCAGGGATGAAGTCATCAATATTTATAAAGGTGTCGTTAAAAAGGATGATATTCCTGCTGCGACTCAATTGTTTACAACAGATTGGGTTGTTCGATATATGGTTGATAACTCATTGGGTAAATATTGGCTTGAGAGAAATCCAAACAGCAAATTAAAAGACAAGTTAGGATATTTTATTGGAAACAATTTGGGTTTTGTTGATGAGAAAATTTCTCCCGAAAATATTAAATTCTTAGATCCCTGCATGGGTAGCGGACATATTTTGGTCTATGCTTTCGATGTTCTGATGGCAATATACGAAGAATACGGGTATAGCCAAAGAGATGCAGCGAGACTTATTTTGCAAAAAAACCTGTATGGTTTGGATATAGATGATAGAGCTTATCAACTTGCCTATTTTGCAGTAATGATGCGAGCAAGAAAATACAACAGAAGAATTTTAAATGAAAATATAACGCCAAACCTTTGTGCAATTCAGGAGAGCGACGGCTTGATTAGTTTTGAGCAAGGTGCTGGTCAGTTGAGATTGGATGAGTTGCATAAAGAAACAGCTAATTATTTAATAGATGCTTTTAAGAACGCAAAAGAGTATGGTTCTATTTTAGATATTGAAAAAAGAGATTATGATGGCTTGCTTAAGTATATCGAAAAGCTTAAGTCAGAAAGTGCTGTAGATTTGTTTACGTCCACTTGGCTTATTAATATTTCTAAGGTAATGCCATACTTGATAAAACAAGCAAACATTTTAGCAGGGAAATACGATATAGTGGCAACCAATCCACCATATTTAAATAAGATGGATGGCAGGTTGAAAGACTTTGTAAACAAGAACTACAAAGACTATTCTGGCGACCTATTTTCTGTGTTTATGTACAGAAACTTTGGATTTTGTAAACCGAATGGATACAGTGCTTTCATGACACCTTTTGTATGGATGTTTATCAAAACCTATGAAAAATTGAGGGAGTTTATAATACGAAACAAGAACATTTCAAGCTTAATTCAGATGGAATATTCTGCTTTTGAGGAAGCAACCGTGCCTATCTGTACTTTTGTTTTAAAAAATGCAAAAGATAGTCAAAAAGGCGATTATATTAAGCTGTCTGATTTTAAAGGCGGTATGGAAGTTCAGAAGCAAAAAGTACTTGAAGCTATTTCAAATAAAGATTGTGATTATATGTACTATACCAATGAAGAAAACTTCTCTAAAATTCCTGGAATGCCAATCGCTTATTGGGTAAGTGAGAATGTCCTTGTTAACTATGAGAAGGGAAAAGTGCTGGGGTCAATTGCATACCCTAAAACTGGAATGACAACAGGCGATAATAATAGATTTTTAAGGCTGTGGAGTGAAGTTAGCATTAATTTGTGTAAATTTGATTGTGAAAACAATTTGCAGGGAATAAGTAGTGGCCTTAAATGGTTTCCTTATTGTAAAGGTGGCGGATTTAGACGGTGGTACGGTTATAATGAATACTTAGTTAATTGGGAAAATGATGGTTATGAGATTAAAAATAATATTAAAGAAAACGGGTTAAAAGCTGCAAGTGTTAGGAGTGAACATCTATATTTCAAAAAGTTCATAACATGGTCTGCTGTAACATCAGGAAAATTTTCTTGTAGATATGTTGAAAAAGGATTTTTGTTTGATTCCGGTGGTTCAAGCATTTCGGTAAATTTGAAGGATAAATATTTATTAGCATTATTAAATAGTGTAGTTGGGCAGTATTATTTAGCCATTAGTAATGCAACAATTAATTATCAGCCCGGAGATATCGCAGGAGTACCAGTTGTTATGTCGGAAAAATACGAATCTCGCATTAATAATCTTGTTTCAAAAAATATTTCTATATCAAAAGCTGATTGGGATTGCTTTGAAACAAGTTGGGACTTCAAAACACATCCATTAGTGTCGCATCGTTTTTTTGATATTAATACTAATGGTCCATCTAAGACGGCTGGAATTAAGTATGCATATAAAAACTGGGAAATTCAAGCGCGTCATCAATTTGAACAACTAAAGGCTAACGAAGAAGAATTAAACTGTATCTTCATTGAAATTTATGGTTTACAGGATGAATTGACACCTGAAGTAGAAGAAAAAGATGTTACTATCAGAAAAGCTGATTTACAGCGTGACATCCGTAGCTTTGTTTCCTATGCCGTTGGCTGTATGTTTGGCAGATATTCTCTTGATGTCGATGGGCTTGCCTATGCTGGCGGTGAATGGGATGATAGCAAATACAAAACCTTTATTCCCGACAAAGACAATGTAATTCCTATTACTGATGAAGAATATTTTGACGATGATATTGTGGCACGCTTTGTGAAGTTTGTAAAAGTGGTTTACGGTGAAGATACTTTGGAAGAAAATCTTGATTTTATTGCTAATGCTCTTGGTAACAAGGGGAGTACCTCCCGTGAGGTTATCCGGAATTATTTCCTTAAGGACTTCTATAAAGATCATGTAAAGACTTATCAGAAACGTCCAATTTATTGGCTGTTTGATAGTGGAAAAGAAAACGGATTTAAGGCACTAATATACTTGCATCGATACAATGAGGACACAGTAGGCCGTGTCCGTGCTGATTATCTGCATAAAACTCAAGCGGCTATCGAAAATGCTATTGCTCATTGTGATGTAGTGTTAGAAAGCAATGCATCGGCAAGCGACAAAGCTAAAGCTGTGAAGCAAAAAGAAAAACTTGTGAAGCAACTTGCAGAAACTCGAATTTATGACCAGGCAATAGCACATATTGCTCATCAGAGAATTTCTCTCGATCTTGATGATGGTGTAGTGGCGAACTATGCTAAATTCCAAGGTGTCGTAGTGTCAAGCGAGGGCAAAAAGTCAGTTAAAGTGGATTTGCTTGGAAAAATTTAGATAAAAACGGAGGTGTCTTGATGAAATCAAAAGTCCAAGAACTGTTGGATAAAAGTATTGCTGCTATGGTATCTGCAATTGAAATATATAATAAGCCAGATTTTTTGTATAGAGGTGAAACTTTTGCTATTTTAGCAATAAACAGTTGGGAACTCTTGCTGAAATCAAGATACCTCCTGATAAATAAAAATAAAATGTCTTCGCTTTATGTTTATGAAAATAAAAAAAATAAAGACGGAAGTAAATCAAAAAAGAAAATTGTGAAAACAACAAGAAGTGGTAATCCATTTACGCATAGCATTGATTATATTGCAAAGAAGCTTATTGAATCAGGCGAAATGGATGAAGTAGTGTTTAAAAATATCGAGGCACTAATTGAATTGCGTGATTCATCGGTTCATTTTTATAACTACTCATTAAAGTTTAACATCAGAATTCAGGAAATTGGAACAGCAACACTACGTAATTATGTTTCGCTATACAAAAAATGGTACAATAAAGATTTATCTAAATATAACTTTTATTTAATGCCTTTATCATTTGTTTCAATTGATAAGGTAAGTGATGTTTTGGTTTTAAATAATGAAGAAAAGAACTTTTTCAAATATGTCGATGAGTTGGAAGATTATCAATCTAAGAAAAAATCGGAGTATAACATTGCGTTAAATATAGATATTAATTTTAGTAAATCAAAATCAAAGGATGCTATAAAATTTGCTTTATCTAATGATACTGATGCTATAAAAGTAAAGTTAACAGATGAACAGGTAAGAGAACGGTATCCTTATGATTATAGAAAGCTGACTGATCTATGCAAAGAAAGATATACCAATTTCAAAGAAAACACTGAATATCATAGAATCAGAAAGAAATATGAATCAGATAAGCGATACTCTCATATTAGATTACTTGATCCGGAAAAGCCTAAAAGTAGTAAAAAGATATTCTATAGTAGTAATATTCTAAATGCACTGGACAAACATTATAAAACGAAATAGCAGAGGTGTTATTAATGGATTTACAAACAATACAAGAAAAGTTAAATGAAGAATTCAGGAGCAGCGATCGCAAGCTTGTGTTTTGGTATGATGACAATGCCGAATTTGCAGAGGAAATTGATTCTTTGAAGATTGAAAACGCCAAAATATATAAGCTGACAGGAGATAATGCTCTTTATACGAAGTACTTTTTGGAGTGCGAGGATAGAGAGAATAGTTATCTCATATATGCTCCTTTTCCAAAGCCGGCAGATAAAGAAAACCATCTTGCAGATATGGTTTACTACTCTAAGCAGTTTTATGCAGATAGAGTCTCTTTGTTATGTGCCGATCTGCAAATCCCTGAAAAATACAAAGACCAATTATCTCAGTTTACAAAGTTTTGGAGGTCTAATGATCGTATAGAAAGGTTTGCTGCCTTAGGAATAGAAAATTATAATCCTGAAACCATTGAGATTGGTTTGTTGGCAGTAATGGCAGGAGTGAAGGTCCCAAGTTTTGAAGAAGTCTTAAAGACGGTAATCATCAGTGGTGAATACGTTGAAAATAAATATATCATTGCCTTTGAAAAGATGGGGCTTCTTAAGTGCTTTTGGCAATTATGTGAGAAATACTATGGTTACAATGAGGAAAAACCGACTCTCGAAAAGCTGGTTGTCACTTTACTTATGACTTATACTGCACATCGCTTTAAAGGAGATTTACCAAAGCCTTGGCAGCCGTTTATTTCCTACAAAAAAAATGATGCTGCGGTTTTTTTGTCTAATTTGATGAACAACATGCTATATAAAGATCAGTTTGATATGATTGCTGGGCAGATTGCTATCAAGATTAAGGCAGCAGAATATTTGAAAAATGTTCTGGTAGAGAGCTATTTTGAGTGTGATACATTTGAGGTGTTCGATATCAATATAATCAAACATTTGGCATCTGTACTTGTGTCAAATGCTGCACCGCTCACAGAAGATTATAAAGAGGTAATTAAGAAGCGTAGCAGTAAGAAGCATTTTGCATCCAAATATGCTTCCTACTATCACGCAATCGACAAAGCAGATAAATTGATTACTGAGATACAAAAGTTCAGTATGGACAGTGCCAAGGATGCAGATGAAGTTATTAAACTTTATACTACTAAATGGGCAAATATCGATAAACATTATCGAGGCTTCTATATTGCTTTCGATCACATAGAGTCAAATGACAGTTTGCATGAGCTTAGAAACCTGGTAGAGAATATTTATACGAATAGCTATCTCATGAAATTATCGATTATGTGGGCAGATAAGTTAGAGATGATATCTTCCTTCGGTCAATTATCGGCACAAAAACAGTATGATTTTTATAATCGTATTGTTGCTCCGGCAGCGAAAAAAGAATGTACTGTAGTAATCATCTCTGATGGATTCAGATATGAATGTGGAATGGAGCTACACAGCCGTTTTAAAGAGAAGGCAAATACAAGCTCTGAATTGCAGTATATGATTTCTGTACTACCTTCTTATACAAGATTGGGAATGGCAGGATTATTACCCCATAAGTCAATAACCTTTACAGCCGGGCATGACGTTATGATCGATGGAGAGCCGTGCGTTTCATCAGAGCAAAGAGAAAAAATACTAAAATCCTATAATCAACTATCAGTAGTGACCACCTATTCAGAAGTTATGTCCATGAACAGAGAAGCAGTTCGTAAGCTGATGACAGGACAAGAACTAATTTATATTTATCATAATCAAGTGGATGCAAGGGGTGATCATGCAGCGACTGAAAATGAAGTGTTTTCGGCAGCCAAAGAATCAATTCATGAGATTATGAATTTGATTCAGAAGCTTACTGTAGACAAGTCCATTACGAACTATATTATTACAGCAGATCATGGCTTTATATATAAGAGAGATAAGCTTGATGAGAGCGATAAAGTGAATTTGCCAAAACAATCTGGGGCTTACTTGAACAAACGTTTTATTTTGACGAAAGAGCCGTTATCTATTGAAGGGGCACTTAATTACTCTCTTGAGTACCTTGGTTCTGAAAACAAAGATGTTTATGTGACGGTTCCTCGTGGTGCTGATATTTTTAAAGCTCCTGGTGGTGGCCAGAACTACGTTCATGGAGGAGCCTCGCTTCAGGAAATCATTGTTCCTCTCATTAAAGTAAAAACAGAAAGATACAAAAAAGAAGTCGGAAATGTAGAAGTGGTTTTAACGTCACTGTCGCGCAAGATCACGAACCTGATTACTTATCTTGACTTTATCCAGACAGAGAATGTTAGTGATACATTGCAGCCGATTAAGATTAAGGTTTTCTTTGAAACTGATTCAGGTGAAAAAATTTCTGATGAGGAAATTATTGTTGCTGACAAGAAAAATGCTTCACCTGAAAAGCGTCAGTTCCGTGAAAAATTTACTTTCCGAAATCGCAAATATTCAAAAGACGAGAAGTATTACCTTGTGATGAAGGATGCTATATCTGATATGGAAATATCAAGACATGAGTTTATCATAGATATTGCGTTTGCTGATGACTTTGGATTCAGTTTATGAAAGGGGTGAGTGAATGAACGAACTGTCAGAAAAACTTATCAATATATTTCAAGGTAAAGTTGTTCGTAAGGATCTGACAAAGAAGATAAAAGAGGGTGCCAATGTTCCGGTATATGTACTGGAATACCTGCTTGGTATGTATTGTGCATCTCCTGATGAGCAAGCCGTGGAAGAGGGCGTTGCCAATGTCAAGAAAATCCTTGCTGATAACTTTGTCAGACCTGATGAAGCGCAAAAGATAATATCAAAGCTACGTGAAAGAGGAAGTCACACAGTTATCGATAAGATATCTGTTAAATTGGATATTAAGAGCGATCAATACGTTGCTGAGTTTTCAAACCTGGTAATTAATTATGTGCCGATTTCTGAGGAGTATGTTGCCAAGTTTGAGAGGTTACTGTGTGGCGGTATTTGGTGTATTGTGAATATGGAGTATTTTTATGATGAAAACGATAAGAAGAGATGTCCTTTTATCATTCGTAAACTTACTCCGATTCAAATGCCAAGCCTTGATTTAGAAGAAGTAAAAAACGGTAGAGAACACTTCACAAAAGAAGAATGGATTGATATTTTACTTCGATCTGTTGGTATGGAACCATCCCATTTTACAGAGCGCGTAAAATGGTTGCATCTTGCTCGTATAATGCCATTAATTGAAAATAATATCAATCTTTGTGAGTTAGGGCCTCGTGGAACTGGAAAATCCCACGTTTATAAAGAAATTTCACCTAATAGCATATTAGTATCTGGTGGACAAACCACTGTAGCCAACCTGTTTTATAATATGAGCAATAAAACGGTTGGCTTGGTTGGTATGTGGGACTGTGTTGCTTTCGATGAAGTAGCTGGAATCAAGTTTAAAGACAAAGACGGCATACAGATTATGAAAGATTATATGGCATCCGGTTCGTTCTCTCGTGGGAAAGAAGAAAAGGCTGCCCTTGCTTCGATGGTTTTTGTTGGGAACATCAATCAAAGCGTAGATGCTCTACTTAAAACGTCACACCTATTTGAGCCATTCCCAGTTGAGATGAATAGCGACAGTGCTTTCTTTGATAGAATGCATTGTTACATTCCTGGGTGGGAAATCCCTAAGTATAGACCGAAGTTCTTTACTGATGATTATGGGTTTATTACAGATTATCTTTCTGAGTTTATGAGAGAGCTTAGAAAGATTTCCTATGCCGATGCATTCGATAAGTACTTTAAGCTCGGAAATAATCTCAATCAACGTGATGTGATAGCTGTCCGTAAAATGGTGTCTGCACTGATAAAGCTGATCTATCCTCATGGAAAGTTTGAAAAAGATGATGTGGAAGAGATTCTGCGTTTTGCTTTGGAATGCAGACGCAGAGTGAAAGAACAGCTAAAACGCATTGGTGGCATGGAGTTTTATGATGTGAGTTTTTCATATATAGACAATGAATCTTTTGCAGAAGAATATGTGCCTGTCCCTGAACAGGGCGGAGGCAAGTTGATTCCTGAAGGCCTTAATAAAGCTGGCCATGTTTATACCATTGGAAGAGGTAAGTCGGGAATGATTGGTACATACAAAATCGAAACCGAAATGGCCAATGGCTCAGGGAAATATATCTGTACAGGAATCGGAAATATGCGTGAGGCTAAGGAAGCAGCTGATACTGCATATCGATATTTAAAGGCCAACAGTAAATCAATAAGCGGAACAATCTCAACCTTAACCAAGGATTTCATGCTTCATGTACAAGACTTAAATGGTGTAGGAATGACCAGTAGTTTATCATTGGCTGCTCTTGTAGCACTTTGCTCAGCAGCTCTTAACCGCCCATCTTTATCGAGTCTTGCAATATTAGGAAACTTGAGTATTGGTGGGACCATTACAAAAGTTGAAGAACTGG
This sequence comes from Pseudobacteroides sp., assembly GCA_035370245.1. GTDB lineage: Bacteria > Bacillota > Clostridia > Acetivibrionales > DSM-2933 > Pseudobacteroides. Next base: position 16,975 of record DAOOVO010000017.1, read on the forward strand.
CGAATGTATTGCAAGTGTGTCTTGATAGTGGAGCGAAAAAAGTTCTGATTCCTATACTTTCAGCTGCGGATATGGGAACAGTACCACCTGAATTAATGGGCAAGTTTAACCTGATATTCTATCAGTCCCCTGAAGATGCAGTTTTCAAGGCGTTGGGGGTAGAGTAAAATACCAGTATTTGTGAGGAAAGTTATGGGTTAGGGGGAATAAGCATGGATTACTTAAAATTTGAAGATTACATTACCAATTATGAAAACATGAATTCTAATGAGTGGACTACATTGTATGAGAATGTAAAGTCTACAAGCAATGGAATTAAACATGATATTTTTGCTTTTTGCGCTCTGGTCAATGATGATGACGAGTTTATAAAGGAGTATCTTAACGATTTTGAGTGGGGATTTTCACCAGATTCCTTTGGACATTCTTATTTTGAACATGTATCAAGAAATATTGGAAATGGAAAATTTGAAGATGAGATATTCTTTGTTCCGGGAAATGAAAGTGGAGACTTTGAATATTTAGTTGCATATCGTTCGTTTAACAGAAAGTATGCTGTTCAAGTTGAAATTAACCCAAAATTGATTTGGTATAACAATTTAGTCAAGATTGGTGATAACTATATCGATCCTAATAGTGATGAAGTTATTATCAAAACTTCTGAGAATAAAATTGAAGTTCTCACAAAATATCTTAAGGATTTTTTATGTGCATACAACAAAATTTGTGTTATTACATTTGACCATAGAAGGTTTGCTCTTATTGACAAAAAGGTAAGTAGTGCCCAGAGAACATTTTCCAATAATACAAGTTTCTTGCTATATTCTATTAATTCATACGACTATAGCGATTATAATGTATTGGCATCAATTATTGGAAAGTCAATAATAAAACCATATAAAGAGTGTCATCATAAAAGCTTACAATACCTTATTGGCGATAAAGAGTTCAGTGAATTCATTTATGGAATTGACACAGAGACCGGAAATCTAATGAAATATACATGTGATGAAAGCAAATTGGCAAACTACTTCGGCGCTAATCCTGAAGCTCCGCATTTTTTAACTCCAATTTTCTTCAATAAGAGTGTATTAAATAAGTATAAGACAGATACCGCAAATTATGTAATTAGTGATGGATATATTAGATATTTGGATGAATGGAATTTGCCATTTACAATTAATGAAGAAGATAAAGTAGTTGTATGGCTTGGTGATTTAGGAAGAATACCATTTGATGAACAAAAGCACTGGAGTACAGAGAATATACCTCCTAAGGGAGCGATTGAGGAGAACTTTTGGAAACAGCAGATGGAATCTGTATTTGTTGATAAAATTCTCCCGGAGAAATGGCTTTTTACTCTTATTGGAAAACTAAATGAGAAATTTAATGATAAGTATGGTGCTATAATCTTTAATCCATTATCAGAAGCAGATAACTCTATATATAGTGCTTTTGTGACCCCTGTTGTGAATACTGTTGACGAATATAAAGAGTATTTAATTCAGTTTTGCAAAATTACATGTGAAAGCATCAACAAAAAAACGGTGCAGAAATTCGTTCAAGAAGAAAAACTCAAAGATGCTCAAGGACAAGCTTTAGGGAGTATAGGTCAGCTTGATGTATTGTTTAAAGAGCTGGGTATTACTACCGGTGATAATTTGATTAATTCATTGAAACTTCTCTATAATTCAAGAAATAAATTATCTGGTCATACAGCTTCTTTAAAGGCGTACAATAAACTTTGGAAACGAGAGGAAAATTATTCACCTAACTGGATAATGGATTCTAAAATTCTATTAAATTCAGTCAACGATTCGCTTAATGAATTAATAGAGGAGTTAGAATGATATGCAGATAGGTGGATTAACTATTGAACAACTCCCTAATCCTAAAATAAGAAGATGTTATCAAGATTTAATAAGAAAAGCCAAAAGTATAACTTATAAGCTTGATATTATAAATGCTATGCACACAGATTTAATAAATAAACTTCCCTCAATATCTGAATCAGATGACATAATTCTTGCAGGGGAAATAGCAGATATTTTTGAAAAAATATACTCTTGTATGGAATATGTTGCAATGATTTTTAAAGAGTTATATAGGTATAGGGGAGAAATACAAGCTAAATTTCATAGCTTATTACAAAAAACGATAAAGAATAAGGATACCTCCAGCATATACGCAGATAAAAAGATATTTGATTTTGTTGATAGATCCCTGGAATGGTATGCTATTGTTCATGATATTCGTTCAGAGGAAACTCATTTTTCAAATGGCAAAATTATTACTCAGGATTCAAAAATATTTTATAGAATTGATAGACAGACGGGTAGAGAAACAGTATATGATTTAATTCGTATTTACAAAAAGTTACCAAGTGAGCGCGAAGTAGAATATAAATTGGAAGTATTGGATGTTACAAGAATATACTTAAGTTTTATAAACTCAATTCAACAATTAGAAAGAATAATTTTAGCAATGAATGAGGTTTAAAACTGATTATATATAAAGTCATGTTGGGGAAGAGGTGGAGAAGATGTCATTAACTGAAATACCTGTTGAATTCACATCAGATGAAAAAGGATATTATGACAGGCAATGCCCAAATGAAAAGTGTGAATATGTTTTTAAAATACACATGGAAGACTGGAAAGAAAAAGTATCTGACGAACAAGTATTTTGTCCTATGTGTGGACATATCGCAACGTCTGATCAGTGGTACACTCAAGAGCAGATTGAGGCTATTGAGGAGATAGCTGCCAGTTATGCTCAGTCTTACATCAAATATGTTCAAATTACTTATAAACCCGGCAAAAAGATATCATTTGTGAATAATCCCATAGGACAAAGACCGGAATGGGAATTGGAGATAACTTGTGAAAAGTGCCAGACTCGATACAGTGTCATTGGAAGTGCTTATTTTTGTCCCTGCTGTGGACATAATGCCGTTGAACGTGTTTTTAATGAATCTTTAGATACAGTTCAAAAGATGATTGAGTCTATTGAAGATATATACAGTACATTCGAAAAAAGCTATGGCAAAGATAAGGCTGAATCGATGTGTCGATCAATGATAGAAGGCACATTGGGAGATATTGTTTCAGCTTTCCAAAAGTATGCAGAAGAAATTTATAAGCAAATTATGCCAAATAAAAAGGTTCGAGTTAACGACTTTCAAATAATTGAAAAAGGCAGCAACTTATTTAAAGAAGCTACCGGGAAGGGCTATGATTCATGGCTTTCTGAAAAAGAAATTGAAGACATAAATATCTTATTTCAGCAAAGGCACATAATTGAACACAATAATGGTTTGATCGATGAAAGATACATACAAAACTCAGGAGATATATCATACAGGGTAGGCCAACGAGTAATTATAAAAAATCAAGATGCAATGAGGTTGCTTAGATATGTTAGGAAACTATCTGATGGACTAATCAAATTAGGGGGAATGCAGAATGGATAAAGAGTTGTTTTATAACTGGCTTAAGAGTTTCAAAAAACTTGATTCGACCACAAGTAATGCAAGAACTTCAAATTGCCTGAGAATTGAAAAATTTTATGGTGATTTGGATAAGTTATATAATTCCGATAGGTGTGTAAGCCTTATAGAGCAGCTCACTTATACCACAACAGATAAAAAGCTTGGAGCCAAACCGAAGCACAATATTCCAATTGATGGAGATATTTATAACGGAACACATACATTAAAAGCTGCTTTGAAATTATATATAGAATTTAAAGATAACAAGATGATTGAGGAACTCAAAACGATACCTGATGTAGATCCTGACAAGCATGATGGATCATATGAGCTTGTAAGAGAAACTGTTGAATCACTATCAACTATTCCACGGGAGCAGCTTGATATAAATGACCTTGATCTTCTTTATTTCATGGTAGTTGGCACTTGGAGAAGTGGTGTTGATGTGAAAAGACAAAAAATTAAAGACAGCCACTTGGATACAGTTGAAAAGGACAGGCTTTCTGCTATTTTAGAAAAAGTTAAGGAAAAAGCTGTTCAGCATAGCTATGAGAATATTGCAGAGGAAGGCAAAAATTTAGGATGGTCTATCGGAATGTTTGGCACTGGCTTTCATACATTTGCCTCAAAAGCAGATAAAGAAAGCGCTCAAAGGTTCATTTCTCTTTGTGTAGAGCTGAAAGACATGGCTGACGATGAAGCAATGTTCGTAAAGGTAGAGGAGGCTATTAAGAAAGGTATAAAAGGGATGCAGAGTGCGGCGGCTTCTGTTATGCTGCACTGTTTGAAGCCGTATACGTTTCCTATTATGAATAGTGCTGTTAACGATACAGTGCCACTTTTTCAGATAGAAGGGGTATCATTAGTTAAGCCAAAAGAATTAGGGTACTATATTCAAAACTCAAGGCAGCTAAAAAAATTCAGAGATGAAAAATGCATATTTAGAAATTATCGTGCTATGGATATGAAATTGTCTGTCTATGGTAGAAGTAAGGATATTGTAGAAGATGAATCAGTTAATGATACGCCTATTACACAGGATGACAAGATAAATATTTGGAAAATATCTCATGGGAACGATGGCAGTTTTTCTGAAGAAGAGAGAGAAAAGTATTTTGATCAAGGAATAGTTACTGTACATAGAGATACGGGAAGAGGTCAAGGAAACGAGTTCGTGAATGGTATAAAAATCGGGGATTATTTTTATTTGTGTTATGGAAATAGTGGCATAAAACTACTTGGGAAAATTACATCAGAAGCTGTACAACTGGCAAGCAAGACTCAGGGATGGCTCTATAGAAGTTATGAAGTAGTAGCTTATTCAAAGATTCCAGATTACCAATATTCAGCAGCTCAAAAGGGGTGGACTCCAAATTACAATTCCACTGCTTGGCGTGTACCAAGAAATGATTATGCTGAATTTGAAAAAAACATCCTATTGCCCTGCTTTGATATGAGAGTTCAAGACTTGATTTCTGATGAAATTACTACCCAAACTTCAAATGATATGAATGAGGGTATAAATTATTGGTGGCTTAATGCAAGCCCTAAAATATGGAGCTTTAGTAATATTGAGGTTGGTCAAGCTGTCGAATATACATCAATAAATGAAAATGGATATAAAAGAAAAATTTATAAGAACTTTGAAAATGTAAAGGCTGGAGATATTGTTATTGGTTATGAATCTTATCCTGAAAAGGCTATTGTAGCTATATGCAAAATTTCACAGGGACATGATGGAGAGAGAATATGGGTTGAAAAAATACAAAATCTTATAAATCCCATTAAATATAGTGATTTGCTTGAAATTGATGAGCTGAAAAATATGGAGTACTTCAAAACACCAAGAGGGAGCCTTTTTAAACTTACTCAAGAGGAATATGAGGCTATTATTGACTTGGTTAAAGAAGATGAGCCTTCAGGTCCAAAAGGTTCATTAGAATTGTACACCAAGGAAGACTTTTTAAATGAGGTGTTTATTTCAGAACAGCAATATGATGAAATATCGATACTTTTGAATAGAAAGAAAAACATCATCTTGCAAGGAGCACCTGGTGTCGGAAAGACCTTTGCTGCCAAAAGGCTGGCTTATTCACTGATGGGATCTGTTGATGATTCAAGAATAGAAATGGTTCAGTTCCATCAAAACTATTCCTATGAAGACTTTGTTATGGGATTCAGGCCGGTTGAAGGTGGAGGCTTTGAACTTAGGAATGGTATTTTTCATCAGTTTTGTATAAAGGCTGCCAATGACCCTAATCGGGACTATTACTTTATCATTGATGAGATAAATAGAGGGAATCTAAGTAAAATTTTCGGTGAGCTTCTAATGCTTATTGAAAATGATAAACGTGGTTCAAAATTTGCAGTTCCTCTTACATACAAACCGGATAGCCGTTTTTATGTACCGCAGAACATATTTATTATCGGTATGATGAATACTGCCGACCGTTCTTTGGCGATGATTGATTATGCCCTTAGAAGAAGATTCTGTTTTGTTGAGATTGAGCCGGCTTTTAATACACAATCATTCAGAAAGCATTTGGCGGACAGTGGAATTCATGTGGACTTAATAGAAAAGATTATCAGCAGGCTGAACTATTTAAACAGTCAAATTGCATCCGACAGTAATTTAGGCAGAGGATTTAGAATCGGACACAGTTATTTCTGTAATCCTTCCACAGATGAGAACTGGTATCAGAGTGTTATTGAGTATGAAATCAATCCGCTTATCGAGGAATATTGGTTCGACAACGAAGAGAAGGCACAGGAGTACATGGATTACTTGCTGGGGTGATATGAATGGCAAACGAGATACCGATTCGTAATATATACTATATGCTCAGCTATGCTTATGATGTCTTAAAGGAAGGGGACAATATTAATTTATCGAATGAAGAATTTGATAACATCTATGACCTGTTCGCAAAAATTCTTGCAAACGGACTAAGCCTTCTTATTAAACGTGGTTTCAACAGGGAATATATCTGTGTATCTGATGAACTGCCTGTGCTCAGGGGGAAAATAGCCATAAATGATACTTTGAAAAGACAGAGCTTTATTCATGGTAAGCTTAGCTGTGAATATGATGAGCTTTCATCGAATGTTTTGTTTAATCAAATCATAAAGGCATCAATCATTACCCTTATTAACTATAAAGAACTGGATAAGCGAATAAAAGACCAGCTTATCCATATTAATAGATATTTTCACGGAATAGAGGTTATAAGGCTTGAGAAATCACATTTTTCACGCATCCGATATCATCGGAATAACCGCTTTTATAAGTTAATTATAGATATTTGTGAGCTTATATATGATGAAGTGCTTGTTAAATCTCAAAAGGGAGAAACCATCTTTAAGGACTTCATTAGAGATAAAAGAATGGCTGCCCTGTATGAGAAGTTTATATTTAATTTTTATAAAAAGGAGTTACCATCAATATTAGTCTATTCTCCGATCTTTCAATGGGAAAAGGATGCTGACTTTGAGCATATTGGGGAAAGCTTTCTACCGGTAATGAGAACGGATATCGTACTGCAAAATGAGAAAAGACAAATGATAATTGATGCAAAGTACTATACAAATGCATTGCAAATCCGCAATGTTGGAGAAACAAAAAAGCTTATATCAGGGAACCTGTACCAGATCTACACGTACATGAATAACAGCACTTTTATCGGAGAGAAAGCTGGGATGCTGATTTATCCTGTTGTAGACACTGAGCTTGATTTTGTTTATAGTATCCAGGGCAAAAAGATATATGTGAAGACTTTGAATCTTAATACAAGTTGGGAAAATATTTATGGACGGCTAAAAGAAATTGCAGTAGTAATATAAAAAACACAATCCGTTTTATTGGACACCTCTTGTGATATTATGGTATCATTAGAGGTGTAATTATTTGGAATAATGTTGCAATTATAGGGGTGCAGTTATGGCAAAAAGCTCTAACCAGAAGTTGAAAATTTTATACTTAATGAAAATGCTTCTTGAAAAAACGGATGAAGAAAATACAATGACAATCAATGATATGATAGCAGAACTTGAACGCTACGGTATTACTGCTGAGCGAAAATCCATATATGACGATATAGAGGCCTTACGGCATTATGGAATAGATATTGCTACTCGGAAAACAAAAACTACGGATTATTTTGTGGCAAGCCGTGTCTTTGAATTACCGGAATTGAAACTATTGGTTGATGCTGTTCAATGTTCGAAATTTGTTACACACAAGAAAAGCAATGACCTTATAAAAAAGATCGAGAGCTTGGCAAGCTCTCATCAAGCTGCGCTGCTTCATCGACAAGTTTATGTGACGAACAGGGTTAAGGCTATTAATGAAAACATTTACTATAATGTGGACAGGCTTCATGTCGCAATCGCAGAAAATAAGCAGGTATCTTTCAAGTATTATGACTACGATATCAAAAAAGAAAAGAAATATCGAAAGAATGGAGAACTTTATTTTGTAAGTCCTTATGCTTTATCCTGGGATGATGAAAACTATTATCTCATTACTTTTTCGGAAAAATATAATGATTTTACCCATTATCGGGTTGACAGGATGACGAATATTGAAATCATAGATCAGCCCAGAACGATACTGCCGGACAATGAGCAATTTAACATTGCTGAATATTCCAAAAAAGTATTCAATATGTTCGGAGGGGAAGAAGAGACGGTAAGATTACAGTTTGACAATTCACTTGTTAATACAGTTATAGACCGTTTTGGAAAGGATGTTACTTTAGACAAAGTTGATGACAGTAGCTTTTCAATTAGGATAAATGTTGCAATTAGTTCAACCTTTTTTTCATGGATAGCACAGTTTGGAAATAAAGTGAAGATATTATCTCCGGAGAGTGTTATTGAAAAATATCAAAACTCTATTCAGGAGATTTTAGAACAATACAAATAAGAGGGGGGAGTAGGAAGATGGAAGTCTTTAGAAGTTCGATAAGACCTAATGGATACATATTACCGGATAATTTAAGGGGTAGGAGTATTCATGCCAAAGTAATACCAACGGTATGTAATTTAGAGAATATGCTTCAAAAGCTTATACAAATCAACGGAGATTTTGCTCAGCTAAAACAGTGGGAGAAAAGAAGTTATAAAGCATACCAGATTGAAGAGATAAAAAACAGGATAATGACCTCCCCGCAATTTGCCTGGAAGGATATTGTCCGGGAGCATATATTGTCAAAGAGGCCATCTGATTTTGGTGCAAGTGTAATTGACATATATCTGGTTGCATATGTAGCCGAGACCATCGGAGCTGGCAAAGATGAATTTTTTAAATACGTTAAAAATGCCGGCATTTCTGATAATGGTAATTCAGCTCAAGCCATATGGCAGGTAGGAAAAGGAGACGGAGTATATCTTGAAATCCTTCATGATAATGGGAAGGTAAAGGATTGGAATTTTATGGCTAAATGGGTTGCAGGGAAATAAGAGCTGATGTTGATGATGAGAAATAATAGCTATAGTTGTGTTGGAATCGATGGCTGTAAAGGTAAATGGGTTGCAGTTTGTATAACCGAAAATAAATTTGAGGTTGATAAATTCAAAACTATAAATGACATTTGCAGCCGGTACTCAGATGCTGATATTTACATAATTGACATACCAATAGGCCTTGTTGAAAACAAAAGCCAGCTACGCCCGGATATGATTGTGAAAAAGGAGCTTGGTAAAAAAGGTTCGAGTATTTTTGAAGTTCCTTGTAGACAGGCTGTATATGCAGCAGATAAGAAAACAGCAAGGGAGTTAAATGTTGCTATTTTAGGAAAAAGCCTCTCTGAACAAACCCTGGGTATAGCCAAGGCAATAAAGCAGGTTGACGAATTTTTGCAGGATAAACCTCAATGGAAAAACAGGCTTCTTGAAAGCCATCCGGAATTTTGTTTTTCAAAGCTTAATAATAATCAACCAATCCTTGAACATAAAACGTCTGCGGAAGGCCAGCAAAAACGTCTTGAAATACTGAGAAAATATTATTCTAAATCAGATCAAGTTGTAGAGAAGTTTTTAGCCGATGTTCCATTTAGAAAGAAAACTGACGATGCTATAGATGCCTTATGTTTGGCAGTGATGGGGAAAATAATCCTTGAAAAAGAGCTTAAAACTATTCCTGAAAATCCAATGATGGATGATAAAGGAATATTGATGCAGATGGTTTATGCTGAGTTGTGATATGGTTTAGAAATTCGTCAGGATGCAATGTGACCATATAGTAAATAGTTGTGTTTACCAATGGACTGTTTTTATTTCAAAAACTTCCCTGTATGTTTATTACAGGGGGTTGAGACATGGACTATAAGGCTATCGGAGAAAGAATAAAACAAGAACGAAACAAAATGGGACTTACACAGTTTCAACTTGCTGAAAAAGTTGATATATCTCCACAATACGAGGGCAAGATAGAGCGAGGAGAAAAGCGTTTTTCATTCGAGACTTTTTTAAATCTGTCGATTGCTTTAAATACAACTCTTGATTATCTTGCGTTCGGCCATAGAGATAGTGCTAAAAGTCCTGAAAGGTTAGAAATGGAGCTATTAGCCAATAAATTATCGGAAGGTCAAATAAGTTTGCTGAACGATATTATTCGAGCCATGTTAGTTCACAAAAACAGAGATTAAAATAGGGGTAGAACACAACGGTAGGTAGTCTACCCTTATTTTATATATACCATGTGCACTATCAGTGATGATTGATATTTACTCTAAGGGAATTTAAGTATAAAATATAAAGTAAATAAATGCTAATACCTATAAAAAACCATTGGAATGTTTCTGATAAATAAAGTAAAATATTGTAAGTGAATAGGGGAAATAGGTAAGTGAGGTGGCCATTTTCTATGAGAAATGCTTTATATAAAAATATTCATATTTATATGGGGTTTGGGGGACTGTTAATAAGTTCTATAGTTTACTTTGTCTATAACAACATACAACCAGCCTTCTATAACTATTTTTGGATAAGCGTTATTGCATTTTTAACTGTTATTAGTGTATTCTGGGGCCTATGGATAAAAAACATAATGTATTATGCTTATAAAGACCCACTTACGGATCTTTATAACCGTAGATACCTCTATGAAAAGTTAGAATCAGAGTTAAAAAGACTGAATCGTTCAAAAACTGCACTTTCATTAGTCATAATTGATATTGACCATTTTAAAAGAGTAAATGATAAATACGGGCACTTGGCTGGGGACAAGCTTCTTACACGGATTTCAGAAGTTTTCAAAGCAAATTCTAGGGAGATTGATACTATTGCACGATGGGGCGGCGAAGAGTTTGCCATTATCCTTCCTGACACAGATAATCAAGGAGCGTTAAAATATGCGGAGAGGTTAAGGAAGGCAATAGAGAAATCCGAAAAATGTTTTGGTGTTACTGTGTGTATTGGAGTGGCAACAACTGATAAACCAATTGCTATAGATATATTATTTGCAGAAGCAGATAAAGCATTATTTCAAGCAAAATCAGTTAGGAATAAGGTAGTAGGAGCAAATTTTCCATTATGTGAAGTTTCAATAAATTAACATAGGTGGGGGGACTGGGTTTTGTATTATGAAGAAACCATGCAGCTATTGGAAGCATTGAAACAACACCCCGTTCAAGGTACACTAATCATTCTATTAATAGTTATACTTCTAGTGTTCTTGATTTATCTTGATAAAAGAAAAGATAGTTTTTAATGAGAAAGAGAGGACATTCCTCTCTTTTGTTTTAACAGGAGTTTTCTGCAAGCTTGGCAGCTTGTTGATGTTGTTAAAACAGAATAGAATATAAATTTACTGTCCGTTTTATTGTACATATTATTTGATATAATTTGTTATAAAGGAAGGTGTTGGATCATGAAAAAAATATCTACTGCGGCTGATACAAAAGACATTTCATTGACTATTTACAATGGTGGATTTGGTGCTGTTAAGGAAACACGTACCGTAAGCCTTACAGGGGCTGAGACTGAGCTTATTTTTGCTGATGTAGCACAGCAGATTGAAACGGATTCTCTCTTGGTAGAAGGTTTGAATATCTTGGAATTCAATTATGATTATGATTTAGTTGATAGGGATAAGCTTCTTAAAAAGTACATTGATAAGGAAGTCTATCTAAAGGACAGGAAAACTGGTGAAAAGAAGAGCTGCCGTCTTTTATCGGTTGAGGGTGCCGGAAGATGTGTATTGGAGGATAATAATACAAAGGAAATATATATCGATGCTCAGGCAGAAATTGTTCTTCCTTCCCTGCCATCGGGACTTATTGTAAAACCTGCTCTTGTTTGGAAGATTGGGAAGTCGACATCCGAGCATGTTAAGGTTTCCTATCTTAGCAAGGGCTTCAATTGGAATGCAAACTATGTTATAGAGATTTTGGAGAAGACTTTAAACATTGCAGGCTGGGCAGAAATTGAAAATCAAAGTGGTGCAACGTTTGAAAATGCCAAAGTAAAACTTATTGCCGGAGATGTCAACAGAATTCAGGACGATAGCTATGACATGGAAGGACGCATGTATATTTGTGAGTCCTCTGCTGCACCTCAAGCTGAGGAAAAAGCTTTCTTTGATTATCACATGTACACATTAATAAATCCTACGACACTAAAAGATAATCAAACCAAGCAAATAAATATTTTAAATGGTCTAAATATTCCCTATAAAAAGTATTACAAGCTCAACATGAGTGAAGAAAAGGCAAATGTAATTATTGAGTTTACAAATAAGAAAGAGTGTGGCTTGGGTTGCGCCATGCCTAAAGGGAAAATCAAGCTGTATAAAGCTGATGAAGCAGACAATTCTATGGAGTTCATTGGTGAGGATAGTATAGGGCACACCCCAAAGGATGAAGATATTAAGCTCACCATTGGCAATGCGTTTGACATTACCTTTGATTTCAACGAAGTTGACCGAAAGAAAATAGATGGGTTTGAACATTACAAATATGAATGCATTATTAAGAATCATAAGGAAGAAGCTGCGGAAGTGCATTTTGAACATTATGCCTGGGGTATATGGGAAATGGTTTCGGCAACACATGAGTACTCAAAGAAAACATCAGGGCTTATTGAATTCTCTGTTAATGTACCGGCTGACAGTGAGATAAAGGTAGAATTTGAATATAAAATTGACCGGCGTACAGAGGTTGTAGTGAGGAAATGATGATGAAGAATGATATTTGTCATTTCAGAGGCTGTCTTATTGGTGGGGCAATAGGAGACGCGTTAGGCTACACAGTTGAATTTATGAATAGTGAAGAAATAAGAAGGAAGTTTGGCAATGCTGGAATTACTGAGTTAATTTGTGATCAGAGAACTGGAAAAGCTTTGATTTCCGATGATACGCAAATGACATTATTCACTGCGGAGGGTATTCTGTGGGCTCATTTTCGCGGCAGTCATAAAGGTATTTGCAGCTTTCCATCCTGTGTTTTCTATTCATATCAAAGGTGGCTTTACACACAGACTGGTTATTTGGCAAGTGAGGACTATAATTGGATTTTGAATAATGAAGAGGTAGACTATAAAAGTGAACTTCTAAATGTTAAGAACCTATTTGTGAGGAGAGCGCCTGGGAACACATGCCTTTCTGCTTTATCAAACAGTACAAAGCAGAATTTTGGCACTATTGAGAGACATATTAATAACAGCAAGGGCTGTGGAGGGGTTATGCGCGTTGCCCCGGTTGGATTATATTTTTATAATTCCCCGCAAAAAGCATTCAGAATTGCAGCTGACTGTGCCGCAATAACCCATGGTCACCCGAGTGGATACCTTTCAGCAGGTGTTCTTGCTTTTATTATTGCAGAAATAATTACTGGTAAAGAGATAAAGCAGGCTGCCTTAAATGCAATTGATATTCTTAAAACTTATGAAGGGCATGAAGAATGCCTTGAAATCTTACATAAAGCTATTGACCTGGTGGAAAAGGAAATAGAACCGCAAGAAGCAATAAGACGCCTCGGAGAGGGCTGGGTTGGGGAAGAAGCACTGGCAAATGCCCTATATTGTTCATTGAAGTACGAGAATGATTTTGAAAAGGCTCTCTGCCTTGCAGTGAATCATAGAGGTGACAGTGATAGCACTGGAGCCATATGCGGTAATATTCTTGGTGCATATCTCGGTGTAAATGCTATCCCTCCAAAGTGGGTTAAAAATGTTGAGTTATCTGAGTTGATAACAAGTTTGTCTAATAAGCTGTTAGCGGTAAGTGTCTAAATAATATGTTAATATGGATAAATTTATTCAATAACTTTGACAAGTGGCATTAATATTATGAGTTATGAATTATTACATTAACTGTTTGAAAAACTGGCCTTTAAAATGTGCCGGTTTTTTATCTATTGCACTAAATTACAGTTACAAAAATACCCACCTTTCATTTCTAAAATCTGATAAAATATGAGAAGAAGCACCTTGGACAGGAGTGAAATCTGATGAAAAAACTATATTATGATTTGTTTAACAGTAATAGACGTGCAGAACTGGTTAAGGAATGTATCAGATATATTAATGCAGGCTTGAAAGTCTTTTATATATTGCCATCAAGGGAGGCAATGTTTGATGTTAGACGCCATTTTACAACGGAATTAGGTGGTATCTTCGGCTGGCATGTGTTTGGTTTTGACGATCTTGAACAGCTGATACTTGGTAAATTTCTTAATGATGCTAAGATCATTGGAGACCTGGAGGAAAAGATGCTTTTAAAGCATGTGCTAAAGGAACTTCCTGAAGATACAGTTTTCGATAAAGTAAAGGATAAACCTGGTTTTTTAGATCTTTTGATACATACTATAAGAAAGCTCAAACGGCTGTGTATTTCACCTGATGAATTTCGTTCAAGAACCGCAGAACTAAAGGGGAATCTCCTAAGAAAATGTCAGGGTTTTCAATGTATTTATTCTGGTTATGAAAGAATAAAAACAGAAAAAGGTCTGATGGATATAGATGATATCTCAATAGAAGCTGTGGAAGCCTGTACAAGTACAAAATTGTTTGAAAATACAGCCGTTATTGTAGTTGATGGATTTATTAACATTGACCCGGTGAATATAAAACTCCTGAAAAATATACAGCAGGAATACCCCAGTATTTCAGTTTATGCAAATATCCCCTTTAGAAACAGGAATAATGAACAGTTCCTGATGGATGAAGTCATAAGGGATTTTAAGCAGATGGGTTTTGAAATGATAGAAAACGATGGTAGTTCCGGTATTTCAGTGAATCCTTGTCTCCAGTCAATCGCTCATCACATTTATTCAGGTGAGGCTTATATAAAAGTCGATGCTGAAAATCTTAAAATAATCAATAGTCCATGTATGGATCATGAAATAAGAATTGCTGCCGGGAAAGCAAAAGAACTTATTCAGAATCAAGGAGTAAAGTTGTCGGATATAGCGGTTATTACTGCGGATACGGAAAACTACAAGCCAAAAGTAATCGAAATATTCGAAGAGTATGGCGTCCCCATTAGTGTTAAGCAGCAAAGTAAACTGCCTTCTATACCGATGATCAAGGATACTATGGCCTTGTGGAGGCTTGGGCTCCAAAGTGAGTATTCTATGGCTTTTGTTTCTATTGTAACCTCTAAATACATGCTGCCAATTGAAATACTTTCAGATCAGGGTTTCGAAACCGACAAACTGTTTAAGCTTGCTGAAATTATATTGAAAAAGGATGGTCAAGGCAACTACTTTGAGGCTTTTTTAGGTGAGTATATTGAAACTACAGAAAACGAATTATCCAAGGAAGCTATGAGAAGCTACATTAATGCAGTTTGCGCTTTTGAGAAAGCTTTACATGGCCAGCCATTGGATGCTATTGGAGCTTTTAAGGAGTTTCTGGAGACGATACAAATTGAAAGAAACATTTCAGCACTTTACCGGGAAAGATTACTGAATGAAAAACTGTGGCTGAGAGATATGGAAGCTATAATGGAGCTTTCAAAGTTTTTCGACTGGCTCCATCATGGATATAAAGAATACGGCTTTGATCAAACGGATATAGAACCGGAAGGTTTAATTAAGGATATATTTGATATGATAGCCGGCGTTGAAACAGGGGATATCACAAGGGATACAAGTGGAGTGAGGTTTATTCCGCCGGATCTTGCCAGAGGACAGACTTATGATACCGTTTTTGTTTTGGGAGTCAATGAAGGTATATTCCCGGCTGGAGGAAATAAGGCCCAACTGTTTGATGTTAATGAAATCAGGGAGCTTTCTGATATCGGAATTAGATTGAGCAATTCCGAATGGGAGCTGGAGCGTGAAAAGCTGAGGTTTAATGCCTGCATGGCATCTGCCCGTAACAGGCTCTATCTGTCTTACAGGACAGCAGATGAGGATGGGAGTGTGATGATAGCATCCCCTTTCATAGATGAAATAGTTTCTATTTTAGATAAAGAGAGTAAGGGAAAGGTTATTGAGAAACCAGTCAGTATGAGGGATAGGGTAAGTTTCAGGGGTGAAACCTGGAGTATCAGTGAAGCTGTTAAAGCGATAAATACACATTCTCGGAATAATACTGCTTTTGATAAGAGCGTTATCACCCAGGAAGTACGGGGGAGGCTGGAATATCCGGTACATGCTGCAGCTATCGAGTTTTCAAGAGAGGTAGGGAGTGAGTTTAATGCCTATGATGGCAAGCTTGAACATCCGGTGCTTGCGCAACAGGACGTAAGCTATGGTTTTTCTGCTTCTCAATTGAATAGCTATTCACGGTGCCCCTTTACATATTTTGCTCAACGGGTGCTGGACCTTACGGTTGAGGATGACAATATAAAAGAAATGCTTGATACAGGCACTTTTTATCATACTGTGTTAAAGGCCTACCATTTGGGAAATCAAAACCCATGTGTGCCTGATATTGAAAGACTGGACACCATTTTTAACGAGATGTCAGGTCAGTTAACTTTTGATTCTATTCCGGTCCCACTTAAGAAATATATCATGGAAGAGCTTCTGATGGTTCTTAGGAATTTTATCATCCATGATGCCGAAAATATGTCAAGGTATTATCAGACTACAGGCTGTACCTTAAAGCCGGTAATGCTTGAAGAACCCTTTAAAATGACTATTGGCAAGGAAAACAGTATTCTAAAAGGAGTGGCAGACAGGGTAGACCTTGAATTGGATTCAAAAGGTGCTTATACAGGAAGATTTATTATCTATGATTATAAAAAAGGCAGCATCAGAAGTATTAAAGAATGCATAGAAGGTGATGACTTCCAACTCCCGCTATACTATAGTGCTTTTAACAATATTATCAAAGAACGGTTTCACATCGGACAACCGGAGTGTCTGGCACTCCTTTATTATAGCATCGAAAAGCTGGATTGGAATGGAATCATCCGTAAGGACATCAAAAAAGCATTGTTTGAGGGAAGAAAAGGAACAAAAAGTACACCGGACAAGGCTAATATGGAAGTAGTACTTTCATGGGCAGGAAATGAAGCTACAAGTATCATTAATAACATAAGAAAAGGTTATTTCATGCTTCCAAAGGAGTGTCCTGCATCAAGCATGTTTGGCTGCCTTTATAGTGGAATCTGCAGATATGACCGTACAAGACTTGCACAGAAAGAAGGTGTACTGTAATGTTAGAAGACCTTTGCAAAATTTATGAAGTAAATGAGGAGCAGGCAAGAGCTCTCGACATTCATTTAAATACAGCCCTTAGAGCAGGAGCAGGTTCAGGAAAAACCAGAGTACTTACCAAACGGTTTGTAAGATGCCTTTTGGAAAATCCAACACTGACTCTTGACAATATTGCAGCCATTACTTTTACAAGAAAGGCTGCAACTGAAATGAAGGACAGGGTTCGAAGGGAGCTTTCTGATAGAATTTCAAAGATTGATAATGCCGTTGAAAAGAATAGGCTTTCCAATATAAAGATGCAAATTACAAATAGCAATATTGATACCATCCATGGTTTTTGTGGAAAGATTCTGCGGGATCATTTTGCTTTTCTGGGGCTTGATCCGGATTTTAATATTATGGAAGAGGTGGACAAGAGTGTGCTTCTTTCAGAAATTGCAGATAGTGTGATACAGTCCTTTATTGAAAATGAAAAAAATGAAGTAATAGTAAGGTCCCTAGCAGAGAACTTTTCAACCGGGTTTTTCACTGGCAAGCTCAAACAGGGAATACTATCCGCCTTTGGCGCCATGAGAGAAAAGGGAATGGATGTGGTAAGTTTTTGCCAGGAATTCAAAACTGGTGGCATAGAAAATGCAGATCCCATTACAGTACTCGAAAGTACTGCTTTAATACTCATCAACAATTTGGATAATGAATACAGGGCATACAAAGAGAAGAAAAACCTGTTGGATTTTAATGATCTGGAGATTCTATCTGAAAGGCTTCTCAGGAATAATGAGATCAGGACAAGCTATTTCAGCCGCTTTACAACAATTTTGGTGGATGAGTTTCAGGATGTAAACCCACTCCAAAAAAAGATCCTTGATCACCTGATATGGGAACAAGGAAAGATACCGGAGGGAAGGCTATTTATCGTTGGAGACCACAAACAGTCTATTTATGGCTTCAGAGGCTCAGACTACAGAGTTTTTGAAGAAGCCTGTAGTGAAGTTTTAGGCTGCGGCAAGGTGGAATTTCTGAACAATTGCTATAGAAGTACGAAAAATATTATCGGTGCAGTGAACAGCATATTTAGTCAGCTTTTAAGCCCGTATGAGAAGCTCCAATATCCGGGGCAAGGAGATTCGGACGGCAGGAAAGTCGAGCTTATTACCTGGGAAAAGGGTTTGTCAAAAGAAAACAAGCCTAAGACAAGGTGGGATTTGGCAAAGAATCTGCTGCTCTCGGAAGACATGAAAGAAGAGTTAAAGTGCGCATTAGAGGCTGAATACGAAGACATTGCAGTTGCAGGCAAGAAGGATTATCAGGGGGATGTTATTGCAGGTGTTATTCAAAAGCTAACTGCGGAAGATTTCCTGTACAGGGATATAGCAATTCTTTTAAGAAGCAGAACATCTCTTTCGGAAATTGAGAACTCCCTGACCAGGAATGGTATTCCTTACTGCGTACTTGGTGGGATTGGTTTCTGGGACAGACAGGAGATAGGGGACATTCTTTCACTGTATAAACTGGTATTTTTCCCGGATGACAGGCTTGCGCTCTTTACTGTACTGCGCTCGCCCATATTCGGATTTTCTGACGATATGCTGCTGGCACTCTCCATATTTATGAGAAAACAGAAAATCAAAAACCTGGATGAGCTGCTGACAGCATTTGGGGAAATGGTGGCGGAAGATGACAAATGGGTGGTCAAGAGAGCTGCAGACGTACTTGCCAGTCTCCTCCCCATGGATGGAATATTAAACAGCCTGGAACTGATGAATAAAATCATTAAAGCAACAGCTTATGATGAGGTACTTACAGCCTTGCCCAAGGGAGAAAAAAAGCTCCGGAACATTGAAAAGTTAATCAGGATTATTGAAGAATTTGATGCAAAGGGAATATACAGTGCAAGGGAACTACTTCCATACCTTGATGTTCTAAAAGAATCCTCGGGTATGGATGGAGAGGCTTTTCTTGACAACGAAGACAGTGACGCAGTAAAAATATTAACCATCCATGCTTCTAAAGGGCTTGAATTCAGGGCAGTATTGATTCCGGACATGGACAGACCGCTGGATTCACAAGCAAAAAGAAGCAAGCCTCTTTTCTTCCTGGATGATCAGAAGGGACTGATAGCCATGGGGCTTGATGAGAGCCTCAAACTGAATGAAAATGCGAACCCTGAGTATGCGAAGCTATATGCAGAAAAACTCCGGAGAGAATTGGAGGACTCCAGAAGGCTATTTTATGTTGCTGCTACCCGGGCGAAAGAATATTTAGGGTTTATCGGAGAGAAACAGGAGGTAGGATCGGAAGAGGAAATTGATGCACAAAACAGCTTTATGAAACAGCTTATATGGGCAATGAATAAGGTTGGCACAGTGGAAGAGATAACTTCAGTGGATGCTATGAGCCTTGTTCCTAACCAACAAAAGCAAAGTGTATATCCTCCACCTTTCATTGCAGAAATCAAAAAGCTTACAGGCATTAACTCGATTGAAAATGCGATGAATCAAAGATTAGAGCCCTGTGAGAGACATGAGGAAGGCAATATAAGCATATCTTCCTGGATGAAATATAGGGATTGCCCCAGGAGGTTTTATCTGGAAAATCTTGCAGGACTTCATGATAAAAGAGATGCACAGTATACCGAAGGACTGCCGGCTGCCTATGAAAGAATGAATGCTGCTGATTTCGGATCGCTTCTGCATGCCTTTTTAGAGGAAGTTGATATTCTGGACTTGAATAAATCAGGCTTCAAGGATAATACCTCTGAAGTGGCAGCTGCTATTGATATAGAATTGCCGCAGGCAGATAGGGAACTTTTCGAAAAGGAAGTAGCGGGATTCATCAAAATAGAGGAAAAAAGACGAAAAGAAAATAAAGGAACCTTGGTTACGTCCCTTAAAGAATTTGGTTTCAGGGTGCCTCTCGCAGAGGGAATAAACTTGACAGGGTTTATCGATAGGGTAGATATTTTTGAGCGGGAAGGACAATATATAGCATCAATTATTGATTATAAATCAAATAGGCTGAATAATTCACATGCTGCGGAAGAGAAGGCAAGCAATTATAAGGAACAGTTGCTTTCCTATGCGTGGGCGTTAAATCAAATACCATTTTATAATGGGAAGAAAGTAATAGTAGAGGAGGCTTTGCTCTATTTCCTTAATAATGGTGAAGTAGTAAGTATAGAGTTGAGAAAAGAAGACATTGAAGGTGTTGTGGAAGCTCTAATAAACTCAGCTCCGTGGCTTTTGGGGAACAAGACATTAAGTGAGTTTCAATGCTGTAAGTCTGAAAAATGTAGTTGGTGTAACTGTAAAAAGTACTGTGATGATTTAAACTGAAATTAAATCTCCTTCAAAAAACGGATAATGCACTGTGATGCACTATCCGTTTTATCGTACACATCATTTGATATAATTAAGAAAAACAGGAGATTAAGTGTATGGATAAAACAGATATAAATGTAAGATATGAAAAGTTAAAAGAGATTGTGAAAGAGCGGAAGGAGCAGTTTGATGAGTTGATTGCTTTTATGGAGAATGAAACCGCATGGTTAACATCCCCGGCAAGCACGAAGTATCATCTTTGCGAGGAAGGCGGGCTTTTAAAGCACTCAATTAATGTAGCTGAGACAATGTTAAAGATTAAAAACGCCATTGCTCCGGATATCAGTGATGAGAGTTGCGTTATCGTAGCTTTATTGCATGATCTGGGCAAGGTAGGTATGCCCGGAAGACCTCAATACCTAATTAATGAGCCCTCGGAGAAGCAAATGAAATACGGATACAAGCCGGATTATCCATATCGTTTCAATAAAGAGCTTACATACTTGAGTGTACCGGTTAGGAGTATTTACCTGGCTATGAAATATATTGACCTTACAGAGGAAGAAGTCCAAGCTATTGTTTATCACGATGGACAATATGTTGAGGATAACCGTTCCTGCGCAACACATGAAGCGCCGTTAACGTTGCTATTGCAGTATGCCGATAGTTGGAGTGGGTTTGTAATTGAGAAATGAAAAGAGTTATGATAAATGAAAATAATAAAGAATTTTTATGGCAAGGCAAACTTCATATTTATAATTTGTTAAGAAAATTCGTGGAGGTAGCAAAATGGATAAAATCAGGGCTTATGAAAGCACAGATAAACAGATGATCCCGTTATCAATAGCACCGAAGTTTGAAGCTAAGTTTAATAAAATGAGTACACATCTGCAGGAAGTATTTACAGAGCTTATAATAAAGTGCAGTAAGTTTTGTAGTAAATGCTTTCCAACAAACACTCCGGATTTTAGGCTTCAGAAATCTTTTAACTTTTGTTTAATAAACTTTGTTAATTCAAAAGTGAGGATTCATATAAGAACAGATGGTTTAAAGCTCGAATCAGAACACCTTACAATAAGACCGTTACCCAATCATCACTATAATGGATGGGAATGGGTAGAGGTTGCAATTGATAAAGAATGTGAAGTTGATGAAGCTGTAATGCTTATTGAGAAAGCATTCAGACACTCAGATTAACCGAATTTACTCTTACGTTTCCATATCAGATGTGTATCGCGTCAGATAGTATTGGCATATAAGATTTAAGAATTGTTGGAGGTGTCTTATGTATCATGTGTTTGTAGATTTTGAAATGACCTGTTGGAGAAAATATGACAGGGTTATTGGTGAAAAAATTCAGGAGATTATTGAAATCGGTGCAGTAAAGTTGGATGAAAACTTTACACTGATAGATACATTTTCAGTATATGTAAAGCCTGAATTCAGCCAATTGCTTTCAAAGACATGTACTAAGCTTACCGGAATAAGGAACGATGTTATAAAAGATGCTCCATCCCTTGCTGAAGCGGTAGTAATGTTAGAGGACTGGCTTGGAACTGAGGATATAAAGTTTTATTCCTGGGGAAAAGATGACAAGATCCAATTAGAAAGGGAATGCACATCAAAGGGCTTATATAACAAAATGCCAACAAAATATTTAAAATGGCGAGACTTTCAGCGGATATTTATGAAGGTTTTTGGCTTTACAAGAAGATTAGGTTTAAAAGCAGCGATGGAGATGACCGGATTTGATTTTGAGGGTCAGCAGCATAGGGCAGTTGACGATGCGATGAATGGGGCAAGACTGTTAATGCTGATTAAAAATAAAGACCGGTATAAAAAGCAGAGAGAACTGATATCAGAGGTTTACAACTGTCAAAAGCCGTTTACTTCTACCGTCGGAGAGTTAATAGCGGAAAAGCTTTCTGCTTTTAGTTATGCATCGTAAAAAAATATACAGATAGTGAGTTGATGATTTGTGAATATCGGCTGGATTGATTTTTCAAAAGAACAAAGGAATAAGGTTATGAGTGTTATAAACTTGCTTTCAGAGCCTGAGGCAGTGGATGAATTAGGAGTCGGTATTATTCGAGACGCTTTTTCGGATATTTTCTTCCCTGGTACTTCTACTATCCAGACGAGAGCAAAATACTTTCTGATTACCCCATATTTGCTTGCTGAATTAGAACGTGAAAAAGGGATGACTCCTGATAAAATGATTAACCGCTTACATGAACAGGAGCTTGACTTTATTGACATATTAAAACAAAGCGGCGAGAACGGTATTATTGGTGAAACTGCGGGAAGAAAGCTAAAACGTAAGCCTTCCGATATATATTGGAATGGCATTAGAACTTTCGGCATATTTACTGGCGGCAAAATGTCCTTGTATGACTATGCACGGATTACATGCCTTTTGAAGAATAAGAAGCACAACACAAAAGTATTAGGAAGTATTGGCCTTAAGGATGACGAAAAGGATGCAGATGATATTGATGCAGTAACGGGAGAGCTTACAGGTGGCTTTTGGAAGTTACCTGATTTTTCTGCTGACTGGAGAGATGGACTTACTATAAAACTTACAAAGCAAGAAGCTGAATTTTTAAGAAATCAGATTATGTCTTCTGTGCCTGATTCTATACTTTACTTTGTTTTAGAAAAGAACTATACAGATTTTTTGCAGTTTGAAAGCTTTGACGATATTGAAGGAATGGTGAATCTGTTTCCGCATAATTTAAAAGAAGATTACATAATGGCGAAAGAGTTTTCAGACTTTGTTTTCGGCATTCATTTAAGATATAACATGTTATTGTCCCAGGGAAAGAACGACGATGTTATTACCGAATGGAAGCTTTGGAGTTTGGATATGGGAAAATGTGTTAATATTGATATACAAAAAATTCTCTTTGATAGGCTTCGTATTAAAAACGGAAAGCTTATCAAGTTTCTATTTGATTGCAAGGATGCAATGCTTAAAAATGATATTGAAAAACTGGACGAGCTTGTAATAATGCGTGAACGAAGGCTCAAAGGAGATAAGCGAGCCAAGCTTTATAACGTAAATGAGTTTGAATATAAGGGTTGGGTAGGCATCGGGAAACTGCAATACCGTTTCAGAAATGCAAAAAACCTGTTAAGAGATATTTTCGAAGGGATAGGTGATGTCAATGCTTAAACCTGCATCCGACAGATTGGATTACAGCAAAATGATGGCACCTCCCTTTGGATATGAAACGGTGTTTGCGGTTGGCACTACTTATTCCCTTGATTTGGATGCGCTGATAGGAATAAGTATAGCTTTAGGTCTTTCAGAAAGCATTGATAGCGGATTGAAGGATAATCCCATCTATCTGTTAGAAGCTTTGAACAAAACCGCTGATAAGGTGCTGGTCTTTTGTGAGGGCGGACAGATAAAGGTTCCTGCGAATGCACATGCTCTGCATATTCTCTTGGAAAAAATGGTTTTTGAAATAGTCCTTAAAAATAAGAAGTCATTTCATCCCAAGTTTTGGCTTGTTAAGTATGAAAATGCTGACGGTGAGGCGTTGTATCGCTGTTTAGTTCTTAGCAGGAATTTAACTTTTGACCGGAGTTGGGACGTTGCTGTATGCCTTGAGGGTAAAGTTAAAATAGATGCCAGATTAAAAGCGGGATATGAAAAGTCTCGTCCTTTAAGTGACTTTTTGCAATCCTTATTAAAGCTTGCAAAGAAAAATAGTATAAGTCCGGGCAAGAAAAGTAACCTTCTAAGTTTGGCAGAAGAAATTCTTCATGTGAAGTTTGAAATTAAAGATAACCAGTTTTCAGATTATTGTTTTTATCCTGTTGGTATTGATGGCTATGAAATAGAAAACACAGGACTATTCAATACATACCATGAGCTTTTTGCTATCTCTCCTTTTTTAAGTGATAACACTATAAAGAGTTTTAATGAGTTGGCTTTAACTAATCCAAACAAAAATACGATTATTACCCGAAAATCAGAGCTAGCTAAGCTAAAGCCAAGTTCAGTAACTAATTTTGATATTTATGTGATGAAGGATTTAATTGTTGATGGAGAAGAAGCTTTCAGCGATGGAGATAATGACACAACAGAAGAAAAACAGAAGCAGGATATTCACGCAAAGGTATATTTAAAAACAAAGTATTCAGATAGCGAGCTGTTTTTAGGATCGCTAAATGCTTCATACAATGCTTGCTATGGTAACGTTGAATTTTTGTTAAAGCTCTGTGGCAAAAGACGATACTTGAACGTAGAGCAATTAAAAAAGGATGTTTTCGGGGAAAACGATAAGGATAATCCTTTCGAAAAAACAGAAATAAAGGCTTTTGATGAACTGGAAAAAACAGAAGCTGATAAACTTCAAAAGATGATAAAAGAAATTTGCAGGCTGCGATCTTATGCTAAAGCTTTGGAATGTGACGATAAATATTCACTTGAAGTAACTTTTGAAAAGCTACCGGAGATAAGTAATGTATATATATCACCGCTCCTTTCAAAAAAAGAACAAGAAATTTCTGATAAGGTGGTTTTTGCAGAACTTAGTATGCTTGAACTATCCGAATTTTTTGTGATCAAGGCTGTAAGCGGTGAGGAAACTGTCAAAAGAGTTATAAAAATAAAGACCGATAATATCCCGGTAGCAAGGGAAAGTGCCGTTGTCAACAGCGTTATTAAAGACAAGAACGGTTTTATTCAGTACATAACTTTTTTGTTGGGTGATGATTTTTTACTGTCTATGCTTGAAAACAATAGACTAGCAAGTAACGGTTTTGTTTTTGGAAACGGTGAGCCAATTCCTGCGCTGTATGAAAAAATGCTTAAAGCAGCGGCACATTCGCCACAGAAATTTGATGAGATAGAGCGGCTTATGGAGCTAATATCCGATAGTAGTATTATCCCTGAAGGCTTTAAGGAGCTTTATAGGGTCTTTCAAAAGGCGGTGAACAAGAAATGAAAATAGATTTAAAAATTACTGAAAAGCAAATAATGAACGGACTAAAGGACTTTCAACGGGCAACCGTAGAGAGGGTTTTTTCCCTTTTTAAAAACGGACAAAACAGAGTGCTTGTGGCTGATGAGGTAGGGCTTGGCAAAACCTTGGTTGCCAAAGGCATTATTGCAAAGACCGCCAGGTATCATCAAGAAGAGGGAGATACTCTTTTCAAAGTGGTGTATATCTGCTCTAACCAGAACATTGCAAATCAAAATATTAATAAGCTCAAAATAAGCAGGGATATTACAGTTGACGGTGTCACTGATACGCGTCTTTCAATGCAGCATTTAAAAATATTTGAACAGGAAAATAACCAAAGCATTAAGGATAAATTTGTACAACTTATTCCTCTTACTCCATCAACATCCTTTTCTATGACAAGCGGTTGCGGGAGTGTTGAGGAAAGAGCCTTGATGTTTGCGGTATTGAAAAGAATG
Organism: Pseudobacteroides sp.; assembly: GCA_035370245.1. Lineage (GTDB taxonomy): Bacteria > Bacillota > Clostridia > Acetivibrionales > DSM-2933 > Pseudobacteroides. Next base: position 42,829 of record DAOOVO010000017.1, read on the forward strand.
GCAAGATTTGAAGCTTATATAAAAGAGCTTGAAGTGATACTTGTTGATTTAGCTACATCAAGCTGGAGATGGGCGAGTCCATGGTATGAGAAAAGAGTGGCAGCCTGTAATGATGTTTCTGATGGCCAATATTTAAAAATAATCACAAGGACAATAAATGATTACTTTGCCGAAAAACATATCGATGCGGAACTTATATTGCTATGCCAAAAAGTAAGGGCGAACGGAGGCAACCGTATTGGCGGTACGTACGATATTCTCTATAAATTGCGTATGATGTTTGCCCAGATTAGTGTCGATCTGTTAAAGCCGGACTTGGTTATTATGGACGAATTTCAGCGCTTTAAATTTTTAATTTCAGCAGATGTTTCAACCGAAACAGGCATATTGGCCGACCGCTTTTTAAAGGGTAATGATATTAAGATACTTCTTCTCTCCGCAACTCCATATAAGCTTTACTCTACACTTGAAGAGATAAGTGAAACCCAAAGCGATGATCATTATTCAGAATTTTTTCAAGTAATGAATTTCTTATTTAAAAGCGAAAAGCGGCAGCAAGAATTCAAGGAAATATGGAACAACTTTTCTGTTAAGCTTAGAGAAATAAACTCAGATTATTTCTCGATTATTGAGGTTAAAAAAAGTGCTGAAACTGCAATGTATCAAGGCGTTTGCAGAACTGAGAGAATATCTGCGGTAAAGACTGGTGATTTCATTGATGATAAAAGTATAAAAATACCGCTTAGAGTAACGGAAAAAGATATCTTATCCTACATCGAAGCTGAAAAACTATTAAACGAAATCGGGATAGGCTACAGCGTTCCTGTTGATTATGTCAAATCGGCACCATACATACTTTCGTTTATGAAACAGTATCAGCTAAAAAAACATATTGAAAAATTCTTTCATAAAAATCCTGACGATATAAAGCTTGCAAATAAAAAACATCTGTGGATTGATGACAGAGTTATCAGGAACTACGGTGAGCTTGATTCCACAAACGCAAGACTTGAAAGACTAAAAGAAGCTGCCTTTGAAAATAACGCTGAACTGCTATTGTGGATACCGCCCTCAAAACCCTATTATGAACCTCAGGGCGTCTTTAAAAATGCCGGGAATTTCTCTAAGATTTTGGTTTTTTCGGCTTGGGAAATGGTCCCGAGGATGATTGCATCCCTAATATCCTATGAGGCTGAAAGAAAAACGGTAGGAAAGCTTGCAGCACTTAATCCCGATAAGCAGAACACAAGCTATTTCGCACCGAATAATAAGCGGTTTCCTGTTGCCAGGCTGCGCTTTAATGTCGTGAATGGTAACCCACAGGCAATGAGCCTCTTTTGCTTGTTGTATCCGTCAAAATTTTTATCGGAGCTTTATAATCCGATTGAATGTTTGAATGAGGGTAAATGTCTTAAAGACATTGAAATTCAAATAAAAGCGAAAGTTGATAAATTGTTGTCAAAATTACGTAAATATCAATCCGATAGTAATAGAGTGGATGAAAGATGGTACTATTTAGCTCCATTGCTTATTGATTATCCTGATTACGTAAATGCATGGTTTTCCAGTGGTGTTGAATTAATTCAAGAAATAACAGATGATGAAGAAGAAAAAGGGCAAAAAGGATTTAAACTTCATTTGGAAAAATTAAAGGAATATTATGAAAATATTTTATCAGTAAAGTTGGGTAAGATGCCTGATGATTTGACTGAGGTTCTTGCTAACATTGTTTTAGCTTCTCCGGCAGTATGTGCCTTTAGAGCAAATGGATATAACAGCATCTATGCTACGCAGTTTGCAAAGGCCATGATTAATCAATTAAATAAACCTGAAGCAACGGCTGTTATAGAGCTATGTTATAGCCCAAAAATTGAGAAGCCAATCCAACGGAAAGGTCTATTGGGGACATTTAAAGAGATGCTGAACAGCAATAAATTTGATGAAGCCCATTGGAGAAATGTACTAAGCTACTGTAAGGATGGTAACTTCCAAGCTTTGCTTGATGAATATGTGCATATACTTGTCGATTCTAATGGTATCAATGATGCAGAGAATAAGCATGAGCTTATTCATGCGCTAATGCTTGAAGCGGTAAAAACACACTCTGCGAGTTATACAATTGACACTTTCAATACCTTTAAAAACAATGTTATCAGCAAAAAAGAAAAAGGCATTGCACTCCGTTCACATTATGCCGTAGGCTTTTACAAGGGGGAGGGGGAAAACAGTAAGCTGATAAATCGCAAGGAGAGCATTAGAAACTCATTTAATTCACCATTCAGACCTTTTGTACTTGCTACAACTTCCATTGGTCAAGAAGGGCTTGATTTTCACTACTATTGCAGAAGGATAATGCACTGGAATTTACCTTCAAACCCGATTGATTTGGAGCAGCGGGAGGGGAGAATAAATAGGTTCAAATGTCTTGCTATCAGACAGAATATTGCGCTTAAATACGGCAACAACGTCATTTTTAAAAACGATGTTTGGAACGACCTGTTTGAGCGTGCAAAGGATGACTATAAAACCGGTTACTCGGAATTGATTCCGTTTTGGTGTTTGCCGGAAGATCAGGAAATAAAAATTGAGCGTATTGTGCCTGTGTATCCTATTAGTAAGGATATTGGAACCTATGAAAGGCTGATAAAAATTCTCTCGCTTTACCGCTTGACATTAGGGCAAGCCAGGCAAGAAGAACTTCTTGAATACCTATTCAAGAATTGTGACGATAGGGATAAGCTAAAAGAGCTATTTATAAATCTCAGTCCTTTTTATAAGGAGAATATGGCAATAAAAGGAGTTTGATAAAAATGAAGTTCGGCATGAGAAAACCAAGTATTAGGAAAAGTATTGCAGCAAGAACGAGCTTAAAAAGATATATACGTCACAACTTAGGCGTAAAAGCTCCAAGAGGGTGGGGTTGGATTACAAATCCTAAAAAGGCCTTGTATAACAAGGTCTACCGAAAAACCACGTTCAGTATATTTGATATTTTTAAGTTTTTTAAATGAAAATGACAATAATCCATATTGATAAAGATGAAATGGGGTGTACTAAATGCTTGATAAAGCTATTCGTATTGCAGCTAAAGCGCATGAAGGACAGATGGACAAGGCTGGGCAGCCATATATACTTCACCCGCTGCGGGTCATGTTTATGCGAAGGAATGAAACTGAAAGAATTTGTGCAGTGTTACATGATGTTATTGAGGATTCAGATATTACTATTGAATATTTGAGAAAAGAAGGTTTTTCGGAAGAAGTTCTGAGTGCATTAGATGCTCTGACAAAGCGCGAGAATGAAAACAATGATGATTTCATTGGCAGGGTTATTAAGAATAAAACAGCCTGTAAAGTAAAGAGGATTCAAATTCATCATTAATGAACGAGGTGTTGCCTCGATCATTGAGGATAGCTTATCATATGTTGATGGAATACTATGGGAAATAACTAAAGAGCATATTGATATTCTGGATGAACGTGAAGGTGTTAAGTATAACACTTACTTTAAAAAGAATGTTACTGTTACGAGTCTGGAACAAGCTGGAAGGCAGTACATAGCGCTTGTTTATATAGCATCAAATAATAGACCCGGGAAACCAAGACCAGGCTATTTAGAACGAGTTATTGAAGGGGCACGGGAAAACGGAATAGATAACGATTATATTCAAACTCTGAAACAGTGCTGGGAATAAATATTTTTTTGGTGCAAAGAGCGAAATTAACAATGAAAAAACATAGTTTTTATTAGTTTTTATATCAAATATCAAAAAAATAACCAGAGCTTTTCGATGAAGAAAATGCTCTGTTTATTTCTTTAAAAAATCGGATTTCGGATCATAAACTGTTCTAAATTGGTATCCCCGGGCATTCATAGAAGCCATTTTTAGGGCGATTAAATTTATGTCGGTATAAAGTATCCGTGCGATTTGTTCAATATCGTAACCTTCATGTGCATAAGAAAAAATAGCATCATCCGGTAGAAGAATCTCAGATGCGAATAGATTAGCTTCATATTCAGGACGGCTTTTCATATCGTATAGCACAAATTCTTGTAAGCATACCCTCCTGGCCAAATCCCTATGTAATAAGTCGTGCCCTAATTCATGAGCACAGACCAACTTTTTTATGTAGTCATCAAGTTTTTCATTGATGACTGCAAAACGGTTCCGTTTAAGATATTTGTACATTCCTTTGAGATGACCTAAATCAGCGTAAAAAACTTCAACTCCAATAGATTTACATAATTCAAAAGGGTTTCTGGTCTTGTACCGTGTGATTAAATCGGAAGCAACAGATTGAATATAGTCTTTGTTCGGCATACGTGATTCACCCCCTTTAGTATCCTCATTATACCAAATAATGTGTACGATAAAACGGACAGCAATTTATTCGATAGACTCTTTGTTATACTTCTTAGGGGTATATTTCTTATTATTGTCCTTGGCTCTCCAGTACATCTCAGTGATAGCTCTAAAAACTTTGTCTTTATCTTCTTCATTCAATTCCCCACCGGCAAAAAGGCCCCCTATCTCATCAACTAATTTTTGAGCATCTTTTTTGCCACGAGTGCCGTATTTTTCAGATGCTTCCTGAATAAAATTATCTTCTTCTTTCATCAGTTCTTCTATTGTGGTATTCAATGCCTTGCAGAGCTTATTCAAAATCGCTACGTCTTTGGGGTATCTTTGGTTGCTCTCATAATTTTGAATAGATCGTAAGGAAAGCCCTGCTTTATTTGCTAATTCTTGTTGACTCATTCCTGCCGAAGTTCTCAGTTCTTTAATTTTATCACCAAACAACATGATATTGGCTCCTTCCTAAGCAATGCGTTTTTATATGCTCGATATGCAACATCGTACACAATAATTCTATTGACAAACGAAAATATGTTCGTGTATAATTTGGATATACGATATGCAACTTCGTTCGTTATATATGTTACACTTGATTGAAACAGATGTCAATATGAAAATTAAGGAAGGACAGATGCTATGCGTAAAGAGAGCAAAGTAATGAAACAATGCGCACTAATGTATAAAGGATTAAATATAGAGCGCACTACGGTTCTACATAAAACAAAACTGCTTCTTAAAATATATCGTCCGGTCGTGTGGTCAACATCAAATAGAGTTTTTCAAATATGTGAGAGTGCCGAGTGTTATTACAGCAAAAACTTGGAGAATGCGTTGGAGTACCTAGCTAATTTTGCGCCTGAAACAGAACAAGATAAGTTTTCAGACAATGTAAGGTCTTTATTTGAAACACAATGGCTCATTTCATTGATTGATTCCACAATGAATAAAATTTATGAATATCCTGATAACGGGAAGCTGTATCATGAAATATTAAGTAAGCAATATCTAACGGTTTCCAAATACTCAGAGCAGGAAATGCTTGAATTATTAAATATGGAGCGTAGTACATATTACGATAAAAAACGGGAAGCGATTGATTTATTCGCTATTTGCCTTTGGGGCTATACAATTCCATCAATGAGAGGAATTTTTGCTGCAATCGAAGGAGAAAGTGAGATACCGAGCTTTTTTGCTGTTTGGACAACCCCGACTTAATCCCGACAAAGTCCCGATTAATTCCCTACTGCTTTCCGACTTCCAACATGTTACACTGTCTATGCTGGTGAATTATAGCATAAATTAACTTGATAGTATAGGAATTTGCATTTTAGCCTTTGGTCTTAGTAGGTAAAAAATACATGTCAGAGAAATAAAATTGTTGATTGGATTGCAAAATTTGTATAAAATGAAGTGGAATATATGGATAGAAGGCGGGTTATAGTTTTTAAGAATAAAAGTGATAACATGTCCTTTGCCAAATTATTTAAGGGAAAAAGCTTTGATTTTACAACATTAAATAATGTGACACGACGTGTAACCCTAATGTAATTTTATAATAAATTCCCACTTTTCAATAGGGTTATTTTTTTGTATTATATTTTAAAGAATTATGATGCAGATATTTTTTACATTAAAGGAAGGATTAGAATCATACTTGAAATCAGGTAAAAAATATGATTTTCCGTCTCCTGAAATCAGAAGGTGCCATAGATGCAATAAGTTTGTAGAATTTAAAAAACACGGCTTTTACGAAAGATACTTGGTAACTACTGAATACTCAGGTCAGATTGTAATCAGACGATATATTTGCCCGATATGTGGGTGTACAATATCATATATTCCAGATGTCTGTATGCCGGGTTTTGTTTTCTCAACAGAGCTAATATTTCAGGCTCTATACGCATATTTTAAAATAATCAGCTATTCAGCCAAAGAATTGTCACGTCAACTCGTAAAATATTATAGAGCACGCCTTATATCCAAAACAACTGCTATTAGTGCTACTCTAAGAGAAATCCTTCCACATGCAAGGTTACCTGACAAAAGTTTATCCATTGAAGAAAAAACAAGGATGGTTTTACTGCTGATAAAATCATCAAAAATTAACATAAACGATATCTCACATCGTTTTTATGATATATCAGGTAAAGCCATCCTACAAAAAAATTCACTTTATAATAGCATATAATTTCCCTATAGAAAATACTAAAATGTAAAAAAGTTCAGCAACAGCCTTTTTTCCTTCATTTGAGTTGTTATAGCATGTTAACATATTGTTATGACCGGTCAAATCTACACAAGGATTTTAGGAGGCTTTGTTTACATGCTTAACGATAGTGTTAGAAATGCTATTGCATTAAAAAGATTTTCACTTATTAGTCCTGTAATAAATAGACAGGTAGATAACAATATGCAATATTATATACGCGTAACAAAAGAACCGATTGAAATGCCTTATTATGGTATGAGAAGATATTCACCAAAGACACTAGAATCATGGTACTGTGATTATCTAAAAAAAGGTATTGATGGATTAAAACCTTCTTCCCGAGGAGATAAAGGAAAATACAGAGTAATACCTGAACAACTATCTGAAAAGATAATAGATATGCGAATTAAGTACCCAAAAGCACCGGGCTCAGTCATATATGAAATGCTATTAAAAGATAGGGTATTTGAGCATAATGATATATCTATGTCCAGCTTTTATAGATTCTTAAGGACAATTCCCCAACAGATTAAGGAAAAAGATGCTGAAGTTGCTGAATTAAAAAGATTTTCACACCAATATATAAATGAGCTTTGGCAAACTGATTTAGCATATGGCCCATATATTTATAACGGTAATAAAAGAAAAGCTACATATTTACTTGCAATTATCGATGATGCAGCTAGATTTGTGCCTCATGCCCAATTTTATTTCTCTCAAGGTTTTGAGTCTTTGAGGCATTTATTTAAAGAAGCAGTTATGAAAAAGGGTGTACCTACGTTATTATACACAGATAATGGGAGAATTTATCGATCACAACAATTTGAATATATATGTGCTTCTATAGGATGTACACTAATTCATGCAAAGCCATTTGCCGCAAACTCCAAAGGCAAAATTGAGAGATTTTTCCTTAGTGTAAGGCAGAGGTTCTTATCACGAATTGAGACAGATAAAATTAAAGATATTGATGAACTAAACAGGAAGTTTTGGGCTTGGCTTGATACGGAATATCATAAAAAACCACACAGTAGCCTTGATGGGGTGACTCCTCTTGAGTATTACATGTCTCAAATTGATAGAGTAAAACTAATTGAGAACCCTGAAATTCTAACTGAAAAGTTTTTTTACAGAGTTAAAAGAAAGATAAAGCATGATGCCACTTTTACAATAGATAAAATACTTTTTGAAACAGACCCGAAATTTGCATCTTGTGAGATGGAAGTTAGATATGAACCTGAATGGTTGGATCAGGAAGGAAAAAATGTTTTAATTTTTAAAGATGATAAAAAGGTTGGTGAGGCGAGACAGGTAAACTTCCATGAAAATGCACATGTTAAACGCAAAGGCAGTAAAAGTATCAGCTTTCCGAAGGATGAAATACCTTTAGAATTTAAGGAATCTGAAAAGTCTTTTCAAACTATATCATTTGTCGATATGGAGGATGAGGTAAAAAATGTTTAAAAGTTATTATGGATTAAAATTTAACCCCTTTGAGAAATCAATTGATATTACAAATATATATGAAAGTCGTGATATTAAAGAGTTGGGGGCAAGATTCAAGTACATACTTAATACCCGGGGAATATTTTTATTGACAGGTGAACCCGGTACTGGAAAATCAACATCTCTAAGAAAATTTGCATCTTCATTGAACCCCAGCCTCTACAAAGTATGCTATTTTCCATTATCAACAGTTACAGTTATGGATTTTTACAGAGGTCTTTTGTTTGAACTTGGAGAAATGCCATCATGTAAAAAGGTTACTATGTTTAAGCAGATTCAAGAGTCAATCATGTCTTTGTATCATGAACAGAAAGTCCTGCCTGTTATTATATTGGATGAAGTACAAATGCTTTCAAATAGTATACTCGAGGAATTAAGGCTACTATTCAATTTTAAAATGGATTCAGAAAACCCATATATACTGATACTTTCAGGACAGTCTACACTGAAGAATAAGCTGCAGTTATCAATTAACACTCCTCTTAGGCAAAGAATATCTATTAAGCATGCTATGCAAGGAATAGAAAAAGAAGAGTTACATGGATACATATCATCTTTACTTAATTCTGCCGGAAATACCAATGATATATTTACACCTCAAGCAGTTGAAGTTATATATTCTCTCTCAAAAGGAGTACCAAGAATTATTAACAATATAGTTACTGCTAGTCTGATGTATGGTTGTGCAACTAAGAAAGACTGTATTGATGAAGAGGCTGTATATCAAGGTCAAAAAGACTTTGAAATTTAATGGAGGATCGAAAATGGTACAAAAAAAGTGTTGAGAAGTACGAAAACAGTATAATTAAAAACCCTACAACAATAAAGTTGCTGGCCGAGCAGATAAAGCTCGCCAGCGACGCCTATATCTCAAAACAAATTAATGAAAAAACATTTCGTGATACGATATATCACTTTGCCAAATACCATGGGAGCAAATTATTTTATATTAACGGAAGCATAAATCCCACAGTAATAAATCGTATAGGCAAAAAACGATTAGAACTCATAAAAGTCATGCTTGATGGTTTCCAAACTTCACTTTTCTAAGCAGTTTATCACTGCTTATTTTTTTATCATAATTTAAATATCTTTGCAATACATAATATTACATATGAGAAATGTAACCCTACTGTAATTTGAGAAACTAACTTTTGATACCTGAATTAAAGTGAGAAAACATGCACTGATTACCTAGATTTATTTGAGAATTTAACCTAGATTAATATGAGAATTCACAATAACAGAAGAAGAAAAGAAAGACAAGAATATATTTAAGCAGATAATAGAAGAGA
>DAOOVO010000018.1:0-51441 GCA_035370245.1 Pseudobacteroides sp.
TTTTCACCCCGGAAACGGGCGGGGGGTCACGCGCGAAAAATCGCAGTTTCAAACTTGCCAAGCAAAATCCTGCAGAGGAAAATTTATTCCGTCAGCTCCGCTTAAATCAGTGGGTGAAACAATCGGTGCGCTGGATGCCAATGGATAAATGGGATAAGTGTGCGTTTCCTGTTGATGCAGAAGATTTGCGCGGCAGAACCTGTTACGGCGGGCTTGATCTGTCATCTACTACCGATATTACCGCATTTGTACTGGTGTTTCCGCCGCTGGATGATTCGGACAAATATCAGATTCTGCCTTTTTTCTGGATTCCGGAGGAGAATATCGACCAGCGTGTACGGAGGGATCATGTGCCATATGATGTCTGGGAGCGGCAGGGCTTTTTATATACCACTGAGGGTAATGTAGTGCATTACGGTTTCATCGAGACCTTTATTGAGGAGCTCGGTATGAAATATAACATTAAGGAAATTGCCTTTGACCGCTGGGGAGCAGTGCAGATGACGCAGAACCTCGAGGCTTTGGGCTTTACGATAGTGCCCTTCGGGCAAGGGTATAAGGATATGTCACCGCCCACCAAGGAACTTATGAAGCTGGTACTGGAAGGGAAAATCGTCCATGGCGGACACCCGGTGCTGCGCTGGATGATGGACAATATCTATGTTAAAACCGACCCGGCAGGCAATATCAAGCCGGACAAAGAAAAAGCACCGACCGTATTGACGGTGCTGTTGCGCTTATAATGGCTCTCGATAGAGCAGTTAGGCATCAGAAAAGAGGGTCTGTGTATGACAACAGAGGGATTCTTGTGCTATAGAATTTTTATTTGTTAATTTCCTCTATTTTTCGAACAACCCTCATGGTAGCATTTCCAACATATTTGTAAACAGTGGCTGATGTTACAAATTCAGCAGAGCAGGATTTTGGCATGTCTTTTTGCGTATCGGGCTGATAGCCAAAAGGTTCTAAGATAGTTTTTACCATCCGTCCCAGTGCCTGTTTTGTGAAATTATCAGTTAAATCAAAAGTAGGTGATGGGAGATTTTTATAATAATTTTCTACTTCTTGAATGCAGGCAGATAAAGCTGGTTTGTCTGCTTCGGTTGCGTCTATCATTGCGATAATGTTATCGTCCTTTGACAGGATGTTTTCAAAAATATGGATTGCTTCCGGATTGCCGTCATATTTTTTACAGTTTGGGTTTTGGGCAATAAAATCCCTAAATGATGCTTTCATAGGTTATCCCTCCTAAAAAAGATTTTTACATATGTATTATCACATATGTAAAAATAGATGTAAACACTATAGAAAACTTTAATTTATTTTTTATTGAAGATTTGAGGGCTTCAGGTATAAATATTCTAAGTCCCTTCATCGTTGCTGTTGTATTTTACGAAGAATATTGCTATAATCCTATATTTGACACTTGAACAAAATAAAAATCCTGAAAAGCTTTGATATTTAAGGCTTTACAGGATTTATTATTGTTCTGGAATAAAATGTACCCTATAGAATAGACAGTAGCAGTTTTAAAATACCCTTTGTTTCGGACAGGTGTGTTTTAAAAATCCTTAGTTTTGGACAATCAAGTTTTTGAAACCCTCCGTTTCGGACATAAGAGTTTTTGACTCCAATTCAGATAGGTAATAGAATAAAAATTAGATGAATTGGAGGAATAAACATGGCTAGCAAAAAATTTACCGAAGAGGAAATGAACCATCTACGCGCAAGCTCATATGTTTTAGAAGTATCTCCCAGCATCGTGCATTTTACAGCTGAATTTAAGAAGAAATTCTGGGAAGCTATCTTAGCAGGAAAAAAGCCGAGAGACATCGTTATTGAGATGGGTATTGATCCAGATGTTCTTGGTGAGATTCGAATAAATGGGCTGAAGGGTATGATCAAGAATGAAGTTAAGGCTGGAAAGGGATTCCGTGATTTAGATACCTATAACAAATATCTGGATGGTTATATAACTTCGGAGGGTAGAATTAAATATCTTGAGCAGCAGTTAGCATATAAAGAACAAGAGATAGAGTTTTTAAAAAAAATTGTATCTTTAGGCCGGGAGGTTACGGAATGATGAATATCCCCGCATCCTCCACAATTTGTCTGAAAACCCTTGATTATCAAGGGTTTTCAGCGTTTCTTAGAGAAAAAAGCAGCGGATTTTTAAGCTTTTTCTTAAAACAGCTGCTATTTTTTATGAATTTATCTTTCTTCGTACCACTCCTTATTATATTGCTTCAATTAACTTCCTAACTCCTACCATATTTATCGCTCTTTTCATATTGTAGGCAAGGAAACTAAGCCCCAGCTCTGCCGTTGCCTTTTCTTTGCCTTTGCATAGAAGATAATTTGCTCCGTTATACCATTTGACTGTTCCGAAAGGATGTTCCGATAAGCACATTCGTTCTTTTATCTTTTGAATATCTTCTTTGATCTTGAGGACGATCTTCTTTGGAGGAGAATAGTCCTTTCTATCCAGGGTGTGATTGAATGGATTCATAGGAATGTTATCGGGAATTGGATTAAGCTTGCAGCTTGGGCTTCCGTACATGCGGACAGGTACATATTTTGTATTTGGTCCGAAGCTTACTGTTTTATAGCCCTTAGAAGAGGTACACTTGTTTGGGCACTGTCTGCATGCATCTTTATTTCTATACCATGTGTTGCTTCCTTTAGTTTTTACTTTTGAAAGAATATTACCCATAGGACAGGTTACAGTACCGTCATCATTTAAAGTAAAACAGCTTAGTGCCGATTTTTCCTGAAGCTCCAGAGAAATGGCAGTGTTTTCATAGCAAGCCGGTACTACACCTGCCCGGATGCATTTTTGTATATCTTCCGGTTTTGTAGAATTCTTTATTTCTTCTGTTATATCTGCTTCCTCATAATCTATTGTATAAAGTCTCTCATGCTTGTCATATTTTAAGGCTACATTAGGAACTATTCCATTCATTACACAGTTTAGTATATCTTCTCTGCTTTCATAACCCTTGTCTGCCACAACCTCAATTGTTTCTACTTCAAGGTTTTCCCTTGCACTCTGAGCTACTTCCTTCAGCAATCCCTGATCGGTATTGTGATTGGTTACTTCATAATCTGCAATGAGGTGACTGCCTTTGTCTACTGCGGTCTGTACATTGTAGCAGCAGTGAAATCCATCCTTGCTATGCATACGGCGGGCTTCTGGGTCGGTTAACAGAAGCTGCGTTTCTCCGCTTTCTAAAAGTTCTTTCAAAAATCCCTGATATTTTTCTTTTCTCAACGTCAATTCTTCTATGGCTGCCTTGATTTTATCAGGCGACAGAGTATCTGGCTCGCTCTTGTCCTCGTTGTCCATTTGGGAAAGATATTCTGCGATATGCTCGTCAATCCTCTTAAGCTTCTTTTCCAGGATTTCTGCGTTGTAGGCATTATCTTTACTGTTAACTGCACGGAATTTTGAACCGTCTATTGCAAGAAGCTCCTTCTTGTATAAATCTAAGTTCATACATAGCTTTACAAAAGCACGGAAGACATTCTTTAAGGCTTTTGCGTTGTCCTTTCTAAAGTCTGCGATGGTTCTGAAATCGGGAGTAAGCTTTCTAAGGAGGTAGAACAGTTCAATATTCCTTGTACACTCTATCATCAGCTTCCGACTGGAGCGTATCCTGTTGAAGTAACCATATACATACAATTTGAGCAAATCCTTTGGCGAATAGGGAGGTCTTCCTGTTTCATTTGGAGTAGTCCGGATAAAGCCAGCCCCTGTGAGGTCAAGACTGTCAACAAATGCATCTATTACCCTGACTGGATTTTCTTCTCCTATGTAATCTTCTATACAATCTGGAAGTAAAGTTAATTGATGGCGATCCTGACCCTGTATATACTTCATAATGCACCTCAAAAATACTTGTATTATATATACATTATATCATAATATTGGGACTTTGTATTGAGCAAAAGGTGTATTTTGTAGACTTTTCGGACAGTCTGTCCAAGTACGCGATCATTCAAGAGATGACCCAGCGAGACAACAACTTGCTCAATATTACCTGGTTGTGTGCTGCTGCCGGTGTTTCGCGGTCTGGATACTACCATTACCTTGAAACGGAAGACCTCAGACGACAGCGTGAAGAACAAGACCAAAAGGATTTTTTAATAATTTTGGATGCTTATCAGTTTCGTGGTTACGACAAGGGAGCTCGTGGCATTTACATGCGGCTTCTCCATATGGATTCCCCAGTGCATATGAACATTAAGAAGATTCGACGTTTGATGAAGAAGTATGGACTTGTCTGTCCTATTCGCAAGGCAAATCCATACCGGAGGATGGTCAAAGCACTAAGAACTGGCAATGTTGCTCCCAACCTGCTGAACCGGGAATTTGAGACACATGGCCCCCGTACTGTTCTACTGACGGATATTACTTACATCATTAACGGGAAGGGGCTACGGTGCTATATGTCTACCATCATCGACGCTTGTACAAAAGAGTTGCTCTCATGGGTGCTGAGCGAATCTCTTGAGATCGATTTTGTTCTGGAAACCGTGCATCAACTCATCGAGAATTATGGTATCTCTTTGACAGCCGAAACCCTGATTAATTCGGATCAAGGAGTACACTACACAAGTATAAAGTTTATCCAGTTGATAAAAGACAGTGAACTGAGACAGTCCATGTCCCGAAAGGCAAACTGTTGGGATAATGCTCCGCAGGAATCCTTTTATGGCCACATGAAAGATGAAATTGACATTTCAAAATGCACAACGTTTAAAGAAATTCACCAAGTGATCAGCGACTGGACTGATTATTACAACAACGATCGATACCAATGGGACTTGGCAAGATTAGCTCCGAGGGAGTATTACAAGTATCTCGTTACAGGTGATTATCCTTTAACAATACCAAAAGCAAAAGGTGATGGTTGAAGGCGGGGCTCTGCCCCGCACCCCGAGGTTTTTCGCTTTGATTTCCAGGGAGGCAGTGTTGCCTGGAATAAAAAAGAAGCAGTGCTGATGTACACCGCCTCCCTTATAAACCCACAAGGGCACTCGGGTCGCTCCTCAGCGTAGCCCTATCCTCCCTTGTGGTAAAGCACAGTTAGTATAACATAAATACCTATTTAATTGGAATACCAAAAAAAAAGAAAAAATATCTAAAATATTGTTGTAATATGATGCACTTTGTGCTAATATAAAAAGGCAATAATTATCAGGGATTTGAGTTGGAATATTTGAATCAAATAATGCCGACATAGCAATCTTTGAAAATTACATGTCGGTTTTTGTTTAGATTATAAGCACTTATTGGTTGTTAATCGCTGATGAGGAATATACAGTGAAAGTCATTGTAACTTATCAATTAGGATAAGCGAAAGGGCGAAGCTATGTAGCTAAAGTCAGCAGATGAGGGGTAATATTGATGTATTGGTATGTACTTTTTGTACAAACAGGTCGAGAATACAAGGTTGAGCAATTTTTAAAAGAGCAGTTGGATTCAGAAGTTTTTATGCCATTTGTTCCATTACAAGAGAAACTTTTCAAGAAAGATGGAATAGTAAAAAAGGAATTACAGCCATTATTTCCGGGTTACGTGTTTGTTGAATCCGAATTAACCAGCCAAGAATTTATAAAAAGGACAAGTATTATAATTTATACTTCACATGTCATAGTTAGTTTATTGAGATACTCGGACACAGAGATTGCGATGAGGGAGTCTGAAAGACAAATGTTGCTGGGCTTGTGCAATGACGACCATTGTATTGAATCATCAAGTGGTATTAAGGAAGGTAGTAAAATAATAATAACAGATGGACCTCTAAAAGGGTTTGAAAGTGCAATTAAAAAAGTGAACAGACACAAAAGACAGGCATTGATTGAGTTAGAATTTATGGGAAGCATGAGAATGGTTAGTGTTGCGTTGGAGGTTTTGGAGAAAGTGAATTAGTTAGTAATGAAAATAGCTGTTGTAAATTTGGATGATTCATTGGTTAAAAGCAAATATGATATGTTAAATTTAAACATTTAGAGTAACAATACCCAATCTAAAAAATTGAAAAGGAGAGTTAGAATCAAAATGAGAAAAGGAATAGTCTTTATTTTTTGTCTGATTATCGCAAGCATTCTATTAACTGCTTGTGGAACCGTAAAACAGGAAAGTATTCTTGACAAGGTGATGAGAGAAGGGGTTGTTAAGATCGGTTCCGGCAATAATACCCCACCTATGAACTATATAGATGAGAATGGGAATTGGACAGGGTTTGACCTAGAGCTTTCGGCTGCGATTGCCGAACGTCTAGGCGTGAAACTCGAAAGAGTTGTCGTAGACAACAAGACAAGGATTTCATACTTGGCTAACGGAACTGTTGATATGGTTGTTTCCAATCTGAGTCATACCAGAAGTCGTGATGAACAGATTGATTATGTCGAACCACCCTATTTATGGACAGGTAAGATCGCCTACGCGAAAAAGGGAAAGTTTAAAAATCTCACTGATTTAGCTGGTAAAAGGATTGCCGTTGATCAAGGTTCAAATGCCTATATCGCTATCCAGCAGGAAATCGAAAAGGTGAATGGTGCAAAGCCAGAAATTCAGACCTTCCAGTCTAGTGCCGAATGCTTTCTTGCGCTCAAACAGGATAAAGTCGATGCTTTTACCCAAGACAGTGTTATTATTGCAGGTGTAGCTGGCAAAGAAGGTGTTGAATATGAAGCAATAGGTGGTATCTACAGTCCTGGATTGTACGGCATTGGTGTTCCTCCAAATGATAGTAAATGGAGAGACAAAATCAGTTTTATCTTGCAGGATTTGATGCGTGACGGTACTTATGATAAGATTTACGATAAATGGTTCGGACCGGATGGTAAGTTCCCTTTACAACCTTCTGCCAAACCTGTTTTACCAAAAGAATCATTTGGTGAAAACAATCTCTATGTTTGGCCTGATTAACCGGGACATATTTAAAATATCTATTAAATACTTTATGAATGGCACATATGTAAGTTTTTAAGTGAATGTGCCATAAGTGAATGTGCCATTTGTTTTTTAGATAAAATCATTTTTTATATAAGTAAAACAAAATAAATAGTATGGAAAGGTTTGAGATATTATTGGGATGAAATATTCTGCCGCTAAATACGGAATGATCATAGACCTCGATAAATGTATAGGCTGTTATGCATGTCAGGTGATCTGCCGGAAGGAACATAATTTTCCGCATGGGGCAGACCGACTGAAAGTACATATACAGGACACCGGTACTTATCCGACTTTAACGCGACTCTTCCTTCCAGTTTTATGCAATCATTGCGAAAAACCAACCTGTGTGGAGTATTGCGGCAACAATGCACTTTATTCCACGGAGCACGGGATTGTCAGATATGATGCCGAAGCGTGCAATCATTGCCTTCACTGCCTGAAAGTATGCGTGCCCGGATCCATCATATATCAGAATAAAGCCGGTTTATTAAGTAAGTGTGATTTTTGTTTCGAAAGATTGCAACATGGGTTACAACCCGCATGTGTCCTTGGCTGTATGGCAAAAGCATTACACTTCGGGGAATTGAATCATAGAGAAAGCGGGATAATGCAGATTCTGCAAGCTAATCGAGGTTTTTTGTATGTACAGAAAGCGCTTGCTTCTAATTTACCAAAAGTGTTTTTTCTGCAAAGAGGCAAGAACCGATATGCATCGTTAACCAAGGCAGATATTTCTTTATACAATTTTCAATTTACTGATTCAACCGTCTTGCATTTAAATGAGGACAAGCAGACTTTCACGCAGAAATGCATTAATACAGTCGATCTTATGTGTCCCGCGGAATGCAATATAAGCGTATTTGTTGAAGGGGGAGTAGCCAGGAAAATTTACGGTAATCCGCAATCGCTCAATAACCAGGGAACAATCTGCGCAAAGGGAGCTGCCGGACTCGAACTTGTTTATTCTCCGTTACGCATAAAAACGCCACTTGTAAGAATAGGTGAACGTGGAGACGAAAAATGGCAGGAGGTTTCCTGGGAATCGGCATTAAAGCAGATTGCTGCAAAACTTCTTGCAATAAAAAAGAAATACGGTGCAGAATCTGTCATCCTCGATTGTGGTGATCTGACGGATGCTGAGCCTTATATGATGTTGTTCCATGCCTTCGGTACTCCTCATACATACACTCATAGTGCCATTTGCGACACGAACCGCCGATGGGGCTCCAAGTTACTAATGGGAGATGAAAGACCTTTACCGGACATTCAGCGCCCGCTTCTGCTCAATAACCACAATAATACATTATATTTTAAAACAGAGCATGACATAAAGCTTCTGATTAATGTAGGATCCAATCCACTTGTGGCTACACGTTTCAATTACATGTCCCGTGGTATTCCGGAAGCACAGTTGGCCAATCAAATGTATTATGTGGTCATCGATCCCGCCTTTACCAATTCGGCAGCAAAAGCTAATCTTTGGCTACCAATCGTGCCGGGCACAGATGCGGAATTATTAGCCTGTCTGCTCTTGTACATCATCACTCATGATGAGCCGGGGAACAAACAGGCATCTTATATAGATCATCATTTTATAGAAAACTATACAGTCGGCTGGGAGAATTTTAAGCAGGACTTTCTTGCTCAGGCAGAGCAGCGGGATGAAACAAACGGACTCTTGTATTTCTCGCCAGAGTGGGGAGCGGATAAAACAGGGATTGCAGCAGATGAAATCAAGCGCCTTGCGCATTTAATGGGAATTACCAAACCGGCAGCTATAGAAGTAGGTATGCACGGGGGCGCTCATCATCTGGCAGGCGACCTTACTTCTACCTTGGCGAACGTATTATGTGCGATTACCGGGAACATAGATGTACCCGGTGGGCTAGTTTTTTCCGGAGCGGTTAAGCCTGCACTCGACTTAATAAGCCGAAAAATAAATGGTGATCGCAAGATAACTCGGGTTGTAGCCGGCGAGATCCGACAGGGCACATATCAGCAGTTGCATAAAGATATATATGGTGATTATCCTCTTGCTTGGAAAGGCGTATTAAGTACTATTCCTCGCAATATTCTTGACGGTGTTACCCTGAAAAGAGGGCCTTTCAATGGTTACTCTTACCCCATTAAAGCATTTATCAACCGGACAGGCAACCCTGTGTATACTGGAGGAAACACCGACGAGTGGATAAAGGCTTTGACGGCTGTCCAAGATGGAGAGTACCTGGTGGATATCATTGTTCATATTGACACCCATATCAACGAAACAGGTAAATATGCCGACTTTATTTTGCCTGAGTGCAGTTATCTGGAAAAGATGGGATTGAGTGACCAATACACCATCAATCCCGAAATTGCATTGCGAGAGCGTGTTATTGCGCCGCAGCATGAATCCAAGTCACCGTTTTGGATTATGCAGAAGTTAGCCAAAGCGCTGGTCGTGGCCGGGGATACAGATATTAATGAAAGCATGTTTACCTGTTACCAGACGGAAGAAGATTTACTAAATATACAGCTTCGCAAATGCCCAGGGTTAAGGAATATTGGACGACCGCTTCCTTACCCACAATATCCTGAAGGAGCCTTAATTGAAGGAGTACCAGAAAATCCGAATGTTTATTTTAACGGAGAGCTTATACGGAAGGGTGAAGCACTAACAGTAGAGTGGCTAAGGAAAAACGGTGGACGGGCAGCTTGGCCTGCTAGTTATTACAGATACCGTTGCAACAAAGAGGAAAAACCCTCGGGATATTTACCTTTGACCGATTCAGGAAAATTTGAATTCAATTTTCATTATATTACCGAACTAAATAAAAAAATGGATTGCTGCTATCAAACAACCTTTTTATGGAAAGAAAACAACAGTCAATTTGTAGAGACCCTGAAACAAGAATATCCATTCCATCTTATCACCGGTAGAACACACCAGACCGGCACTATGTCACAGATTTGCATTTCCCTATCCGATCTTGAAACAGAAGCAAATAAAAAACTGGATGATGTATCCGCTATTCTTTTGCATAAACAAAATAAAAATAAAGGCGAATTAGAAGAGGATGCTACTATAGCCATCCCGGTTTTTTTAATTAATGAAAAAGACGGAGAAAAACTGGGAATTCGTACAGGTGAGATAATCCGGCTTGAAAATCCAAACGGCAAATACATTAGGGGAAAAGCATTTCTTTCTCCAGGTATAAAATCTGGGGTTATAAAAACAACTTTTGGTTCGGGCGGAAGGAAAGCAACGGGAATTGGTCTTTTTTCAGAGGCGGCTTCATTTACACCGAATATTAATACGTTATATGACTCGAGTGCTATAAATCAGGTTACCGGCATGCCGGCCTTTGGAGATATAATGGTTAAAATTGTAAAAGAGTCGGAAGAGAGGAAGAGTGAGTGATGGATAAAGATAATCCAATTATAGAAATTAAGAATGTTAGCAAGTGGTATAGCGATGTTCAGGTTTTGAAAGATATCAATCTGGAAGTATATAACGGAGAAGTGTTGGCTATTATAGGCCCAAGTGGGTCCGGCAAAAGCACTTTGCTAAAGATAATCAACGGACTGGAGAGCATCCAGGCCGGTGAGGTGTTGATAAATAATGAGCTTTACAATTCTAAAAATTGTAAAGGACACAATAGAAAAAGACGGACAGATATCGGCATGGTATTTCAGCAATTCAATCTTTACCCGCATATGACTGTACTTGAAAATGTGACGCTTGCTTTAAGAAAAGTAAAAAAAATGACTAAGGAGAAAGCTTTGGAGATTGCGATTCCAATGCTGCACAAAGTGGGCCTCGAACATAAAAGTCATTCTTATCCGGCTCAGTTGTCGGGAGGAGAACAGCAGCGTGTAGCTATTGCACGGAGTCTGGCTATGCAGCCGAAAGTAATGTTGTTTGACGAACCGACATCTGCGTTGGATCCGGAATTGATTAATGAAGTACTTGATACTATTGTCCAGCTCTCAAAAGATGGAATGACCATGGTTATAGTTACACATGAATTGGGATTCGCACGCCGTGTAGCCAACCGCATAGCTTTCCTTGACAAGGGCGAGATTATTGAAATCGATAAACCGCATAATATTATGTTCCGCCCCAAAAAGGACCGCACTAAAATGTTTATGAAAAAAGTTTATAACGAAAAATCGAGATTGTACTTTATCAAAAAATCTAATACCATCAATATAGGTATAGTGGATAACGCTCCACCTATGTGTTTTAGAAAAAATGCGAATGAAGTGGTCGGCTTTGATGTGGATTTGGCACATAGCATTGCAAAACGCTTGAATGTCTCCTTGAATCTTCAATTGATAAATAACAAGCAACGGATTGAGTACATCCTAACCAATAAAATAGATGCTTGTATCGCCAAATTGAATCATACCAAATCTCGCGATAATTTGATTGACTTTAGCGTTTCTTATCTTCAGGACTGTAAAAAAATCCTCATGCATAAGGAGGATATAGGCCCAGTAAGCGAACTGGCAGGCAAAAATATTGCTTACACTATTGACACAAGTACGGCAATTGAAATAGAAAACTGCTTTGCAAAACTAAATTGGCCCAAACCGAACTTTATTGCTTATCCGTCAGAAGAGCAGGCGTATAATGCTATGAAGCAAAAGCAGGTTATCGGATATGCAAGTGATGAAATAATTATAAATCATTTTCTGAACAACGAAGCTGAGCGTTCCAAATTTCAATATCATCCTCAAGTATGTTGTTATTCGTACTTTTGCGTTGGTGTTTCTGAAAATGATTCCGAGTGGTTAAATGAAATAAACAATATCCTGCTTGACATCTACAATTCCGGCGAATATGAGAAGATTTTTTACAAGTGGTTTAAGGTACATGGTAAGAAATTTTTACGTCCGTTCGAAAGATGGGCAAATTAATTATTTTATTAATTATGGAGTGGGTTATGTATTACGAATTTGAATGGCAAAAAATTTTAAGCGGACAATATCTGCAATGGTTATTGCAGGGATTTCAGATTTCAATAAGTTTGATGCTTCTATCCTCGCTGATTGCTGTTGTGCTTGGGATTTTGCTTACTTTCGGACAGTTATCGAGATATCGTGTGATCCGCTTTATTTCTTTTATTTATATAGAGTTGTGCCGAAACATTCCGACTCTTATCTGGATGCTGTTTTTTTACTATGTGCTGCCGGAGTTTTTTTCCGAACCTGTAAAAACAATGCTCAACACCAATCCGGCTCTGAATTATTGGGCTGCAATCGCAGGTTTATCT
Organism: Pseudobacteroides sp.; assembly: GCA_035370245.1. Taxonomy (GTDB): domain Bacteria; phylum Bacillota; class Clostridia; order Acetivibrionales; family DSM-2933; genus Pseudobacteroides. Next base: position 12,226 of record DAOOVO010000018.1, read on the forward strand.
GTCAGCAGCAGCGGTTATATTAGTGAAATTCTGCGAGGAGGAATATCGGGAGTTTCCAAGGAACAGATTTTTGCCGCTTATACTCTGGGGCACTCTCGTTGGGAGGTCTGGAAATATATTATTTGGCCGCAGGCTATACGCATTAGTTTTCCGCCTCTTGTTTCCCGGCTTATCCACAATATGAAAAACAGTTCCTTGGCTTTGGCACTATCGGTACACGAAATTCTCTGGGCTATCCAGCAGATTGAATCCATTACATTCCGAGGTATAGAGGTGACAATTATAGCAACGCTTTTCTTCTTAACTATTAATTATGTCGCCAGCCTTTTGGCCTTGTTAGCGGAAAAAAGTTTTTATCCGATGAAAAATAAAGAAAAGAAGGTGAAGTGTGTTGGCTGATATCCTGAATCATATAAAAATGTTTTTGGTAGGTCCTTTTCCGCATGGCCCTTTAGGTGGTCTTGCCATAAATATTTTCCTTGCTGTTATTACTATGGTCTCAGGGTTTATTTTAGGTCTATTTTTAGCTTTAGGCCGAATTTCCCAAAATACTGTCATCAGACGGATTGTCATGTGTTTGATTGAAAACACCCGAGCCTTGCCTTTGTTGCTGATAGTTTTCTGGTTCCATTTTGTTATCCCTCTTTTTGCAGGCAGACCGTTACCAAATCTTTTGAGCGCTTATTTTTCGCTTACTTTTTATTCTGCTGTAAATCAGGCTGAGATTTTCCGGGGCGGGCTTATGAACATGAACAAAGGACAGTGGGAAGTTGCTTTTTCCACAGGCTTATCACGCTGTCAATGCATTATATACGTTATCCTGCCTCAGGTGCTGAGGATGATGCTGCCATCCTTTGTCGGATTTTTTATTTCGCTCTTCAAAGACACTTCGGTTATATATATTATTGGTATTATAGATTTAACTCAGATGGGAAAAATGCTTAGTCAGCGGGAACCGGATAAGATTATATTTTCATATGTGATGGTAGCAATTTTGTATTTTATTTTCTGCTTTATACTTTCATTAGCTTCTAAAAGGTGGGAGAGAAAACAGCTAAAATGGGCTAACGGTAGTATAAGCAGTACGGTTTAACTGGGCATGCATACAAATATTTTATAAAAATTAAAGTATATATAAAACTGTTGCAATATACAATAATTTCTGATAACATATAATCTAAAAGAACAATGTTCCTGAGTTTACTCAATAACAGTAATTGTGTGGATTATCAAATGGTGTTGTAGAAGAGAATAGAGTATATGAAATGGACAGCTAAAAGAAAGATAAAGAAATTGGTGTAATAAGTGGAAGCTATTACGATAAAGTGGTGGAGTAAAACTATTATTATATTAAGAATTAGGGGGAACAAACATGTTTGAACAAAAGTATGAAAAATTCTTAAAAACAGTAAATGATTATGACTTAATTCCAAAGGAAATTGAAAAAGTTGCAATAGCAATGTCGGGTGGAAAGGATGCACAAGTACTTGCAGCTTTTTTGCTTGAATATAAGAAAAGGGAAAGACCTGACCTTGAATTGGAGATAGTGACTGTTGCTGCTCCCAGATGGAAATATAGGCCTGATGAATTTTTTGCATCTGATGAAAGCAAAAAGGATTACATAAATGAGCAAATGAAAGCTATTAATGAGACGAAAGAATTTTGGGAAAAGAAGGGTGTACCGTATACTTATGTGCATACCGTGCCTGGAATTACTGAAGATATGCTTATGAAGGCATCAAAGCCATGTGTATGGTGTTTCTTTGGCCTATATAGAGCTTTGTGCAAATATCTTGAGGATGAGTACAAAAAAGGAAAGAAAATTACATTGGCTACAGGATTAACGAAGTTTGACTTGCTCTATGTATTGGAGTCTTTAATTATCAGGTCGGGAGGAAAGACTTGGGAGTATGATAAAGTGTATAACCCAAAAAGGTATTACTTTAATAGAATGCAACTATCTTGGTTTAGTCCCTATCCTAAAATAAAAATTGGAATTCCAAACACAGATATTTATAAAATAACTCCTATTATAAACCTTACTGACAATGAGACTAGGGAGCTGGCAAATAAAATGGGTTTGCCAAGAATTCCCGATCCTTGTCATAAGCTTTTTGGAGATAAATATGAATCTGATAAAAGACATTTTGACAGATATTTGGCCGGTACGACCTCAGAGGATATAAACATTGACCATGTAAATAGCGGGTTCTTTTCCGAATATCAAAGCTTACTGGATACTTTCACAAGAGTAGGTGTTCTTCCGCCTGTTGAAGAAATTGACAACATTTTATATGAAGGGCTTTACAATGAATCATTAACATCAGTTTTTAAAGATTAAGGATTCTAAGGTTATTGCAGGACAATTTGATGAAGCAGGCATAACCTTATTAGTCTGATACTGGATAACCTGTAAAGTATTTTATATTTTTATATATTCCATCGCTATAATATAAGCCATTAGTTTTAAACAAAACTGAATTGAGGATGCAGAGTGTCCTGCATTTGAAGTGGGAAAATGGAGTGTATATGATAATGGAAAATGAAACGTATATAAAATATATTGATTATTATCTGCCGGAGAACTATATAACTGTAGATGATGTATTTTCAAGCCTGGATGCTAAAATTTTCGAAGAAAAAAATATAGATAGAGATATATTTTGTTCAAAGTTCAAAAAAGAAACTAGACTAGACAAAATCTCCGTATTAAAAAAAGAGGATGATTTGGCTTCAATAGTTTTTGGCATGGTGGATAAATTATTAAAGGAAACAAGAATTAATCCGCAGGAAATAGATTATTTGGTTTGCGGAAACGAGGTTTTGCTGAGGCACAATAATGCTTCGATTGTCCACTATATCCAAAAAGCGTTTGATTTTGAGAAATCTACGATTATACCTTTATTGCAACCATGTGCGGCATCACTATTTGCCATGGGGCTCTCAAAAAGCCTGCTGGATGAGGAAAAAAAGAATATGCTTATTCTGACTGCTTGTAAATGGGAGCAGATCGAAGAAAGATTTATTGATTTTACCATACGAGGTGACGGTATAGGTCTTTTATTAGTTGGCAGTGATACCGGCTTGTTAAAAATTACAGGTTGGAATTCATGTAATTTGGGTGATTCAAGTTACAATAAAATAGAAAATAAAGCTCAAGGTCAGGATTTCCGGGGCGGAATGATAAGTCGGGGAGTTTCTTTTATTGAAGAAACTTTAAGAAAATTTAACCTGGAAAAAGATGAGATTGAAAAAGTGATTGTTCCGAATGTGCGCTATGATGTCTACTATGATGTATATAGTCATTATTTAAGAATGAACCCAAAATTATTTTATTTGGATAATGTTTCTAACGGCGGTCACATTTGTGACATTGATATTGTCAGAAACCTAAAAGATTATTTGCAAAACAGAAAAGAGACCAAGAAGCATAGTATTATTTTGTATACTCCGGATGTAGAAAGAACTTTTGATGTAAATTATCATTTAGTATTGTTAAATAATGCTACATAAAATAAAAACTTTATTTGAGGGGACTTTATTATGATATTTAAAAGCAATTATGAGAAAGTGGTTATTAGTATTTTAAAAGAAATTGCATCAGATGAAAACATAAATAAAGATACTAATATTCAAAAAGATATATATATTGATTCAATGGGATGGCTTCAATTTCTCATAAAGCTTGAAAAAAAACTTAAATGCAATATTGAGCCAAATTTCCTCGCTAAAGGCAATTATGAAACAGTAGAAGACCTTGTCAATGGTATAAAAAGCTATATTGACTCAAAATAATGTATTTTAAATATAATGTTTACATTATTAATGCCATAATTAATGCCATAGAAGGTGAAAATCTATGAAAAAAAACGATATTAAGAATTTTTATCAATTATTCAATCATATAAAAGACAATAATACCAATTACATTGATTATTTGAGTTGGAGCGGACAAAAATATGAATATTTTAGAAAAACATTTGCTGAAATTCATAAAGATATACATGTTTGTTATAACAATCTGAAACAAATTGGCATAACGGAAAATTCAGTTGTCGGCATTGATATGGATAATTCTTATGAGTTTCTTGTTTGTGATTTTGCTCTTATTCTGGCAGGTGCATTGTCTATAGTTTCCAGTAGTAATGAACCATTGGAAACACTAAAAAATAGAGCAAGACAGTATAAAACAGAGTATGTAATCACTAAAAGAGAGAACTTGGAATTGGGTACTGGCGTTAAAGTCATTGATATTGGATCCTTGTTTGAGAATGTAAATAATTCTGCAGTTGTTCAAACTTTTTATGATACCAGAGACTTTTCAATTGTCTTTTCATCCGGAACTTCAGGATTTCCGAAAGCATTAGGTATAACTGAAAAGGGCTCTATTGAAAGTTCAAAACACTTCTTCAACTATATGGGCTTTACTTCATCAGACAAGTTTATGATTTATTTGCCGCTGGCTAATTACCAACAACGATTTTTCTTTTGGGGATGCTTGATTACTTCTGTTAATATAGCTTTAGGCGATGATAAATCTCTTTTTCACGCTTTAAAACAGTTTAACCCGACTATTTTATTAGCTCCTCCGAATTTTTACTATAATTTGTTCCGTCTGGACAATAAGAAAAGCTTCTTTAAAAACATATTTAAGAATATTAACAGTAAGTTTGTTTCCAGATACATAACTCACAGGCCAATATATGAAACGTTAGGAAAGAAGATGCACTATTTGCTCACCGGTATGGCGCCAATTGATATTAAAGTTTTAGAGTATTTTAGAGATGTTAAATTGGAAATCTACCAGATTTACGGGCAAACTGAGATTGGAATGATAGCTTGTAACAACAAAGAGCATAATAAAATTGGGACTGTAGGAAGGCCAATCATCAAGCTTTATTTGTCAGAAGATAATGAAATTGTTACTGAAAGTGATTTTCCAATCGTCAGCTGTTATTATAAGGAAGATGGTACAAAGGATTTCTTGGGCAAGGTTAGGCCAACAGGAGATGTTGGAAGTATAGACAGTGACGGATTTTTAACCATTAATGGGAGGAAAAATGAAACAATTGTACTTAATAATGGAGTCAAAATAAATCCTATTATGATTGAGAACAAAATAAAGTCAAGTTTGCAAATAGCAGACATGGTAATTTTTAAAACAAGAGAAGAAAATAATAACTTTGCCTTAAATATAGTTTTATTAACAGATGGCTTTTCAAGTTTAGACGCCGAGGCTATAAAACAGAATATAAATAGTGTTCCTGAAATCAAAGCGAATACTAATGCTGTTAATATTTACAAATATAATTTAAAAAATGAGGAAAAAAAATTTTTCTATACGGAAAATGGAAAGTTTTCACGAGTGAGAGCTATTGAGTTCTTTAAGGAGAATTTTGAAAAGTTGACAACAATTTAGATGTAAACTGATTTGATACATAAAGTATTAGTTTAATATGTGATTTATAATAAAAATGTATTTGCAGTAATAAAAAATACAAAATTGGGAGGATAAAACAATGGAATTTGGTTTTTCACAAGAAGAATTACAATTAAAAGGAATGGTAAGTAAATTTGTTGAAAAGGAGCTTGCACCTTTTGCGGCTGAGTATGATAAAAAAGAAAATCCAAAGGATTGCATACCGTGGGAAATAATCGAAAAGGCAATGGCACTTGGTATTGGTAGTGCGGCTGTTCCAAAAGAATTTGGGGGAAATGAACTGTCAAACCTTGAAATACTGACTATGATAGAAGAACTTGCCAAAGGAGATTCCGGATTTGCTTATACATTATTGTCAAATATAACAGGAGCACAGTTAATAACAAAATTCGGTACCGATGAACAGAAAAAACAGTGGTTGACGAAGATTGCCAATGACCAAACAAAAAGATTTTTAATGGGATTTGCATTGTCCGAGCCTCAAACCGGATCCGACAATATGTCACCTAATCCAAATGCAGGTATGTTAACAACAGCAGAGCTAAATGGCGATAAGTACATAATAAATGGTACCAAAAGCTTTATCACTAATGCGGGAATTGCGGGACTGTATCTTGTTTGGGCCAGAACTGACAAAACAAAAGGAGCACCTCAGGGCGGACTTAGCGTATTTTTGGTACCGGCAGACACACCCGGCCTTAAAGTCGGAAAAATCGAAGACAAAATGGGAAATAGATTGTCACAGCAAGGAGAGTTGATTTTTGAAAACTGTGCAGTTCCTGCAAGCAATTTGCTTGGAAAAGAAGGTATGGGTTTGCCGATTTGTTTGGCAATGATTGAAAATCGTTTTGCTGCTGTAGGAGCTATAGGTACCGGTATTGCACAGGCTGCATTTAATATTTCTTACAAATATGCAAAAGAAAGAGTTCAAGGTGGAGCACCCATTGTCAATCACCAGGCAATAAGCCATAAACTGGCTAATATGCTTATTGCAATAGAGTCATCAAGACTGCTGTATCAAAAAGCAGCGTGGCATTTGGATAATATGATACCGGGCATGCTCGTAAGTTCAATGAGCAAGGTAACAGGTTCAGAGGCTGCTATTATGGCATCAAATGAGGCTATACAAATTTTGGGATGTTATGGTTATTCAAGAGAATACCCGGTAGAAAAGCTGCTTAGGGACTCGAAAGCATTATCAATTTGTGAATCTGCAAATGAAATACAGCGTAACAATATCATGATGATGTTTCAGATGATGGAGCAGAAATCCTAAGTCTAAGTTAGAAGCTGAATTTATAAAAAAGTATCTTTTAGAAAATTAAAAAACTTATTTTTATAAATTTTTATAGAATGCATAAATTGAAGGGGCTGTAAAACATGGACTATTTTGATCTTAATGAAAATGAACCTAAAAAGAAACTGAATTTTTTCTTTTGTGATACAACGTTAAGAGATGGCGAACAGGTAGCCGGAATAAGGTATACTCCTGAACAGAAAGTAGAAATTGCAAAATTACTGGATAAGGTTGGGGTTGAATCAATTGATGCCGGTTTTGCAGCGACTTCAGAGGAAGAAAGGCTTTCAATAAGAAAAATATGTGATTTAGGCTTGAAAATGCGAATAATGAGTATGTGTCGTGTTGTCCGTGAAGATATTGACCATGCTTATTCATGTGGTGTTGGAGGAGTTATTTTATTTATTCCGGGTTCGGACATCCACATAAAAGCAAAATTTGGCGATGATGTCCCTACTGTCAGAAAAAAGCTGGTTCAAAAAGCAATGGATGCAATTAAGTATGCTAAAGATAAAGGTCTGTTTGTTGAGTTCGGAGTAGAAGACTCAACAAGAACGGATTTTAATGTACTTCTTGAGATATTGTCAATGGCAGAGCAAGAAGGGGCAGATATTCTTGGAACTACAGACACAATTGGCTGTATGACTCCGGAGAGAACTTATAATTTTATTAAGAAATTGGTTAATCATTTGAAAGCACCGATAGGTGTACATTGTCATAATGATATGGGGCTTGCAACAGCAAATACAATTGCCGGCTTGTTGGCAGGGGGAGGATATTGTTCTCCTACTGTCAACGGAATGGGTGAAAGAGCAGGAAATGCCTCATTGGAAGAGATAATTATGATTTTAAAAGTGTTGTACAAACAAGATTTAAAATACGATACAAAAATTTTGGGAGAATTATCAAAAACCGTTGAAAAGTATTCGGGTATTTCAATGGATATTTTCAAGCCTATTGTCGGTCAAAATGCATATTCCCATGAATCCGGTATACATATCCATGGAATGTTAAAAGATGTAAATACCTATGAGTTATTCGACCCCCAACTGGTAGGGCGCTTTAGAAAATACGAGTTGGGGAAACATGCGGGAAAACATACAATCCAATACATTTTAAAAATTAACGGATTTGAGTTGTCAGAAGAAGAAGTGACAGATTTCTGGAGACATATGAAAAATAATGAAAAAGTTGGTGTGTATTACACTGTGGAAGATATAATAGCCGAATATAAAAAATTAAGGGGATAATTATTCAACAATGAGTATTGATAATTGGACAAAGGTAAAAAATGAGCTAATTGGGGAAAATGCCGATATGTATGTAATTTCCTCTGAAAATATAACCGTCAGCAAATTTGAATTCAGAGAAACGATTGACCTTCCTACTCATAGCCATGACAGTGAACAAATTACAGTTGTTGTCGAAGGGGAAATGACTATTAAATACGGGGAAATAGAGAAAAAGATGAGTGCGGGTGACGCATGTATTATTCCTGCAAATGTACCTCATTCCGCTAAAATCTCAAAAGTTCCGTTTAAATCATACGATATCTTTTACCCAATTAGAGAAGACTTTATACGGAAAATTAATAATGAATAGTATAAAAATATGTTTTGAGGTTTTTTATGAAGCAGACATTGGTGGAAAAGATATTTTCAAATAAAGTGGGAAGAGCTGTTTATGCCAATGACATAATATTTTCCCCTGTGGACCTGGCTATGGGCACTGATGCAACCATACCGCTTGCCATTGAGAAATTTAATGAATTTGGGCTTGATAATGTTGTCAATCCGGAAAAAATTGTTTTGGTAAACGATCATTTTGCTCCGGCCAAAGATATTGCGACTGCTAAATTTGCACTTAAGATGAAAGAATTTGCCAGGAAGCAGAATATAAAGAACTTTTTTGAAATCGGCAGAAGCGGTATTTGTCATGTGCTATTGCCCGAAAAAGGTTTTATTAAACCTTATGATATCATTGTCGGGGCAGATTCGCATACATGTACATATGGCGGCCTGGGTGCATTTTCAACCGGAGTTGGGTCTACGGACTTGGCATGTGTATGGGCAACAGGAAAATTATGGTTTAAGGTTCCTGAAACTACAAAAATCATATTATCCGGTAAACTGCCTGAGGGAGTCTACGCAAAGGACTTGGTTTTGTATTTAATCGGTCAATTGGGCATTAATGGAGCCAACTATGACATGCTTGAGTTTGACGGCGAATTAATACAGAATCTTGATATTTCAAGCAGACTGACACTTTGCAATATGGTTGTTGAAATGGGAGCCAAAGCTGGAATTGTAAATGCAGATAATGTCACGGAAAAATATCTCAGAGAGAAAAATATAAAAACAGAGTACGTACATATGAAATCTGATGACGGTGCCGGATACAAAAAAATAATTGAGATTGATGTATCCAAAATCGAACCGGTTATTGCATGCCCCTATAGTCCCGGAAATATTAAAGCTGCAAAAGAGTTGGTGAATTTAAAGATTGACCAGGTTGTAATCGGTTCTTGTACAAACGGAAGAATAGAAGATTTTAGAATAGCTCATAAGTATTTGAAAAATAATGAGGTTCACCATGATGTTAAATTAATTATCATACCAGGTTCACAAGAAGTGTTGAAACAGATGGAAGAAGAAAATATTCTGATTGATTTTATAAAGAGCGGGGCCTTAATATCACCTCCCACGTGCGGACCGTGTATGGGAGGGCATATGGGAGTCCTTGCAAATAATGAGATAGGACTTTTTACAACTAACAGAAACTTTTTCGGCAGAAACGGTGATCCTTCGGCGCAGGTCTATTTATGTAATCCTGCGATAGCTGCTTATTCGGCAATAAAAGGTAGAATACAAATACCGGATTTCTAAAATGCTTATGCCATTAAAGCAGTTAGTTTTTATAAATTCATTATTCAGGTAGGATGTGCAATATGAAAATTAACGGATATGTCCATAAATTTGAAGACAATATTGATACCGATGTAATTATACCGGCCAGATATTGTGTAACTTTGGATAAAAAAGAGTTGGCACGGCATTGTATGAATGATATCAGAGAAGGATTTTATAAAAATGTTAAGGATGGTGATATCATTGTTGCGGGTGAAAACTTTGGTTGTGGGTCTTCAAGGGAAGTTGCACCCGTTGCCATACAAGCATGCGGTATAAAATGCATTATAGCCAAATCATTTGCAAGGATTTTCTTCCGTAATGCAATTAATATAGGTTTAATGCTGGTGATAAATCACGAGATCTATGACCATGTTTCTACCGGAGACAACATAGAAGTTGATTTTGAAAACAAACTTATTATAAACAAAAGCAATAATAAAAAATTTGAGTTTAGTATGAATAACATGAGTATAATTGATGAAATTGTAAAGCATAATGGATTAATCAATTATATAAAAGAGAAAAAGTTCAACGTGTAGTTGGGGGGAGATGGAAATGTGTAATTTGCAAAATAATGATTTGTTGTGCAGCAAATGTCGCTGCCAAAGAGATAAATTGTTTAAATACATAGACATGAAAAATTCTGTAACAATGGCTACACTTGGACCCGAAGGCACAACAAGCAGCGAAGCGGCAAAAGTTTTTAAAAAATATATAGAAACTAGAAACCAACAGGCTAATTTGAAAATTGATTTATATAATTCTTTTGAGCTGGCATTAAATGAGATTCATAAAAGAAATGCAGACTTTATTCTTTTACCAAATGCTTACGGTAAAATGACTTATTTTTACTGGGACACTACCATTGAACTTGGATTTACTTTTATAAATAAAACACCGGAATATGGAATTGCAATGCTCGATAAAAAGAATTTGTATGATAAGCCCACATTATCCATTTCGACTTGTAAAGCAGTTGAACATCTACTGCAAGAATTGATGGATACAACTGAGTTTAGATATAAAAACTATGAAATTGTTGAGGCAAATTCTACAACAGAATCTTTAATGTTGTTGGAAGACGGAAAAGTAGATTTGGCATTAACAAATGATACAAGCTTGAAAAACAGCGAAGCGTATTTTATTTCTAAAACAAAATCTACGGAAGTTTTGTGGTCTGTATTTATGTTAAAGACGGTTTAGCACTTAATATGTATTTGAATCTCCTTAAGCAAAGGAGTTAAATATATTTAGTAATTTTTTGTGAGGTTGATACTATGAGTTTTGGAAAATGTTCTATATGTAATTCCATTATCCTGTACAAAGAGGATTTTTTCAACGCAAAGTGTGAGTTTTGCGGCAAAGAAGAAGAATCATACATTATTTGCTCAAATAATCACTATCTTTGTAAGGTGTGTGCAGCAAAAGAGGTCATGGACAAGCTTTATGAATTTATTCCTACTGTTGATTTAAAGAATCCTCTGGATATAGCAGAAAAAATTATGAGCAAATGCGGGATTTCCGGACATACACCCCACCCTATAACGGCAGCAGCTTTTCTGACAGCAGTAAAAAATGTTACTAATCATATAACAAATGATGATGTACTGGAAGGAGTTTCAAGAGCTTACGATATACCCGGAGGATGGTGTGGATATTATGGTGCTTGTGGTTCGGCTGTAGCGTTAGGTACAAGCTTTAGTGTTTTGCTGAATGCTACTCCAAATTCAGATAAAGAGCGTAGCATAGCAAATAGAGTAACTGCAGAAGGTTTACACGAAGTTGCTGAGTTGGGAGGCCCATATTGTTGTGTTTCATCAGTAAGAGCAGTTTTGGAAAAAGGAATAGAACTATCAAAAAAATACTTTGGACTTGAGTTTCCCGAAAAGCAAATTAAATACAAAAAGTGTTGGGCGGCTACATTTCAGCCAAATTGTAAAAAAGAGAAATGTAGGTTTTACAATATGGAATTAGAAAAATAATAGCTTTTTTATTTATAAAATTTATAAATAAATTTATAAATAAAAAGAATTATTTTTACGAGGGTAATATGAGTAAGAGTTTAAAAACTTTAAGACAGGAAATTGATGATGTTAATAGTTCTATTCTTGAATTGCTCAATAAAAGAACAGAATTAATAAAGGAAATAGTGGATTTAAAAGATCAAAAGGGGATTGAATATTTTGATGCTGAACGTGAAACAGAAATGATGGAGAAAATCCTGGGACAAAATAGCGGTCCCTTATATAATGAACTTGTAAGAGAGATTTTTAGTACCATATTTTCTGCATCATTGAAATTTATGGGTATTAGTCATCAAAAAAAGCTGTTGGTAAGTTCAAGCTCGAAGGAATGCTTTATGAGTGTTCATGAGATGTTTGGATTAGCTGACAATGAATTATTTATAATTGCAGGACCGTGTGCAGTTGAAACGCCTGAATATCTTGAAATAATCGCCGGACATTTAAGAGAGAAAAATATTAAATTTATAAGAGCAGGCGCCTACAAGCCAAGGACATCGCCATATGACTTCCAGGGACTGAAGAAAAAAGGCCTGGAAATATTACGTGAAGTTTCTAAACGTTATGGGCTGTTTAGTGTTACTGAAGTGGTTGACACAAGAGAGGTGGATTTGGTAGCACAATATGCAGATATACTTCAAATTGGTGCAAGAAATATGCAAAACTTTGAACTGTTAAAAGAGGTAGGTAAAACCAATCATCCGGTATTATTGAAAAGAGGAATTAGTGCAACAATCCAGGAATTAATTTTTGCTGCAGAGTATATTGCGTTAAATGGAAATAAAAAGATAATTTTGTGTGAACGCGGAATCAGAACTTATGAAACAAAAACAAGAAATACACTTGATATTTCTTCAATCCCTATTATAAAAAAGGAAACACAATTACCGATTATTGCCGATTTAAGCCATTCACTTGGGAGAAAAGATATAGTTAATAATATTGCAAAAGCTGTTCTTTCAGCAGGTGCTGACGGTATCATGGTAGAGGTTCATCCAATTCCCGAACTGGCTCTTTCCGACAGTAAACAACAACTTAATTTGAATGAATTTGACGATATGCTTGATTTTATAACGAGGAAATAGCTATAAAGAAGGCAATTCAATGGAGACATTGTTAAAATCATATGGAATTTGGTTTACATACGAAACTATTGACATATGCAACTATTATCTAATATTATATATGTATGATGATAAATAATTCTGATTGAATCAGAATAGAAAACTAATTTATTATAGTTTTTGTAATTATAATTTTTGTAGGAAAAGTGGGATGATTATGGTTATTAAACAACTGTCTGATTACGGTTGCGAAGTTAAGTTGAGAGAATTTATTGAAGATTTATTTAATAATTGGAAGCAGGAAAGCTCTTTTTCGCAAGAAAATATTTGCTGCCCTCAACGGCCTATTAATGAGATAATGGAAAAAGTTGAGGCAGTTGACGGAAATGCGTCTGAGTTTATAATTGCTTTTGATGAGAAAACCGAAAGCATTTGCGGCATGCTGTATATTACATTTAATTCTGATAACTCAGCACATATTAGCTTGGTAAATGTCAGCCCTAAATATAGAAGAATGAGAGTTGGCTTTTCATTATTAAGCTATTCTATGATTTTATCTGCGAAGAAGGGCATTGATTGTGCAATGCTGGAGACTTGGAACGGCAATCACAGGGCAATTGCATTATTTGAAAAGTTTGGGTTTACTAAAACTTCGGCTGATGAAAAAACAATTGAGCTTAAAACCAATTTGCCTAAAATTCTGCAACAAGCATTTCCCGATTTGAAAAGTCTTTCATTGGATTATTCAATTTTAAATGACGAAGTTTTGCAAAAGATTTTATCATAAACTTTTCAAATATGGACAAATAGCACAGAATTGAAGTTTTAACATAGTAAAATGAACGAAAAAGGTGAAAAAATTGAAAAGTATAAAGCAAATTGCTATTTACGGCAAGGGTGGAATCGGAAAATCAACTACGTGTTCAAATATATCAGCTGCATTGGGTTTAATGGGATACAGGGTATTGCAAATCGGATGCGATCCGAAAGCTGATTCTACAAAGAACTTGGTTGGCGGAAGAAAAATGCCGAATATTTTGGATTATGTCAAAGAAAATTCAAAGGACATTTCAATTGATAAAATAGTTACTAAAGGATTTGCCGGTACATACTGTATAGAAGCCGGAGGACCGGAGCCCGGAATAGGATGTGCAGGCAGAGGGATTATATCGGCTATTGAAATTATTGAGCAGCTAAACTTATTTAAGGAATTGGACATTGAAGTAGTAGTATACGATGTTTTAGGAGATGTTGTTTGTGGCGGTTTTGCAGTTCCGCTGAGAATGGGATTTGCAAAAGAGGTATATTTGGTTACCTCGGGGGAAGTAATGGCATTATATGCTGCCAACAACATTGCAAAAGCCATCAATAGATTCGGTCAAAGAAGTGATGTACGATTGGGCGGAATTATATGCAACCGGCGTAATGCATACTTAGAGAAAGAAATCGTAAGTTTGCTTTCGGATAAATTAAGCACACAGGTTATTGGATGGATTCCAAGAGATAACATTGTTCAAGAATGTGAGTTGGCTGAAAAGACTGTAATGGAGGGCAGTCCTGATTCCAATCAGGCTCAAGTTTACAGAGAGTTGGCCAAGAGCATTCTTGAAAACGAAAATTTTGTAATTCCTACTCCTTTAACGGATGAGGAGTTTGATAAATTAGTTAAGGAACCGTTAATAAAAAGATAGGATGTAGATAATGAGCAAAGAAGTTGAAAGCAAGATAGCAATGTTAAGTACATTGGTTAAAGAAGTAAAAGCTGACAATTTAAATATCAGGGATTGTATTGACATGCACCAATTTTGTGCATTTTGGGGTGCATTCGATATTTTAAATTATTTTAATGATGTAGTAATTCTTGTGCACGGTCCTTCCGGTTGTCTGGGCAATAGAAGATTTCTTCCGGCAATGGGACATTTAGGAGAGTGTGATAATAAACCTCATTTATCAACTTCATTTACAAATAGAGAAGTTATCTTCGGCGGGGAAAAGAAGTTGATAGATAGTCTAAATGAAGTAAACAATCAGTACAATCCCAAAATCATTGCTGTTTTGACCAATTGCTGTGCGGATATAATCGGAGATGATGTTGAAGGATGTATAGAGGGGTTGCCTGAAGAAATAAGAAGAAAAACAATTTATCTAAATTCAGGCGGATTTTCCGGGAAATCCTACAGACGCGGCACAGAGATGGCATTTAAACTTTTAGCCAAGCATATGCCAATGGACATGCATACATCGGATAAATCTGACAGAAATGGAGAACAAAAAAGTGTAAATCTGTTTTTAAGGCGTTGGATTTGGGATCAGACAAAGCAGGAAGAAATAAATGAAATAAAGAGAATGCTTGAAATGATTGGCGTAAAATTAAACAAAATATTTAATCAAGGTATATCAATTGAAGATTTTTATGAAATGCAAAATGCACAATTGAATGTTGCTTTATGCTTATTCTTTGGCATGGGGCTTTTTGAGGAACTGAACAACAAATTTAATATTCCTTATTCAAAGGTCACATATCCAATGGGGTTATTTGCCACAAAGAAGTGGCTAAATGAGATTATAAGAATTCTTCAGTTGGATGTTAATCTTGAAGAAATAGAGGAAGTTAAGCAGCTGGAAGAGCAGCGTAGGAAATTAGTAAATGAAATAGGAAAAGGACGAAAGTGTATTATCTGGACACAGACCGGAGAACGTATGCTTGCGCTGGTGAAGCTGGCATATGAACTGGAAATGGACCCTATAGTTGTAGGTGTCGAACCTTCAATAGTTAAAGACAAATTACCCATATTTGAAAAAGAAGTATTGGAAGACGGACTTGACGTGAAAGTATTTGCTTCAAAGTATATTGAAGATGTTAAAGGATTAATAGATTATTTGGGAGACCCGGTGATTTTTTGCAACAATAATTATTTTCCCAACCAAACAGTTTTTAAGTATAGGTTTGCACATAATCCTGTATACGGGTTTAACGGTACAAGAAAAATATATCAGGAAATGTTCAATGCATTAAAAAGAAAGAGCAATAAATATTCATTATTTGTGGAAGGTTGAAAATATGAGAAATACAAATCTATGCATTGATTCAATTGAAAAATGCGGTATACTTGGCGTCAGCCATGTAATTGCCCAAATAGTGAATTCTTCAGTTGTTATTCATGGACCGAAAGGGTGTGTTTATCCGGCTTACGAAGCCTCAATAAATTACCCTTTAAATATAAACTATACTGAGATGTGTGAAAAGTCCACTGTTTTTGGTGGGGAGCATAATGTAAGCGAAAAAATAGTTGACGAGTTTTACGAAAATAGCCCCGATTTAATGGCTGTAATAACCACTTGCTCATCTGAAATAATTGGAGATGATATTGACGGATTAATAAAACTTGCCAACCTGCCGATTCCTGTAATTCGAGTTGACGGTGGAGGATTTCTTAACACGCAGACATCTGGAATGAATGTGGCTATGAGAGCATTAATTGAAAAATTGTGTGAAAACGGTGATAATACTTATCCGCTGGTAAATTTAATCAGCCCGGTTTGTATAAGTTCAAGTTGGCAAGAGGATGTCAAATATCTGTCTGATTTGCTAAATGAATTTGGAATTAAAGCAAGGCCGTTATTTTGTAATGCAACTGTTGAAGATATAAGAGATTATTGTCGTGCACGCCTGAATGTAATAATATGTTCGCCAATTGGGCTGGATGCTTGCGAATATATGAGCAGGAGGTTTGGGATTCCGTATATATCTTTACCGTATCCTATAGGTGCGGAAAAAACGGAATTTTTTATTAAAAGTATTGCAGAGGCTTTGCAAAACAAGAACGATATATCACCCCTGCTGGAAGAAAAAAGAACTGCTATTAAGAGAAAATTTAATAACGGCATGGGCAAAGTAAACACTTTCAGACTTTTTGAAAATATAAAAAAATTAAAAAAGATGATAGTTGGGCCTCCGGAAATTGCACTGGCATATTTAAGGATTATAGTAAATGAATTTGAAGACAAAATAGACACAGTAATTGTAAAAAGTTTGTCGATTGAAGATGCTGATGAAATTAAAGCCAAGATTAAGGAAGTATCTTCTTTAACGGAAGTAATTATTACGGGTGATAATCAGATAGTAAAAGAAAGTATACAAAACTTGAAGCCTCAGGTTTTGCTGGGAAGTGATACTGAATATTATTTTGCAAAAGAATCTTGTGAACCTGCATATATTAATATTTGTTATCCGGGCGCAAGAGAAATATACTTTAACCGACATCCTGTAGCAGGATACGAAGGAGTATTACATTTCTTTGAGCAATGGTATAACAAAATTATTAACAGATACTATTAATATTCTGCATGAAGGGAGGATTAAATGTGAGCCAGGAAGATGTTAAAATCAAAACAAATGAACAAGCTATTGAAAAAAGCAGTGTAAATGAGTCTGTTAACGAGGTAAATGGGTGCTGTTGCGAAGATAGTTGCTGTGATCTGTTTAGTTACAAGAGGCCGACAGAGGAAGACAGGAAAAAGACCAAGAGAAAAACTTGCTGCTAATGAATATTGAAAATCCAAAGTAGTCAGAGTAATCTACTGTTAAATAATTTGCTTAACGGTAGATTATTCTGATTTTAGCATTAAATTTGCAGTATGAGTAAGTTGGAAAGAAAAAAATATATTTATTAACGTTGAAAATTATGAACAGTTAATATATATTAAACTTAATTACTATAATTATTTGCAGTAATAACAGCATTATAAAAATGCATTATAGTAATCGAAGGGAAATATTTATTTGTTAAAGGAATGGTGATTTCGATATGTCATGTGATTGTTACGGCGATTCTGCAGAATTGCTGCAAAAAGCGGAAAAATCTTTAATGTATGTTACCAATCGTCCGGATATAGTTTTTGTAAAAGGTAAGGGTTCATATCTATGGGATAGTAATTCCAACAAGTATTTGGATATGATAGCGGGCTGGGCTGTGTGTTGTTTGGGCCACTCTCACGAAGTAATGGTTGATGCTTTGACAAATCAAGCAAAATTACTGATAAACCCAAGTCCTTCTTTTTATAATGTGCCTGCAATAGAGTTTGCAGATTTGCTTACAAAAATCTCCTGTATGGATAAAGTCTTCTTTATTAATTCTGGAGCAGAAGCGAATGAGGGTGCTATTAAACTGGCCAGAAAATACGGTCAAAAACATATGAACGGAGCTTTTGAAATTATTACTGCCTGGAATAGTTTTCATGGAAGAACATTGGCTATGATGGCCGCTTCGGGCAAAAAAGCGTGGGAGAACCTTTATAATCCTAGACCGCAGGGATTTGCAAAGGTACAATACAATGATATCGAGTCGTTAAAACAAGCAATTTCCGAAAATACCTGTGCCGTTATGCTTGAGCTTGTTCAAGGAGAGGGTGGTGTAATAGTAGCCGATAAAACATATGTTAAACAGGTACGTAAGCTTTGTGATGAAAATAATATCTTACTTATAATCGATGAGGTACAAACCGGATTAGGCAGGCTGGGACACATGTTTGCATATGAATATTATGAAATCGAACCTGATATAATGACACTTGCAAAAGGCATAGGAGGAGGATTCCCGCTTTCGGCTCTTCTTGCAAAAGACAGGGTATGCTGTTTTGAAGCCGGAGATCAGGGTGGAACCTATAGTATGACACCTTTGGCTACTGCAGTAGGAAAGGCGGTAGTTGAGGAGATTATCAATTCGGATTTGTGCAATAACGCAAAAAAAATGGGTGAATATTTTACTGAGCAATTATATAAATTGATGGAACAATATGATATCATAAAGGAAGTAAGAGGAAAAGGCCTGCTGCTTGCAATTGGGTTACATAAAGAAATTGCTAACGAGATAAGAGATGAATGCTTGAATAATTTCTTGATTATTAATGCTCCGAATACAAAAACACTAAGGTTTATGCCGGCTTTAAATATTTCCAGGGCTGAAATTGATGAGGCTGTAAGTATTTTAAGCAATGTTTTGGATAAGATTTCTAAAAAATCTTGAAAGAGGTGTTGTTTATGAGGTTTGAAGGCGTATATGTAGCCGTTGTTACTCCATTTGAAAACGGAAAAATAGCCGAAAAAGTATATGAGGCGTATCTGGAGAGATTAATTAAATCGGGAATAGCAGGTATAATAGTTTGCGGAAGTACGGGAGAATCTTCCATGTTGTCCATGGAGGAGCATATTAATCTATTCAGGCTCTCCAAGGAAATAGTAGGAAACAGAATACAAGTTATTGCAAACTCCGGGGCAAATTCGACTCATGAAGCTATTTACCTGACTCAAGAGGCTGAAAAGATAGGGGTTGATGCAGCTTTATTGGTAGTTCCCTATTATGTTAAGCCTACACAAGAAGGTTTATATCTTCACTATAAAGCCATTCATGATGAAACAAAAAATATTCCTCTGATAATATACAATGTGCCAAGTAGGACAGTAGTGGATATTAAAGTTGAGACAGTTGTAAGATTATCTAAACTGGAAAGATATGTTGGTATTAAAGAAGCTTCTTCTGATATGGAAAAGGTAAGTATAATGGTATCTCAAACAAAACCTGACTTCAGTGTATTGTCCGGAAATGATGCTACATTCTTGCCGCTGCTGACGGTTGGAGGGCATGGTGTTATTTCTGTTATAGGAAATATTATGCCAAAAGAATTGGTTGAACTCTATGACAGTGTCAAAAAAGGCGACCTGGCAAAAGCTTTGGAGATTAACACTAAAATGCTGCCCCTTTTCCAGGCACTTTCCTTCGAAGCAAATCCAATACCTGTAAAATATGCTTTGTATAAGATGGGGGAAATATCCAATGAATTGAGATTACCCCTGACTCCATTGAGTGAACCGTATCAGAAAAAAATGGATCAAGTATTAAAAGACTTGTCATTGATATAAAAGGTTTTATTTTAATATCAATATTTGCAAAGACTTATTTTAAATGGTTAATAGATGGTTAATAGGATGATGATTGTTAGTTTTTCAATCATCTATCTTATTAACTAAACTATTTATTTTAAGAAATTGGGATTTATGTAAATAATTGTTTTGAAAGCAGGTATATATATGACTGAGGTGTTTCACCCTTGTTTTGATGAAATTGAATCGGGATGTCGAATTCACTTGCCGATAGCAAATAAATGTAATACTAAATGTAATTATTGCAAGAGGGCATTTTCAAAATATGAAATAAGGCCCGGTGTCACTGAAAAAATAATAGATGTAAATGATATACCCACCTATGTTAATGAAAGTTTGGAAATATATAATGATTGCAGGATTATTGGAATTGCAGGACCGGGTGATCCGCTTGCAAACCCTGATAATACTTTTTCTGCATTTGAAATTATAAATCGGAATTATCCTGATTTCAAAAAATGTATGTGTACAAATGGTTTTGGGGTAGAAGATTGTGCCGATAAGATAAAAGAAATCGGTATGGATTATATTACTCTCACTATTAATTCTATAAATGTCAGTACTCTTTGCAAAATATATAAATTTATTTATTATCGGGGTAAATATTATGAAGGAGAATCTGCAGGACAACTTATTTTGAGATTGCAAAAGGCTGCATTGGATATTTTAACTGGCATTAAGGGTTTAAAAATTAAAATAAATGTTGTTTTTATACCGGGAGTTAACGATAAAGAAATTAATGATTTGATACAATTTCTTTGTAAATATAAAATTGATATAATAAATATTATCCCTCTGCTTTCTGTGAGTGGAACCAGGTTTGAAACGATTGAGCCTTTAACGCATGATGAATTTTGCAAGATTAAGAAAGAGCTTGAAAACAGGTATCCTGGAGTAAAGTTTAAACGGAGCTGTCAGAGGTGCCGTTCTGACGCGAGAGGAAGAATACATTCATAAAAGTTTTTAGATTATATCGAAAAATATATTGTGGTCTAGGAGTGGATTTAGATGATTACATCAAATCGTGAAAAAGTATTAAGAGAACTGATAAGACAAATTGAAGCAAAACTGGGGATACTGAATGAAATGGAATCTTCATGTTGTGGGGTATCTTTTACACAATGCCATGCAATTACGGAAATTGGTCGCAGTGGCAATATTTCGCTGAGTGAATTGGCGGAAAAATTAAATGTTGACAACAGCACAATGAGCAGAACCGTTAACAATATTGTCAATAAGGGTTTGGCTAACAGGGAGATAGATCCGAATGATAGAAGATATGTTACCATATCATTAACTGAAGAAGGTAAAAAAGTATTTGAAGAAATAGAGTATACAATGAATAACTATTTCAAAAAAATATACGAAAATATTCCGGAGAACAAGAGGGAGCAAGTTTTGGAAAGTCTGAAGCTGTTAACGGATGCGATTACAAAAGGTGTTTGCTGTGGTAAATGATGATGTTTTCAAATGTTCAGTTTGGAATTTGAGCACGCTACACGCTAAGTATCAATCGAAATTACGAGGTGAGACAGCAATGGTCGTTTCCGACTCTATAGGTGATTATTGCATAATAAATCATGAAACTAAGATGATAGATGAACTAAATTTAATTAAAGCAGATAAAATTGTGTATGAAGTTGTGCGTATTGTTAATCGTATACCCCTTTTCCTTGAAGAACATTTATTACGATTGGAAAAATCATTTTCTTTAATGTGTACACGTTTTATATATGATTTGGAAGTTATAAGAGCGGATATTGAAAAACTAATTTCGGTCCAAAAATTGGAAAACTGTAATGTGAAGATTGTGGCTACGGTTGTAGATAGCTGTCAGGTGGTTGCAATGTATTTAAGTGAGTTTTATTATCCTAAAATAGAAGAATACTCGAAAGGGGTATTTGTAAGTCTATTCAACATTGAGAGAGATGATCCGAATATCAAGAAGATTAATACTGATTATATAGATGCTATACACAAAAGATTAATAGAAACTAAAGCATTCGAGATACTTTTGGTAAATTCGAGCAATGAGATACTTGAAGGCAGCAAGTCCAATATATTTTTTGTTAAAGGAGAAAAAGTATTTACCGCACCGGATGATCTTGTGTTAAAAGGGATAACAAGAAGTCTTGTAATAAATATTTGCAGCGAATTGGGAATAGATTTGGTAATGAAGGCTTTACCTGTTAGCGAACTGTCAAATATTGAGGCTGCATTTCTCACGGGAACTTCAATAAAGGTATTGCCAATATCTAAGATAGACAACTATAATTTTTTGTCTGCTTCAAACAAGATTGTAGTTGATATTATGGAAAAATATGATGAACTTATTAACAACTGTTTAATGAACGGTTAATGTAAAGACATTGTTTAAAGTGGAGCTGATTTTTATTGAATATTATTGTTTGTGTTAAACAAGTGCCGGAAACTGCAAATGTAAAAATCAATAAAGATACCAATACCATTATTCGTGAAGGCAGCAATAGCATTATAAATCCGTTTGATCTTTATGCAGTAGAAGAGAGTATCAGGATAAGAGAATCTGTAGGAGGCAATGTAACTGCAATTAGTATGGGAATACCACAAGTGGTAGAATTGCTAAGAGAAGTAATAGCAATTGGAGCAGACAATGCAGTTTTGTTAAGTGATAAAGCTTTTGCCGGCGCTGATACGCTTGCGACTTCCCGTACCTTGGCAGCAGGTATACGAAAAATCGGTAACTATGATTTAATTATTTGTGGAAGACAATCAACGGATGGAGATACCGCTCAAGTAGGTCCCAGCCTTGCTGAAAAACTTGGAATACCGCATATAACATGCGTTAGTAAAATTGAAGAAATATCAAAGGATCCTATAAAATGTCACAGGCTTTTGGAAGACGGATATGAGATTGTTGAAATGCGTTTACCCGGACTGATAACAGTTGTAAAAGAAATCAACGAACCAAGGCTTCCTTCATTATTCGGCTTAAGAAAAGCTATGCAAGCAGAAATACCCGTCTGGACAGCCAAGGATATTGATATTGATTTTGAATTATGTGGAATTGCCGGTTCACCTACCTATGTATTGGACACATTTGCACCTGAGCATCATGTTGAAAATGAAATACTAAACGGAGAGCCTGAACAGCAAGCAAAGATCGTTGCGGATAAACTTATGGATATTTTATACAAAAATAGTTGAGGATAATTCTGGGCAGTTATTGAACAAATGTTAATTATTCTGACAAAAATTAATGACTTGGAGTGTTTTTAATGGCAAAATTAGAAATTTTGTCCGACAAATGTGTTAAGTGTTTGCAATGTCTGAATGTATGCCCTTGTAATGCGATAAAAGAAGATAAAAACGTAATTTATATAGATGACAACTGTACATTATGTGGCGTTTGTATCTCAAAATGCAGTTTTAATGCGATAAGTCATGATAATTTTGTTACAAGTAAACCCGATATTGATGAATACAGAGGAATATTGATATTTGGAGAACAGAGAGACGGAAAGATACCTGGTGTTGTTCATGAATTGTTGGGGGAAGGCAAGCGATTGGCCCGACAATTGGGTACAAATGTATCGGTGGTACTACTTGGAATTAATACTGATAAAATGATAAGAGAACTTTTTGCATTTGGTGCAGATATAGTTTTTCAAATAGATCATCCGCTTTTGGAATACTTCAATGATGAACTGTATGCGGACATAATTACACAGGTTGTACTTCAAAATAAACCGGAGATTTTTCTAATAGGTGCAACCACATATGGAAGTTCATTGGCGCCACGCATAGCATCCAGGCTGAATACGGGTCTTACTGCCGATTGCACTTGCTTGGAGGTTGACGTTGAAAAGAGGTTGTTAAAGCAAACCAGACCCGCTTTTGGCGGAAATTTGATGGCTACAATAATTTGTCCGAACCGCAGACCACAAATGTGTACGGTGCGGCCTAAGGTAATGAGACCTGTAGAGCCTGATTTTGACAGGGTTGGACAAATTATAAGGCCCGATGTTGTTATTTCTCAGAACTTAAAGGTTAAAAAAATAGGTTTTATCAAGAATAAAGTTCAGAAAGTTAATTTGGCTGATGCAGATGTTATTGTGTCAGCCGGCAGGGGAATTCAGAAACCTCAGAATCTTGAACTAATTAGAGAATTTGCAGATTGCCTGGGCGCGGCAGTCGGAGCATCAAGGGCATTGGTGGATGCCGGGTGGATTGAATACAGTCATCAGATTGGACAGACAGGTATAAGTGTCAGGCCTAAAATTTATATTGCTTGCGGAATTTCGGGTGCAATACAGCACTTGGCGGGTATGATGTCGGCTAAATACATAATTGCAATTAACAAAGATCCGAATGCACCAATATTTAAAGTTGCAAATTTGGGTATAGTCGGCGAAATAGAGCGAATTGTTCCGGCACTTATAAAGGAAATGAAAAACAGGAAACAGCAATACATAACTTGTTAGTTGTTTTGACAGAGGTTATCCGGAGGTTTATATGTTAAGGATTGAAGAAGCAAAAGAAATTGTATTGAATAGTGTGGTAAAAGTAGATTCAGAAGTGGTAGATATAACATCTTCGTTAAACAGAATCCTTGCATGCGATATATATTCGGATATTGACCTGCCTGTTTTTGACAATTCAGCTATGGATGGTTATGCAGTTATTTCATCCGAACTTAAAGGAGCATCCTCTGAACAGCCTGTATGTCTTGAGATAGTTGGAGAAATCCCTGCAGGATATACTTATTGTGGCAGATTGAAGAATGGAAGCGCTATAAAAATAATGACCGGTGCTCCGATTCCTGAAGGAGCTGACGCAGTTGTTCCAATTGAGTATACAAAAGCGGAAGGCAAACTGGTAAAAGTGTTTCGCGGCGTAAAAGAGAAAGAGAATATCAGATACAAAGGTGAAGATGTAACACGGGGAAAGGTAGTAATTGCGAAAGGCAAAAAATTATCCCCGGTTGATATAGGAATGCTTGCCGCACAGAATCTTCATACTGTCAGTGTTGCCAAAGCACCCAGTGTGAGTATATTGGCCACTGGAGATGAAATTATCGATATAGGAGAGGAATTGTCACCGGGTAAAATAAGAGATATTAATAGTTACAGTTTATATGCGAGTGTCATTAAATATGGGGGAATACCTGTAAGACTAGGTATTGCCAAGGACAATAAAGATGCGATATGTAAAAGTATTGAAAAAGGCTTAAATTCGGACATACTTTTAATTTCCGGAGGAGTATCTGTCGGAGACTATGATTTTGTGAAAGAAGTATTAATAGAAAAGGGAGTAAATATAAAATTTTGGAAGGTTGCCATTAAACCTGGGAAACCGACACTTTTTGGAGTTAAGGGAAATACGTTGGTATTTGGATTGCCCGGCAATCCGATTTCTACATTGGTAACCTTTAGAGAGTTTGTATTACCTGCTATGTTTAAAATGCAGGGACGGATAGATAACCCAGTTGTCGAACGATATGCAGTTTTAGAGAGTGACATATCTGTAAAATCCGGACGAAGACATTACATTATGGGGCGCATTTGTTACAGGGACGGGACATATTTTACGAAACCTGTTGGAATTCAGAGCTCCGGTGCACTTAATTCGATGCTGCAATCCAATTGTTTGATAGTTGTACCGGAAGATACAGCTCAAATTAAAAGCGGTGAACGAGTTTTAGTGCAATTATTGGACGAATAAGGAGTAATTGGAATGGTACCGATAGTTTCAGTAGTTGGAAAGAGCAATAGCGGAAAGACTACCCTGATAGAAAAATTAATTCCTATTTTAAAAGAAAAGGGATATAAAGTGGGTGCCATAAAGCATGATGCTCATAAATTCGATATAGACCATGAAGGAAAAGATACTTGGAGAATGGCCAGGTCTGGGGCAAATACAGTTGTAATAACTTCTATGGAAAAGATAGCTATGATTAAAAATATTGATTGTGAAAAAAACTTGAACGAAATAGCACAATGGCTGTTTACAGATGTTGATATCATTATAACTGAAGGTTATAAAAGTATGGATAAACCTAAAATAGAGGTTATACGGTTTGATAATCCTATAACCTCTGCGGATAATAACCTTATTGCATTAGTTGATAATTTTGCTGATGAAAAGTCTTTCGAGCTGCCGGAAGGCTTTGATAATATTAAGTTGTTCCGTTTTAAAGATATAGAGAAAATTGCCGATTTTATTATTCAAAAATTTTTATGCAAAGATTCATCAAAAAGATGAAGTTTAGCTTGAGGTATACGGGGTGATGAAAATTTTAATTGATAAATATGGGCGCAAAATTGATTATCTGAGAATTTCAGTAACTGACAGATGCAATTTAAGATGCATATACTGTATTCCCCAATGCGGTGTAACTCAAGCAATGGAAGAAGATATGCTGAATATAAGAGAAATTGCAAGTTTTGTTAAGGTAGCATTTTTACATGGTATAAGGAAAATAAAAATAACCGGAGGAGAGCCATTACTAAGAAAAGATATAGTATCTTTAATTTCTTCTATAAAAGAAATTGATTCAGCCATAGACATATCAATGACCACTAATGGAGTTTTGATAAAAAAATTTGCATCGGAATTAAAAAAAGCAGGACTTAAAAGATTAAACATAAGCTTAGACTCATTATGCTCAGATAAATATAAGAAAATTACAAAGTACGGAGAACTCAAAGATGTGCTGACAGGCATTGAAAAGGCGATAGAATTGGGATTTTTTCAGATTAAGGTAAACACTGTCATTATAAGGGGTATTAACTTTGAAGAGATATTGGACTTTGTTCACTTTTCCATGCAAACCGGAATTATCGTTAAATTTATAGAATATATGCCGACAAAAAACAGTCTTGACGGGTATGCAAGAAAGTTTGTATCTGCCGATGAAATGAAATTACTATGTAATGAGGCTTACAGCCTTTTGCCGACAGTAGTGGAAGGAAACGGACCGGCAAAATATTATGCAATATCTGGTACAAATGGGATTATCGGGTTTATTAGTCCACTAAGCCGTAAGTTTTGTTCTGACTGTAATAGAATAAGGTTGACATGTGACGGAAGACTTGTTTCGTGTCTGTATGCACAGGAATCGATTGATATTAAAAACAGTCTTAGAAATGGGCAAAATATTGACGAGGTTGCTAAACTGTTATTTAGAGCAATTGCAAGCAAACCGGCAAGCCATAGTTTGATTGTTGAAGATAGACAAATGGATTTCTGTTCAATGATGAGAATAGGAGGATAAAATTTGACAGAAGAATTGAGCCACTTGGATACGGAAGGCAAAGCAAAAATGGTGGATGTTTCGAATAAAGAGCCTTCATTCAGAGAAGCTGTTGCACAGGCTTCGATAGAGATGTCAGAGCAGCTTATTGAGTTGGTTAAATCAAATAAAGTTGCCAAAGGAGATATTTTTAGTGTGTCAAAATGTGCGGGCATTATGGCTGCAAAACAGACAAGCATGTTGATACCTCTTTGCCATCAAATACCTTTGGATAAAGTAGAATTGGATTTCTACATTGAAAATAACCGTATTGTTATCAGAAGTTTTGCCAGGGCATATTCTAAAACCGGAGTTGAAATGGAGGCATTAACTGCGGCATCTGTTGCGGCATTGACAATATATGATATGTGTAAAGCAGTGGATAAAAGCATAGTTATTTCAGAAATTAAGCTACTTAAAAAGGTTGGCGGCAAAAGTGGGGAATTTTGCAGGGAAGATTTAAGTAGATGAACTGTATTGCTAAGTTATCAACTTTTAAAACCGATCAATTGCAAATGATATTAAACCAGTGAAGGCAAAAAAAGGAATGTTATATAGTATCAAAGAAATATACACAAAGGATATGTAAATTTTAAGATAAGAAAGAGAGGAAGTCCAAAGTGGTTGGAAGGGTCTACTCATTGAATATAAGCAAGGTTAAAGGAACTACAAAGCATCCTGTTGCTGAGATAGAAGCAATTGCAAATTATGGTTTTGAAGGCGACGCACATTCAGGAAATCATATAAGGCAAATTAGTCTTCTTTCTATAGAAAGTATTATGAAACAGAACAGTATCAACCGGGATAATAAAATTGATTTAGTCCTGAAACCGGGTGATTATGCAGAAAATATTACCACACAGGGTATCGATTTGGGGAAACTTGAAATAGGTGATTCTCTGTTGATTGGTAAAGATGTAGAATTGAAAGTATCAAAAATAGGTAAGGAATGCCATAATAAATGTGAGATATTTAAGAAAGTTAATAACTGTATAATGCCAAAACAAGGTTTATTCGCTGTCGTAGAAAAATCCGGCAGAATAAAAATAGGTGATGAAATAAGGGTGAGAAAATGCTTAAAATAGCAGTAGTAACGATATCCGACAGTGTATCGAGGGGTCAAAGGGAAAGTATCAGTGACAAAGTAATTGCTGAAACGGTAAAAAGTATCGGCATAGTTAACAGTCACATAACAATTCCGGATGAATTGGATACAATAGCAGAATGTTTGAGGGATTTAGCGGATAGTGGAAATGTGGATATTATATTGACAACAGGAGGGACCGGATTGAGTCCCAGGGATGTTACTCCTGAAGCTACATATAAGGTGATTGACAGAGAAATTGCCGGTATTGCCGAAAAAATGAGAATGGAAACTTCAAAGTATTCGCCAAATGCCATATTATCGCGAGCAGTTGCCGGAACCAGGAAAGATACGCTCATTATAAATCTTCCCGGAAGTCCGAAAGCAGTAAAGGAATGTTTAGAAGCAATCTTGCCCGTTTTAGTGCATGCAGTTGATGTTATCAAAGGAAGAGTGGTAAGATGTGGAGGGTAGCTATTAACTAATGGAGTCAGGACCTTTGAAAATTGTTGTGCAGTATCGGTTATAAGAATACCTAGCTATATCGAACAGGAAAAATAATAGCTTTTACCCTTCAGTTTTCTCGATGTTGTTTACTATTGATAGTTTTTGATTAGCTGTTCTCAATCGTAAATAATATGGGGATAGAACCCCGAGAGTTTGTAAGCGTCAAATATACCATCACATAGTATAACAGTTGCGAAGTTGATACAATCACAATAAATACAGTTGAAAAAGTTGAAAAAGTAAGCAAACTTTTTCAACCAGAAACGGAGTGATTGTATGGACACACAAAAAGTAGCGGCAGAGTACCGATTGTCGCAATGGGCACAAGTGATACAGGCACAGCAGGAAAGCGGGCAAAGTGTCAAGGATTTCTGTAAGACGGCAGGGATAAGCAGAAACGCATACTTTTACTGGCAGAAGAAGTTACGGAAGGCTGCTTGTACAGAGTTTTCAAAAACGGAAGAACCCAGTAATATTGTGCCGAGTGGATGGATGCAACTTACGCCGAAACAGGCGCAACACGCAAAAGAAACGTTGGGCATTGAAATTAACGGCTGTCATGTTGCTGTGAATGATGAAACAAATCTTGAACTGCTGAAAAAAGTCTGCAGGGTATTGAGGTCGCTATGATAAGATGGAGTGGCAAACCAGTGTATCTCTGCTGCGGATACACAGATATGAGAAAATCCATAAATGGCCTGATGTCGCTTGTACAGGAGAGTTTTTCCCTTGACCCGTTTGCAGACGCATTGTTTGTGTTCTGCAACCGTAACCGGAACAGGCTTAAAATCCTCGAATGGGACGGAGACGGGTTCTGGTTGTATTTTAAGCGTTTGGAACGCGGGCGTTTTCGCTGGCCATCGGAGGGGGACAGCGCCACAATGGTTCTTGATGTGAATGAACTATCGTGTCTGATTGACGGAGCCAGGCTGGAAAAAAAGCTTAGCCGTAAGGAAGTATTTGAGCGGCAAATTTCGTAAAAAACAACGCAAAAATATTTTTAAAATGTGCCTTCGAGTAAAATTATCATAGGCAAATTTCGAAAAAAATATGGGAAGGACCCAAAATAGGTCTTCCCATAATCACGATTTTCCTGTAGTTTGTAAGTTATTGAGACAACCAAACGAAAGGAATCGTGATATGGATAGTATAACTGTTGAGAAGATAACATTCAAGGAGATAGAGAGAATATTTTTTGAAATCGGCTGTGAAGTAGCGCGAATGCTTATGCAAGCGTTTATGGAGAAATTAGACAAAGAACTTGCAGGGAGAAGAAACAAAGCCGAATACAGGCATAAAGGCACTAGAACAACCACCATAAAAACATTGATGGGAGAGGTATCCGTCAATCGGAACGTGTATAAAAGAATCAAAGAGGATGGAAGTGTCGAGCATGTATACCTGCTGGATGAGGCACTGGGGCTGGATACCATCGGGC
This sequence comes from Pseudobacteroides sp., assembly GCA_035370245.1. Taxonomy (GTDB): domain Bacteria; phylum Bacillota; class Clostridia; order Acetivibrionales; family DSM-2933; genus Pseudobacteroides. Next base: position 42,199 of record DAOOVO010000018.1, read on the forward strand.
TTGTATCTCCCAATCTTGTAGAGAAAATACTTGAACACAGCTGTGAAATGTCCTTCAGGGAAGTATCCCAAGCCGTGTCCGATTTCACGGGTCAGAGCATCAGCCACCAGGGAGTGTGGAATATAGTCCAAGCGGTTGGAGAAAAGCAAGCAGAAGCTGAGAAGCGCTTGATAAAGGCATATGAGAATAATGAGTTATCAGGGAGGAAGAAAGTGCCCATATTGTTTGAAGAAGCAGATGGGTTGTGGCTTTCGATGCAAGGCAAGAGCAGGGAAAATTCCTCCAAAGGCAAAAAAGAACTCAAGGTAGGAGTGGTATACGAGGGCTGGGGAAAAAGGTATCCTTCATCCAAAGAGTACAAAACGGTTGAAAAAACAGCCTTTGCCGGATATATGAAGCCGGAGGAATTTAAAGCACTCAGGGATGCAGTAGTAGCAGAAAAATACAATGTGGATGAAATCGTGTATCGGATATTAAATGGGGATGGAGCGTCCTGGATCAGACAGGGTGATGATTTGGAAACAAATATATTCCAGCTGGATTCTTACCATCTTGCGAAGAGTGTGGTGAGGAATGTATATGACAAACAAGCGAGAAGGCATATCATGAGGTGGCTTAAGGCAGGAGAATTTGAAAAAGCCTTCAAGAAGATCGAGGAATTAAAATATGCATGTGGCGGGGTAGAAAGTGAAGTAAAAAAGCTTACCATTTTGGAGAATTATATAAAAAACAATATAGATGGGATTGTGCTTTACAAAGAGAGGGAGGATATACGACTGCCCAAAGCTCCTGAAGGTATTGAATACAGGAATTTGGGGACGATGGAAAGGAATGTAGGCATATTTGCAAAACGAATGAAAGGAGCAAAAAGCTGGAGTGAAAAAGGAGCTACTAATTTATGAAAAATCATAGCATTAAAGATGGGAAAAGGCTTTAAGGATAAGATAGCAGCACTTGTGTCTGGGAAACTGTCAGAGAAGGTCACGGAACGGTTTTCGGAGGTTATAAGGATAACAAAGACATCTGTGAATCGGGCGGTGAGGAAATCGGTATATCCAATGCATCGTGGAGAAATACCATTTTCCAACAGCAAGGTAACGAATGGGAGGAAAGCAATACGAAGCATGTTTGATTTAAAGCCGTTTAGTGAGATGGTATACAGATAGTATTTACCAAAAAGCTTGCTTTTTTAGCAGATTCCCGAGGCAAAAGATGTTGGAATTTGCATATAGCAGTCCGGCGTCCGCCATGCTATACTTGGGAAGACGAGGATGAAGGAAGAAATGAAGCTTGCTTCTTCCCTTCATCCCTCGGCAAAAAGAATAAAAGCATGGCGGAACGGGTATATCAAGGCACTGTGGAATAAATGGGAGGGTGCCCGGCTCTGCCGGGAGGGAAACCGTTTATGCCGCAAAAGGCCTTGATATACCCGTTAGACGGACGGATGTGATATTAGTCATACCGTGGACAGTTATTTGCTTTAGAGGTTTTACATGCAAAAATGCGAAAATGTTTTCACCTTTTTTGAGGATGGTATAAATATACAAAATAGCCTTTAACCTACAACTACAAGGAAAAGAAAAGTTTGCCCACGTTTACTTGACACGAACGGATAGATACAAAGCTGAAATAATTACGGCGGAAAAAATGGTAAACTTGTAATAGCACTAGATGCAATGCCTGCCAATACTGCGGATGAGACCAAGATGGGTGAATTGCTGGACAAAGCAGATGAAGACGGCTTCCATGTTGATAAATTATATGGGGATACTGCATATTCTGACTGGGATGAGATGAAAAAGCGTGAAGGCGAAACTAAGTTTTATGTCAAGGTAAGAAATGCAGTCAACAAGGATGGTATGTTCACAAAAGATGAGTTTAGTATCGATCTCGAAGAAGGAAAAATTACGTGTCCTGAGGGAAACGTGGCAGTTTTTGGCCCGGACAGAGAGATAAAGGATTCCGGATTACCAGTTAGCTTCAATGAAGAAATCTGTAAGGATTGTCCATTAAGGGATAAATGCACAAAAAGCAAAACAGGGCGGACAGTTACAATCAATAAAAACGAAAAGGATATTTTAAATGCAAAAAATGAACAAAGGACAGATGAATTTAAAGAAGATTATTCCAAGCGGGCAAATGGCGAGCGAACAATCTCGGAGCTTACAAAATACGGTGGTAGGCAAGGAAGATATATTGGTTTGCATAAGACAAAGTGGCAGATATTGATGGCAGCGATAAACAACAACGTCAAAAAGCTCATGTCGTTCATTAATAATACTGAAAAACGGAAAAAATCACAAATAGAGGGCGTTTTATGCCCAAACGGAACATGAAAATGACAAATTGAAGGAAAATAGGGTGGGAAAACGCTCAGAAACAGCGATATTTAAGGATACATAAGCTCCGACGTAGAAATAGTTGTAGATTATAGGTAAACTCAAATTGTCGGATTGCAGGTGCTATGCCAAATCGGGTGTTTCCGAGTGGACTCCTAGGAGTAACTGCTTTAAGATATATTATATAGTTTTGAAATTCTAAGAAAATCAAAGCTATATAAAAGAAATTCAATATTTATTGAGATAGGAGATAGATAGATGACAGGGATAATATTAGCTGGAGGAAAGAATAGTAGAATGGGTAGAAAAAAAGCCTTTATAAATGTAGAAGGGAACACAATTATTGATAGAATATTAGCTATTTTTAAAGAAGTTTTTTTAGAAGTTATAATTGTTTCGAATACACCTGAAGATTTTTCTTATACTGGTTTAAAAGTTGTTACGGATATAATTCCTGATAAGGGTCCGCTTGGGGGCTTGTATACAGGTCTTGTTAATATGAAGTATGAACGATGCTTTGTTGTGGCGTGTGATATGCCTTATATAAGCAAATCACTTGTGAAATATATTATTGATATTCCAAGATACGATATTATTGTTCCTAAAATTGATGGTCTTTACGAACCTCTATTTGCTTGCTATTCAAGAAGGTGTGCAAATTTAGCAAAAAGACAGATGGAAGAAGGTAATTTAAGGATAACTGACATTTATTCATATTTTACTGTAAAAGAAATTTATGAGGATGAAATAAGAAAATTTGATAGTAGTATGAGATCGCTTGTAAATATTAATACTCCCGAGGATGTTTTTGGCAAGTACAAATTCAAGCATTCCGGAACTTAATTTTTCAAGCACCCTGTCAATTGTCAAATTAAATCGTAAGCGTCAAATATACCATCACATAGTATAACAGTTGCGAAGTTGATACAATCACAATAAATACAGTTGAAAAAGTTGAAAAAGTAAGCAAACTTTTTCAACCAGAAACGGAGTGATTGTATGGACACACAAAAAGTAGCGGCAGAGTACCGATTGTCGCAATGGGCACAAGTGATACAGGCACAGCAGGAAAGCGGGCAAAGTGTCAAGGATTTCTGTAAGACGGCAGGGATAAGCAGAAACGCATACTTTTACTGGCAGAAGAAGTTACGGAAGGCTGCTTGTACAGAGTTTTCAAAAACGGAAGAACCCAGTAATATTGTGCCGAGTGGATGGATGCAACTTACGCCGAAACAGGCGCAACACGCAAAAGAAACGTTGGGCATTGAAATTAACGGCTGTCATGTTGCTGTGAATGATGAAACAAATCTTGAACTGCTGAAAAAAGTCTGCAGGGTATTGAGGTCGCTATGATAAGATGGAGTGGCAAACCAGTGTATCTCTGCTGCGGATACACAGATATGAGAAAATCCATAAATGGCCTGATGTCGCTTGTACAGGAGAGTTTTTCCCTTGACCCGTTTGCAGACGCATTGTTTGTGTTCTGCAACCGTAACCGGAACAGGCTTAAAATCCTCGAATGGGACGGAGACGGGTTCTGGTTGTATTTTAAGCGTTTGGAACGCGGGCGTTTTCGCTGGCCATCGGAGGGGGACAGCGCCACAATGGTTCTTGATGTGAATGAACTATCGTGTCTGATTGACGGAGCCAGGCTGGAAAAAAAGCTTAGCCGTAAGGAAGTATTTGAGCGGCAAATTTCGTAAAAAACAACGCAAAAATATTTTTAAAATGTGCCAAAAAGCTGGATTTTATGCGGGTTTTATGGTATTATTATCACATGGAGATGCGAGAAATTTCAGTAGAAAAACTGCTTGGCATAATTGAAGAAAAGGATCGCAGGATTGCTGAACTAGAGCAACAAGTTCAATGGTTCATGGCACAAATCCGTCTTGCGAAGCATAGGCAATTTGGCGCATCAAGCGAGCAAACCAGCGTTGAACAAATAAATCTTTTCAACGAAGCGGAAGTTACCGCCGATCTGGCAGCACCCGAGCCGTCATTGACCGAGGTGAAGGCGCATTACCGAAAGAGGACCCGCCTGACAACGGACAAGCTTCCGGAGGATCTGCCTGTCGAGGTAATTGAGCACGAGTTGCCGGAAACTGAACGCGTCTGTCCGGACTGTGGCGGCGAGTTGCATACAATGGGCAGGGAAACTCGTGAGGAGCTTAAGATTATTCCTGCGAAAGCGGTAATTGTACGGCATGTGAGGCATGTCTACGCATGCCGGAATTGTGAGGATACTTCCGACCATGTGCCGGTTGTAAAGGCAGACATGCCGGAACCTGTCATAAAAGGCGGATTTGCTTCTCCCGAGACGATAGCGCATATTGCGTCGCAGAAATTCATGATGGCATCGCCATTATACCGGCAGGAGCAAGAATGGAAGCAGAATGGCATCCTGATTTCACGGCAGACCATGTCAAACTGGCTCATTAAAGCTTGTGAGGACTGGCTGGAACCGATATACGAGGAAATGAAGTTCCGATTATGCGGACACGATGTACTCCACGGGGACGAGACAGTTTTGCAGGTGCTGAAAGAACCGGGAAAGACGGCACAGTCAAAGAGTTACATGTGGCTGTTCCGTACAAGCGGGGAGGCAAAACACCAGATTGTACTTTATGACTACCAGCCTGACAGAAAGCATACGCACCCGGAAGAATTTCTGAAAGGTTTTTCGGGCTATCTTCACGCCGACGGGTATGAGGGGTATCACAAGCTGCCTGAAAACATCACTATTGTCGGCTGCTGGGCGCATATGCGGCGGAAACTTTTTGATGCGCTGAAAACCCTGCCAAAGGATAAGCAAGCTGATTCAAATGCGGCAAAGGGAGTCGCATATTGCGATAAACTGTTCCATTTTGAGAAACAGTTAGCTTTGTTGACCCCTGAAAATCGGCTTAAAGAACGTGAAAAGCTGTCCAGGCCTCTGATAGATGAATTTTACGACTGGATTGGGCACTTGAACGCCCTGCCCAATACCCTTCTTGGCAAAGCAGCACATTATGCACAGTCTCAGCGCAAATATCTTGAACGGTATTTGTTGGACGGGCGTCTAGAAATATCGAACAACCGGGCGGAGCGCAGTATTAAGCCTTTTGTTATCGGACGCAATTATGTGCTCATTTTAGTTATGTGCTGCGGCAATCTGCTCATATTCAAAAAGCATAATTACCGCAGTTTTATAACACATAACTAAAGGTTATTTATAACGAGTTCAAAAAACTGAGCAAGTCAGTTGATGGTTTATATTTATATAATGCATTTCCGGATGAACCGGCTTTTTCCATTGCTCTGCGTTTATTCTCCATATCAGCAACCATGTATTTGTGGGTTGTCTCTAGACTGGAGTGGCCAAGCCATATTGCAATTGTAGATATGTCAACACCCGATTGTAGAAGATTCATTGCTGCCGAATGCCTAAATGAGTGAGGTGTAATGTTTTTTTCTCTCAAAGATGGCACAACTGTTGCAGCTTGCTCAACTATTTTACTGATACGGAATCGTGCACCGGAACGTGTCAATTTATGTAAGCGTCAAACACAGTCAGACCTGTTCATTTAAATTATGTCAGGCTTCTTCCTGCCCAGCCATTCATCAAGAGCGTTGGAGATTTCAACCCTAAACTCTTCATCTGACAGACCAAGATCAGTTCCGCGTTCATATGCTCGGTCTATAGTAAACCTGTCTGCTAATCTGCTGTTCTCAAGCTCCATATGGGGAAAATGCTCTATCACATAGGCAGAGTAATCCAAATCAAAAAAATAACGCTCCAATTCGCCATTTACGAAATCCGAAATAAAATCTATCATAAATGCCGTGTGCTTTTTGAAATTCATCAGTCTTCCTCCCAGGCATATTTTTCAGGCTCTGTTCCTTTCGGCTTCGGTATAAACACCTTCGGTGGTATTTTCGCACTGCCTGGCAAAAAATCTTCAATTGCGGATACATAGCCCGGCTTTCCAAGATTGGGGGCGTGAGTAAAAATCCATGACATATATTCAAACGGGTTCAAACCGTTTTCCCTTGCGGTTTCAACAAGGCTGTAATACACTGCACTGGCTCTCGCACCGTTTGGTGTGTTGCTGAAAAGCCAGTTCTTGCGTTTATGTTCTTAAGCACATAAACGCAAAAATTGATTATTCGAATATTTGGGAGAATAGTATGGTATAATCTTCACTAGGAGGTAAGGGTATGTCAAATTTAAATGAATTTCTATCAGCATTTCTTTCATATAGAACGGCCAGGTTGGAATTTCTTAATTACATTGGATGCGTAGAATCCAATAGAGATCCCCTTGCTGAAGCTAGTGAACACTTGGTGGCACTTTTAACAGGTGGCGAACTTGTAAAAAACAGGGTTCAGAAGGGTTATGATGTTGTGGATTCTGATGGAAAACGAATACAGGTAAAATATCTGGCAAATCCATTGAACACAGGCATTAATGGACATGTGATCCAGTTTCCGGATGAAGCAGACCTTTATGCAGTTGTAGTTTTTGAAAACTTATTGCCCCGCAGTATACTAGTTTTTACGCGTGAGAACCTTGAACCCGTATATGACCGTTTGGGGAAGAGGCATAAGGGAAAGGGAGAACGGCTGGAACTTACTAAAGCGAATATAGAAACTATTGTATTAAATGCGCAGGACTTTAGCACACTGGGTGTTACCGTTTACCCTCTCTTACCGAGAACATACCGAGAACGCAGGAATAATTGTCTTGACTTCCTGTAGTTTCAGAGCGTTAATGTATACTACCAAAGCACAGGAAGGAGAGAGGGTTTGCATGAACCAAAACACTTTCATTTACTCCACTGGAATATCCGGAATGTCTCGCAAGGAAACAGCGGGGATTATAGCTGCGCATTTCGGGACGGAAGTCAGCTACAAGGGAGCGCCAAGTTTTGAGTACACTGCAACGAACGGAGAAGGCAGAGAATGGAGAATTACCAAAGATGGTACGGTAATCACACCTGAACTTATGATGGAAAACCTTGATGGCGCATTAGAGGTTTTCAAGGCCCTTGCCGAAGCAGGAGTCGGAGCGGATGGCTGCGCCGCTTCGGTTGTTTTGCCTATAGCCGGACATAATGGAATCACGTTAAGGAACCTGCTAAACGTCATCGCCAGCAAGCAGGCGCTCATCTTCAAGGCGCTGAACGTTGAGGATAGGTTTGCCTTAAGGCAGGAGTTTGTAGAGCATATCAACCAGATAAGGCTCAAAACAGCCGGGGATTTTCTTGAAAGCATGGCTTCCTGCGGAGGGGATGAAGCCAGCCCGGGCATTGCCTTTACAAAGGACAGCATAAGCTTCCGCTGGTTTTCCGGCACATTGGAGCCGGAACATATCAAGGCATATATCCAGTTTGTGCAGGCAATCAACGCGATGGCGCTGGCACAAAAGCATTCAACACCGAGAGCCACCAAGGGAGAAAATGAAAAATATATTTTCCGGGTATGGCTTCTAAGGCTTGGCTTTATCGGAGACAAGTACAAGGCCGCCAGGAAGCTTTTTCTTGACAGGCTTGACGGCAACAGGGCGTTCAGGACGGAGGAGGCCATGCGGGAAGCAATGGAGAAAAGAAAAGGCAGGGTCAGAGAAAACGTTGAGAATTGTGAAAAAACCGCTTGATTAACTGTGATTTCAATGGCTTAATGTACCTAACAAAACACGGAATGGAGCGGTCAGGATGATGAAAGAAAAAATAAGAAGGTTGACAAAAGATGGAGAGTGCAGGTTTGAAGAGGGCAAATTAACGAGGGAACAGACAAGGGCAAAAGCACAGGCATTGGTAAAAGCAGCGGCAAAGGAAGGTTACACAGGCTACGGAGTATACAGGACAGCCTTTGGATACTACATGGTCAGATATCGCGGGTAAAGAATAACAGACAAAACCAAAAGGGAAGCATCAAAACGAGGCTTCCTTTTTTGCTGCCATTTTTGAGGGGAGGTGAAAGACGATGGCGACCAGAGGAAGAAAACCCAAGCCCACAGCCCTCAAAGTGTTGGAGGGAAATCCGGGTAAAAGGCCCCTGAACAAAAACGAACCCAAGCCTGAAAAGAAAGCGCCCAAGTGCCCTTCCTGGCTGGAATCCGAGGCCAAAAAGGAGTGGCGCAGGATGGTAAAGCAGCTTGAAAACTTTGGTGTGCTCACACAGGTGGACGCTGCAGCTTTTGCCGGCTACTGCCAGGCCTACGCCCGCTGGAAGGGGGCCGAGGAATTTCTCTCCAAGCACGGTACCATTTTTAAGACACCGTCGGGATATATCCAGCAGGTGCCGCAGGTATCCATCGCCCAGACCTACCTTAAGATAATGAGGGATTTCTGTTCCGAATTTGGACTTACGCCTTCCAGCCGCTCCAGAATTGCTGTTGATAATGCCGTAAAAGACAGCGCCGACCCCATGGAAAAGCTGCTTATGAGGAGGCATAACGGGTAATGTATGACGAAAGGAAAGCGCAGCACGCGGTGGACTTTATCCAAAATCTGAAGCACACCAAGGGCATCTGGTATGGGGTGCCCTTTAAACTCCTCCCCTGGCAGGACAAAATCATCAGGGATATTTTCGGGACGGTCAAGGAAAACGGGTACAGGCAGTATAATACAGCATATATAGAAATTGGGAAAAAAGAATGGAAAATTGGAACTTGCCGCTGCAGTGGCCCTTTACCTTACATGCGCTGACGGCGAATGGGGCGCTGAAGTCTATGGGTGCGCATCAGACAGACAGCAGGCCTCCATTGTTTTTGATGTTGCGGTGGATATGGTGGAGCAGTGTCCGGCCCTGAAAAAGAGAATCAAACCGGTGCTCTCTCAGGAAACGGCTAGTATATACACCGCTCAACAGCTTTTATCAGGTGCTTTCAGCGGAGGCATATACGAAACATGGCCTAAACGTC
>DAOOVO010000019.1:0-49599 GCA_035370245.1 Pseudobacteroides sp.
TGGGTCGAACAGTGGCTTCGGTCACTGATTTAATACAATATTAATTGTACAAGGATGTTATGAAAAAGGAAATATCTATACCAAAAGATGTTCAATATATTATTGAAAGGCTCAACAATGAAGGATATGAAGCATATGTTGTCGGCGGCTGCGTTAGGGACAGTATTCTTGGCAAGGAGCCAAAAGATTGGGATATTACAACAAATTCACTTCCCCATACCACAAAAGCATTGTTTGACAAAACAATAGACACCGGTCTTAAACATGGTACTGTAACTGTTGTTTTAAATGATGAAAACTATGAGATAACTACTTACAGAATAGATGGCAAGTATTCAGATAACAGGAGGCCCGATAAGGTCGAGTTCACAACTTCCCTGAAGGATGATTTGAGCCGCAGGGATTTCACCATCAATGCTCTTGCATATAATCCGGTCTTGGGAATAATGGATTTTTTCGGAGGAATTGAGGATTTAAATAAAAAAGTTATTCGTGCAGTAAGAAATGCCGATAAAAGATTCAAGGAAGATGCACTTAGAATGCTAAGGGCAATTCGTTTTTCCGCTCAACTTGACTTTCAAATAGAATCGGAAACATTAAAAGCTATTTCAGAAAACAAAGAACTTATTAATAATATAAGTCCTGAAAGGATTAGAGACGAGCTGACTAAAACACTTGTATCTCCAAGCCCTCATAAGTTTCTTCTGCTTCACGACACAGGGCTATTGAAGTTTATACTGCCTGAATTTGAAAGCTGTATCGGAGTACAGCAAAACAATCCCTATCACATGTACAATGTTTGCGAGCATACAATCAACGCTGTATCAAGCATTGAAGATGATAAGGTTTTAAGGTGGACAATGTTGCTTCATGATATCGGCAAACCCCTTACAAAAAGTACCGATTCATCAGGAATAGACCATTTTTACGGACATCAGAAAGTAAGTTGTGATTTATCCTTTAACATATTAAAAAGACTCAGGTTTGACAATAAATCAATCGATACTATACTAAAACTTGTTGAGCATCACGATATGACAATAGATTGTGACAGTAAGTCCATAAAAAGTGCATTAAGAATATTGGGAAAAGAACTTTTTTTCATGCTTTTGAAGGTGAAAGAAGCAGATATGCGTGCACAAAATATAATTTATCTTGAACCAAGACTTGATGAATTGGCCAAAATAAAACGTTTAGCAGAAGAGATAATAAATGAAAAACAATGTTACAGTTTAGATACTTTGGCAATCAATGGTAATCATCTTATTGAAATTGGCATAAAGCACGGCAAAGATATAGGTATAATATTAAACAAACTGCTGGATATGGTGATAGAGTCCCCTGAACTCAATACATATTCAAAATTATCTCAAATTGTTAGGTCCAAATTTATAGATTTTGTAAAATAATTACTTTTGAATGGGGGGATTGTAAAGAACATTTATAAGGTATATAATTTTAATGTTACCCTAATTTGCTTTTTGGCAGCACTAATATTTTATTAATTGCTTTTTAAAGCTGTCACAAATTAGTATTATCTCATAATAATATTTTACAGGAGGCAACAAAATGAAAAAAAAATTACTATTTATATCACTGTTAGTGTTATTATCAGCCGTAACTACATCTTGCAGCTCAGGCAACAATGCTAACACCAACAGCCCTGGGCCGTCAGCTATTGAAGAACCTACGCCAACACCAATTGATCCTTTGAGCATTAAAAAACCTCAAAGCGACATTTCAATTCTAGTAAATAGAGGAAACATACTCGGAACATTTGACTTAGCAAATAAAAAATGGATCAATGCAGATGAATCACGAAATCTTTTAAAAGGTGATGAAGTTTTCACATACTACTCATTTGACTCAGTATTGGGAACAGGTATCAATCCCAAAATAAAAGAAGACAAATCTATTGATATAGCTCAGGATTTTCCATATTCCAACAACGATGAGCTTAATGCAAAAGTTTTTATATATCAGCTTGGAATAAGCGGTCCCTGGAATGCACTTCCAAGAACACCAAAGTCTGTAGCTTCAAACATCATAACATATGGTCAAATTGTTAAAGAAGTTCTTGATAAAAAACAATTGTCCGACAGCAATATATCCATAAAAAAATCTGCAGAAGTGGACCTCGATGGTGACGGTGCCGTTGAAAAGATTATAAGTGCATATGATTACAACACAGCTGCCTGGTTTAAAACTGAAGGCAAGGAAGGTCAGGGAACTTATTCAATGGTTGTACTTAACAAAATTATAGACGGTAAAGAAGAAAACATTGTTATTCGTGAACAATACGCAAAGGACAAACCTCAAAAAGAATGCGTTTATTATTCACCTATGGTTCTCGATGTGGACAATGACAACAACATGGAAATTATAGTTGAAGGTAAGAACTTAAATACCTCTACTATTGAGGTCTTTAAAGTTGAAGGCAAAGACGTGAAAAAAGTTTATTCCACAGAAATCAATACAAAGCTCAAGTACAAATAATATTTTCCTTATAGAGGGGGACAAGCTTTATTGCAGTCCCCTTTTTGTTTTATAGAACCATTATATTAGGGGGCTATCATGGGTAAAAACATATACATTTATCTAACTTCATTTTTTTGCGGAATGTCGGTAATGGCCGTAGAACTTAGTGCAACAAGACTTCTTGCACCTACTTTCGGAACATCGAGCATAATATGGACTATAGTAATAGGTCTTATAATGATTTCATTAAGCTTAGGAAATATATTAGGCGGAAGGTCTGCAGACAAACACAACAGTATGGACAGACTTTATGCACTTATATGGGCTGCTGCTATTTACATAGCACTTATCCCATTCTTCGGCAAATATATAATTATACTGTCGGTTACAATTTTCATGTGGATTTCTCCTGATAATCTTATTGTTTCGGGATCAATATTATCATGCTTGATTATATTTTCAATACCTCTTGTTATACTTGGCATGGTAAGTCCTTACCTTGTCAAGCTAGGCGTAACCGATATAAATAAAAGCGGTAAAACTACAGGTGAAATATATGCCCTATCAACCATAGGAAGCATAATAGGAACCTTTATACCTACATTTATCACTATTCCATTGGTAGGTACAAGTAAAACATTCCTAATATTTTCTTTGATACTCAATTTAATCTGCCTTTACTACTTTGCTTCTAAAAAAGCAAGACTTGCAAAATCTGTTATATCAAGCTTTATAGTACTTGTGCTGACTGTCGTTCCGTTTCACGATTCATATGCGTTTTGGAAGCAAAATATTGTTTATGAGGGTGAATCATTGTACAATTATCTGCAGGTAACGGAGGATTCAAAGTCGGTGATACTATCTACCAACGTAGCATTCGGTGTGCAATCCATATACAAAAAGAACAGTACCGTAACAGGCATGTACTATGACTATGCTCTCATGGCTCCCCTGTTTATAAAGAATACTGATTTTAATTCAAACAAGGATGTTTTAATATTAGGACTTGGAACAGGCACCTATGCCAAACAGATAAAATACTTCTTCCCAAACAGCAAAACCGATGGTGTGGAAATAGATCCCACAATTGTTGAGCTTTCAAAAAAATATTTCAATCTCAAGGAAGATGAAGCCAATATCTTTGTAAATGACGGAAGGACATTTTTAAATACCAACAAGGACAAAAAATATGACATCATTATGGTTGATGCATATCACGACATTACAATTCCATTCCACATGTCTACCCGGGAATTTTTCGGGCTTGTTAAAGAGGCTTTAAATCCTGACGGTGTTATTGTCGTAAATATAAATATCCGCTCTAAAAAAGACTCCCAGATTAACGACTACATCTGTCAAACCATTAAGAGTCAAATGGAAAAGGTATATAAATGCGAATTAAAAAACAGCACCAACACAATAGTGTTTGCATCAAAGGACGCAAACTGCCTGAGCTATTTTACAAATAATATTGAAAAAATGGATAATCAAAGCCCTTTAAAACCCATTTCAGAATATGTTAAATCCAATCTTTCGGAGATACAGCAATCCAAGCTTGTTTTTACAGATGATTTGGCTCCTGTTGAAATAATGGGCCAAAAAGTATTGGATGAGATCGTAGCAGCCGAATTGGAATCATTCAAGAAGGAACTTAATTCCGGCAAGGGAATTTGGGATAATATCAAGCAATACTTAAAATAAGAAATTACTTATAGTAAACAATGACTTATAATAAATGACTTAAAGAAAAGCCAGGGAAATAATCTATTCTATCTCCCTGGCTTTTAAGTACTATGATTTTGCAATATCAGTCACAGCAATCATAGTTCCTTCCATTAAAGAACAATAACAAGAAGATGAGTATGAAGAACAATATTTCGCTGTTATCACCTAAAAATCCCTTAAATAAACTATTAGACATTATTAACTACCTCCATAAATTTATGATACTATATAATATTCTTTATCTAGCAATTGGTGCTTGTGCAAAAAATGGTTTTTTATGAATTTATCCTTCTGTCATTAGTGAGTAACTATAACAATATAGTTACAAATTTAATGGAATAAATATCACATAATAAAAGATCGTCGGAACCGGTAGGTCTTAATAAAATATAGCTTGCTCCGACAGCTATCAAAGTCCCTACTCTGTCAATCAGAGGCCCGTTAGTTCCTATCAAAAACTCCACTCGCATAAGTTTTCCTATCTGAGTTGTAAGAAAACCCGGTGTGTACATGGTGCTCTGGACAGTCGACGGTACAGGAACAGACTGACCTGTCCCCTGTGTCAATTGAGCTGTAGGTCCCGGAACCATTCCCGGTGCAGGGCCGGCAACCATGCCTGTAGAATGTGCAGGCATAATATTGTGCATTTGTGCTGTCCCGTTAGTACCTAAAGTCTGAATGTCAGTTGCTCCACCGGTGTAAGAACCGCATGGACGATTAAGAGGTGGATATATCACAAAAATTCCTCCCTGTTTATAATTTTTTGATTCACTATTTAATGGTGTTTTGGTTTTAATAGTTAATATTAAATTATGTCAGTGCATATCGTGGAGTCGGTAAATAGAAACAATGTTGTCCAATCCTGTTAAAGTAGCTTCCTGTCATGTTAAACGGGAAATAATCGGAACAAACAGGACTATATGGATTATAATACCAAAGACAATCTCCTGCTCCATAGTGCTGATTACCGGCAAGTGCCCAGTCTGCAATATCATAGTGAATTTGTTCAGGCTCACTTGACCAGACTGTTTGCGGGTTGGGTTCGCCATAAACTTCCGCCAAGTAGCATGTAAATTGATATGGCTGCTCAATTATCCTTCTTAAGTTACCCTGTCCTGTTCTCAAATACTCGCCGTAAGCGACATGAACTCTGTTCATGACAACAGTGGCAACTGCTTTCATGCCATCAATTCCCTCGCCTTCGGCTTCACATTTTATAAGCCTTGCAAATAGCTCTCTTTCTGAATATGCCATTTTTATCACCTTAATTTGTATTCAATATATTATATTTACATAATAACTATTATGATACAAATAATAATTATTTTTTTGACTTAAATAAAAATCCCCAAAAGCATGGTGTGCCCAAAGCTTTTAGGGATATTATCATGGTTAATTCTCAACCTTTAATTCTTTATTCAGCTTCTTTATCGCCTTTTTCTCGATTCTCGATACATATGATCTGGAGATTCCTAACATGGAAGCTACTTCCCTCTGTGTTTTCCCTGCACCGCTTAATAGTCCGTATCGAAGTTCCAACACTATTTTCTCTCTGTTTTTCAGCACTGCTTTCATTTTGTTATATAATTTAACAACCTGCATCTTTAAATCCACTTCATCAACTACAGATTCAGAGTTGTCGCCTATTACATCGATAAGGGTTATTTCATTGCCCTCCCTATCTACCCCAATTGGATCCTGAAGAGACACCTCACTCTGATTTTTCTTGGTGGATCTTATATGCATAAGTATTTCATTTTCTATACAACGTACAGCATATGTTGCAAGACGTGCTCCTTTAGTTTGATCAAAAGTAGAAATTGCCTTTATGAGACCTATTGTTCCAATTGATATGAGGTCATCGCTATCATAACCTGAAGAATTGTATTTTTTTACAATATGGGCTACAAGCCTTAAGTTCCTCTCTATTAGAATATTTCTGGCTTCTTCGCTTCCATTCTTAAATTTACCCAGATACTCAAGTTCTTCCTCATGTGATAATGGTTGTGGAAATGAATTTCCATTCGAAACATAGCCTATCAAAAAAACTGCACTATTTAGGACACTAGCAACCATTGGAAATAAGACAGATAACAAGCTGGGCACCTCCTAAAAATAGGTTACTCTATAAATATATGATTTGGGGTATCATATGTGTGCACGTCTCACTTTTTGCGTCGAAAAATTTCTTCAGCTATTTCCTTAAATATGGGTGCTGCTGCTTGTCCTCCGCTTTTCCCGTTTTCTACAAAAACAGCTATAGAATATTTTGGATTATTTCCCGGAAAATAACCTGCAAACCATCCATGCACAACCTTTTCACCATTTATATAAACACCTGTTTCCGCACTGCCGGTTTTTCCGCATGCAATAAAATTTTCTTCAGGCTTGGCTTTTACGCCGGTGCCATGATCAACTGCGGCTTCCATCATTTCCTTTATCTTTTCTGCCGTATTTTTGGATATAACCCTGTTCCAGCCCGTTTTTCTGATCTTTCTTATTTCATTTCCATCCGAGTCAATTATTGAATCTACAATATTGACCTGATTCCTTATTCCTCCATTGGCTACCGTAGCAATCATGTCTGCAACCTGGACAGGCGTTGCCATTATACCTCCCTGCCCTATGGATATATTGGCTATATCGCCGCTTGTATAGCTGCCGTCAATAGGTGGGATATTGCCTTTTGCCTCGTCAACACCTTGAGCTCCTATTCCTGTAAGCTTGCCAAGCCCAAATTTTTCCGCCATTTCTAAAAGCTTCTTAGAACCTACATCAATTCCAAGTTCTATGAAATAAGGATTGCATGAGTTGGCAAATGCCTCACCAAACCCAATTTCTCCATGTCCTCCCTTTTCATATGACGAACACTTAAACTCCCTGTCCCCAAGCTCTATAACTCCGTTACAAGTATAATCTTCAATTAACGGCGTTTTGGACTCCAATGCTGCAGCCGCACTAATCACTTTAAAAACAGAGCCTATGTTGTAGGATGCAACCGCCCTATTAAAAAGCTCGTTATACGGACTTTTAAGATAGCTTCCCACATCGTTCTGGTTAAACTCCGGACTGCTTGCTATAGCAACAATGTCACCGGTATTTACATCTTCCACAACTACAGCACCTGATATCCCACATTTTGCCATTATATCCTCTGTTATTTTCTGTATGTGATAATCGACAGTAAGCTTTACATTAAGAATGTTGTCCCGGGCTCCAGCTCTCTTTATTCTGCAGCCAATTCCCTGCAAAATCTCATCATTTGCATTTGTTACAATCCTTATCGAGTTGTCAGATGAAGCTTTTAAGTCATCATCATAAAATTTTTCCAAGCCTGCTGCCCCAACCTGATCGGTCTTATTGAGGTATCCTAAGACATGAGCTAACATTGGAAATTCCCCATATCTTTTTAATTTATTTATAACCGAAACACCATTTCCCTTAATATTTTGAGCATCATTTACTTTATTTTCCCGAGCCTCAATTATTATGGGTGCCTTTGTACTGGCAATCTCTCCCTTTAACTTTTCAGTACTCAAATCTAAAACATCCGACAGCTTTTCAATATAGTCATTCTTTCCCCTTAGCACTAAAGGTTCGAGTACAAGCAAACTCTCCAGTGTCCTGTTTGTAAAGGGAATAAGATTTCTATCAACAATGCTTCCTCTTGACTTTTCTATTACAGCAGTCGAAATCCTTTGTCCCGAGGCTTCGGAATCAAGCCTTTGTCCCTGAAAAATTTGTATATAAAATATTCTTAATATGAGAAACACAAATACTATTGTAAAAAAGCTAATAATCAAACCGAATCTTTTAGCAATTGGCATAAAAAACCTCTTTCCCGGTAATTTCTCTTATTTTTACCTGGAAAGAGGTTGTATATTCATAATGTTAAATACCATTAATCTTTTACATTTAATATATCAAGCTTTTCTTCTTAACATTGTAAACTTTTCAACAGGCTCTTCCATATGCATGTACAGTATCATCTGAGGATGTGGTGCCACATCTATGTCATTACCTTCCTCATCCTTCATACCTTTTATTTTCTGTATAAAATACTCTCCTACAGGCCTCACAACTTCAATCTCGTCCCCCACGAACATCCTGTTTCTCTGCTCTATTTTGGCAATACCGGTATTTTTATCATATTCCAGTACAATTCCAATAAACTCATATTCCCTTATATATGAGCTAGTATGGTATATCTGTCCCTTCCCGGTAGGCTTGCCGAGATAAAAACCTGTCGAATATTCCCTATGGCTTGCCTTTGAAAGCTCCTCCATCCACTTAGGATCAAAGCTGTAATTTTCGGGGTCTTCATAATATGCATCAATAGCATCCCTATATGCCTTAACAATAGTTGCAACATAATATGAGCTTTTCATACGTCCTTCTATTTTTAAGCTTGTTATGCCTGTCTTTATGATATCGGGGATATATTCTATCATGCACAGGTCCTTTGAATTATATATAAATGTTCCCCTTTCATTCTCGAAAACTGGCATATACTCACCAGGCCGTTTTTCTTCCACAAGATGGTACTTCCATCTGCATGGATGGGCACAATAACCCTTGTTGGAATCTCTGCCGGCCATATAGTTGCTCAATAAACACCTTCCCGAATATGATATGCACATTGCACCATGCACAAATATCTCAAGCTCAAGGTCCTCCGGAAGCTTTTGGCGAATCTCCCCTATTTCTGAAAGCGAAAGTTCCCTCGCCAAAATAATCCTTTTCACACCATGCTCATACCAAAACTTTGCACTCATCCAGTTGGTATTATTGGCCTGTGTGCTTAAGTGAATCTCCATATCGGGTGCGGTTTCCTTAACTATGGAAAATGTGCCCGGATCAGACAGTATCACCGCATCAACACCCAAATTTTGAGCTTCAACAATAAAATCAGGCATCTTAGCCAAATCTTCATTGTGGGGAATTATATTCATTGTCAGATAAACCTTTTTACCTCTTTCATGGGCAAACTTAATTCCTTCCTCCATATCCTCCCGGCTGAAGTTTTCAGCAGAAGCACGAAGACCGAATTCCTCTCCCCCTATATATACAGCATCAGCACCGTAAAGAATAGCCATCTTAAGTTTTTCAAGACTTCCTGCGGGTGCCAGTAACTCCACTTTTTTCATACATACATCTCCCATGCTTACTTTTTATAACTAAGTGCAACCCCATCGCCTATAGGCAATATGCTTGTATCAAGCTCCTCATTCTCACATATGGAGCTTAGAAAATCCCTTAGCCTTTTCACAATTGTTTTCTTTCTTCTTACAACCAGATCATCATTAGCAACCATACCCTTGTAGAGCACATTATCGGAAAACAAAAGACCGCCCTTATTGAGCATCCTCATACATTCGGGCAAAAACTCAGGGTATTGCCCCTTTGCCGCATCCAAAAATATCATATCATATTTTTTATCAAGGCATCTAAGCACCTCAACAGCATCTCCAACTATGATATTTACCGTATTCTCAAGACCGGCTCTTTTTATATTAATTTTAGCCCGCTCTATCATGAGCTCATACCTGTCCACCGTATCAATTTTTCCGCCCTCAGCCAAAACATTTGACAAAACGATGGCAGAATAGCCTATAGCCGTACCGACCTCCAGTATCCTCTTAGGCTTAAGAAGCTTTCCCGTAACCAAAAGCAGCTTTGCAACCTCCGGCTGGATTATGGGTACATGGTTTTCCCTTGCAAAGTCTTCAAGTTCCTTAAGTATGCCGTCATTATCCTTAATAGTATTCCTGATATAGTTATTTATATAGTCGTAATTAATCATAACAAATTATCTCTCCAGCATTTTCCACACATTAAAAAATTGTGAGGTACAAGACCTCACATACTGTATATCCAATCTTCTTTAATCATCAATTAAACAATCCATACTTTTTAACAGCTGCCTGATGCTCGCTTAATGTTCTTGAAAACTCATGGGTACCGTCTCCCTTAGCCACAAAATAATAATAATCTGTTGCTTCAGGCTCTAAAGCT
This sequence comes from Pseudobacteroides sp., assembly GCA_035370245.1. Lineage (GTDB taxonomy): Bacteria > Bacillota > Clostridia > Acetivibrionales > DSM-2933 > Pseudobacteroides. The sequence continues at coordinate 10,219 of DAOOVO010000019.1, forward strand.
GCTTCAATGGATTCCCTTCCGGGACAGCATATTGGTCCTGGAGGCAATCCCTCATGCAAATATGTGTTATATGGATCTTCAATCTTTGTGTCGGCTTCTGTGAGCTTCGGTTTGACCTGACCGGTCCTGTTCAATAATATATATTGTATTGTTGCACAAGACTGGAGCTTTTTATGTGCAGGGTCCTTACTCTTCAACCTGTTATAGAAAACTCCCGATATAAGCCTTCTTTCCTCATATTCCTTAGCTTCTCTCTCTATTAATGATGCGAGAATAACAACCTCATCAACCGTTAAACCTAATGCCTTTGCTTTGTCATAATACTCAGGCTTGAAAATTTCGTCAAATCTTGCAAGCATACGATCTATTATGGCTTTCTCTCCGGCTTTGACATCAAAATTGTAAGTATCTGGGAACAAATAACCTTCGAGCTTCTTTTGCCTGTTAGGTATATCCTTTAAAAACTTGTAATCAAATTTCTCATTGGCCGCTACACTGGCAAATTTGTCCTTATTAATAAGATTTGCCTTCTCAAGCTTATCGACAATCTGATTGAATGTATACCCTTCAGGTATCATCACCTTTGAAGTAACGGGATCACTGGATAAAATCCTCATTATGGAATCATAATCCAGATCTTTGCTCAATATATGAGTCCCCGACTTGTATGTTCCGTCAAATCCGTTTATCTTTGAAAGCATCTTAAACATAAATGTGTTTTTAATTATGCCTTCCTCAGCAAGCTTGTCGATAATCTGAGCCGATGTAGCCCCCCTCGGAATCTCAAACTCTATCCCCTTGTCTGCAGGAATGACAGGTAACGGTCTATCGAGACTATCATCCTGATTGGTCAAAACATAATTGTACGAAAACGCAGCACTTAGGAAAAATGTACAAATAAGAAATACAAATATTATAAATCTTATTATGAACTTTCTCCTTCTCACTGTTTTTTTAGAATTCCCCACATCAACCACCACTTTACATTATAATTCATGATTTAAATCAAATCATTTAATTCATTCTTTATTTAAATCATTTATATTTATTCTTACTTAACCTAATTTGCTTTTATATTTCGCTCTCATTTCGGTATCAAGAATTCTCTTTCTAATCCTTATACTCTTTGGCGTTACCTCAACGAGCTCATCGTCAGCAATAAACTCAAGGCATTGTTCAAGGCTCATCTGGCGTGGCGGTGTAAGCCTCAATGCTTCATCCGAACCGGATGCTCTCATGTTTGTTACATGTTTCTTTTTACAAACATTTATAACAATATCATCAGCCCTGGCATTCTCACCAACAACCATACCCTCATAAACCTTAACTCCGGGATCAATAAATAATGTCCCCCTGTCCTGAGCGTTGTAAAGCCCGTAAGTTACAGCCTCTCCATCCTCCCAGGCCACTATGGAACCCCTTTGCCTTCCGAATATTTCTCCCTTATACGGCTCATAACCGTGGAAAATGTGATTCATAATTCCATTTCCCTTTGTATCTGTCATAAACTCAGATCTATAGCCTATAAGTCCCCTTGCGGGTATCTTGAACTCAAGCCTCATATATCCCTGGTTGGATGAATGCATATTTATCATCTCAGCTTTTCTTGAACCCAACTTCTCCATTACGACACCCATAAACTCCTCAGGAACATCAATTGTCAAATGCTCAATGGGCTCATGCTCAACGCCGTCAATTTCCTTGAAAATTACCTTTGGTTTGGACACCTGAAACTCATATCCCTGTCTTCTCATTGTTTCAATGAGTATTGAAAGATGCAATTCTCCTCTTCCCGACACCTTGAATGAGTCCGGCGAATCCGTTTCTTCAACTCTTAAGCTTAAATTTGTTTCAAGTTCCTTAAAAAGCCTGTCCCTCAAATGCCTGGACGTTACAAACGTGCCTTCACGACCGGCAAAGGGACTGTTGTTAACACTGAATGTCATTGATATGGTAGGCTCGTCTATTTCAATAAACGGAAGAGCCTCCGGACAATCAACATCACATATTGTCTCACCGATTGTAATATCACCGACCCCCGAAACAGCTACGATGTCACCATATGTTGCCTCACTTGCTTCAGCCCTTTTAAGCCCTTCAAACAAATAAAGCCTGCTTATTTTGGTATTGACAATTGATCCGTCTATTTTACATGTAACAGCCTGCTGCCCAACCTTGATTGTTCCTCTTTCAACCCTTCCTATAGCAATCCTTCCGACATAATCGTCATAGTCTATGCTTGATACCAAAAGCTGCAACGGTTCATCCGAGGACCCCTTAGGCGAAGGAACATTTTTCAGTATGGTCTCAAATAACGGCTCCATATTTGTGCTTTCATCATTTAATTCCAACTTGGCGTAACCGTCTCTTGCAGATGCATATACAATGGGAAATTCCAATTGTTCATCATCGGCACCAAGCTCAATAAACAATTCCAAAACCTCATCTATAACTTCTTGAGGCCTTGCTTCAGGCCTGTCAATTTTATTGATAACCACAATCGGTTTTAAGCTAAGCTGCAATGCTTTTCTAAGTACAAATCTAGTCTGGGGCATCGATCCTTCAAAAGCATCCACCAAAAGCAAAACCCCATCAACCATCTTCAATATACGTTCCACTTCACCGCCAAAGTCTGCATGTCCGGGTGTATCTACTATGTTTATTTTGGTACCCTTGTAACATACAGCTGTATTCTTTGCAAGAATGGTTATTCCTCTCTCCCTTTCAAGATCATTAGAATCCATTACCCTTTCCTGAACTTGCTCATTGTCTCTGAATATACCGCTCTGCTTGAGCAAAGCATCAACAAGGGTAGTTTTACCGTGGTCAACATGTGCAATAATTGCAATATTTCTTAAATTCTCTCTAATACTTTTCACAAAAATCCCTTTCTATCACAAAAATTCCAATTATACTCACAAATTCACATTAGATTAAATTGATTAATCCGAGATTATGCTATACAATTGTTACCAGACATAATTCATATGCTATAAATTACGTGCAAGAAATTATACCATATTATTTAAAATGAAACAAGGTGTGCACAATGGCAGAAAATAATAATAATAAATTTAAATAAATTGCACATTTTAATACAATAAGGAAACAAATAATATGGAGGTTTGTATGAATACTCATATACACGAATACAAAATAGATTCCAAAACATCTAAAGGTCATAAACACAGGATAAAAGGATATACAGACAATATGCTCGGAATAGACTCATTCCATATACATTTTTTTTATGGTGTATCTTCATACAGCAACCATACCCATTATTTTTCTGGATTTACAGGGTTTCCTATTAAAACTGCCAACGGTCATGTCCATAAGATGGAGGATATTTTAGAAACCAACAATATGCATGAGCATGTATTGAAAGGCTACACCTTTGAAGATATAGCCTACATAAACAATCCAAGATTAAAGGGTGCTTTCATATAATACATTTAATTAATACATTTACTGCCATTCACCCTGAACCTCAGCATTTCTATGGTCGGTATCAAAATTAGACCTGTCAAAATAATTTGCCATTGTTCCAAATGTAGTGTCCACATTGATCCACCTTTGTTCATCGGCAGAATAAACTTGATTCCAAGCATGATCTCCCCAAGCAACACCACTGTAGCCAAGTCCCGTAATGAGACGAACCTTTAGCCCTACTGCCCTGCACATTGAAATATACAGGCAGGAATAATCAAAACATATTCCTTTCCTGGTTTTAAACGCCACTATGGAACCTGATTCTATCCCCTTTGGATTAACACTTACTCTTTCAGCTTTGTCGTAATCGTATGTTAGATTTCTTGTAATCCATTTATATATCTTCTGTGCTTTTTCATAATCGTTTTTTGCACCTTTTACAATACTCTTTGCCGTATTGTCAATTTCATCATTTGATTTGATTGCCTTATCCAGTGTAACGCCATTGAAGTACTCGATTACTCTAATATTTTGTCCCGCTATTTTTTTTACCAACTCTCCGATATTCCCTATATTGCCGTTTGGAACATTGCTGTCAATAGCACTCGTCCTACTGAAAGAGTCATTTAAAAGAACGGGAATTTTCTTGGCTATACTTGAATCCAAAATAGGTGTAAGACCATTGTCATATATAACATTATAGGCAATAGATTCCCTCATATATTGGGACAGTTGAGGATGCTGGTAATAATAATTAAAGAAATTCAACCCTAATGCTATTATGAGAATTATCAATATTGATCTAGGAATCTGTACAATACCGCCAATGAATGCTTTTATACCGTTTCCCAAAGGATCAATCATCTTATATATTGCTTCAGATATGGGAGCAATAATAATCCTGTAAATTAACCCCTTTACCGGCCATATCAAAATAAGAAGCAATGCCAGTATGATTGGAACAATAAAAACATATACCAGTATATCCTTCCCTGTAAACACATGTTTCAATCCGGAAGGAATCATTTCGTATATTTTTAGGAAAACATACGAATCATGTTCAAAGTATATCTTTTTAGTTAAAACTACCGATGCAATGAGCAAAAGAATAAGCTCAATGCTTTCAAAGAGGGATTCAAAGGAATAATAAATTCTCTCTCTTGTAAATGGTCTTAAAGCACCTGATATAATGGGTAATATGAATATTAATACAAATGCAACCGTTACAAAGTTTATTTCCATTTGTAAATCTCCATTCCATATCTTTCAACAAGCTAAAAATCTTTTTAACACGTTAAAAGTTTTTAAAAAAACGCCTCATCAACCAATAAATCATTACTTATATAATACTACTTTTTTATGTTTTTTGCATATGATTAATTTTTTTCTTGCATTTCTAAAAAAATCGTAGTATCATAAAGAATAAGAAAAAATTAATAATTCACTTCAGATAATAATGGCAAAGATGTCTATTATTTTTTGAGGGTAGCTAAATGAGTAAACAAGGGCGTTTTGAATTACTTGAATTCGCTCTTTTTATTTTGCTCAAAATTAGCTATCATATTGTATAATTAGAAAGGGGTTTAAAATATGATTCCATCAGAAATTTTTGGTTCAAAAGTATTTAATGACGCAACTATGAGAGAGCGTTTGCCGAAAGCCACATATAAAGCTTTAAAAAAGACAATCGATGAAGGCCTCCCTCTCGATCCTGCTGTGGCAGAAGTAGTTGCAAGTGCTATGAAGGATTGGGCAATTGAAAACGGTGCAACCCATTTTACTCATTGGTTCCAGCCAATGACGGGAATAACTGCCGAAAAACACGACTCTTTTATATCCCCAACTTCGGATGGAAAAGTTATACTTGAGTTTTCCGGCAAAGAATTGATTAAAGGTGAGCCCGATGCATCATCTTTCCCGTCAGGCGGACTGAGAGCAACATTTGAAGCTAGAGGATATACCGCTTGGGATTGCACATCACCTGCTTTCGTAAAAGATAACTCTTTATATATACCTACAGCATTCTGCTCATATACAGGTGAAGCATTAGATAAAAAAACACCCCTGCTCCGTTCAATGGAAGCTGTTAGCAAGCAGGCGATTAGAGTATTGAGAATTTTCGGAAATACAACTGCTAAAAGCGTTGTAACTACTGTAGGTCCTGAACAGGAATATTTCCTCGTAGACAAAAAATTATACGATCAACGTAAAGACCTTATATTCACAGGACGTACACTTTTCGGTTCCATGCCACCTAAAGGACAGGAAATGGAAGATCATTATTTCGGTTCAATAAAGGAAAGAATATCCGAATACATGAAAGAATTGGAAGCGGAATTGTGGGCACTTGGAATATCCGCAAAGACAAAGCACAACGAAGTTGCTCCTGCACAACACGAATTGGCTCCGATTTTCTCATCGACAAACATTGCAACCGACCACAATCAGCTTACTATGGATCTTATGAAAAAAGTAGCATTAAGGCACGGCCTTGTATGCTTGCTCCATGAAAAGCCTTTCGCTGGAGTAAACGGTTCAGGTAAACACAACAACTGGTCCTTAGCTACAAACGACGGTCAGAACCTGCTTGAGCCTGGAAGTACTCCACATGAAAATGCACAATTTTTAGTATTCCTCTTGTCAGTAATAAGAGCAGTTGATGAATATGCAGATTTATTGAGATTATCCGCTGCAAATCCAGGAAATGACCACCGTCTCGGTGCAAATGAGGCACCCCCTGCAATAATTTCAATATTCCTTGGTGAGCAGCTTACAGATATTCTTGATCAAATTGAAAACGGCGGTGCTAAGAGCTCAAAAACCGGCGGTGAATTGAGAATTGGTGTCTCTACTCTTCCTCCTCTTCCTAAAGATACTACTGATAGAAACAGAACATCACCATTTGCATTCACCGGAAACAAATTCGAATTTAGAATGGTTGGTTCTTCACAGTCAATAGCCGGAGCCAATTTTGTATTAAATACAATTGTTGCTGAAATATTAAGTCAGGTTGCTGACAGACTTGAGGGTTCAAAAGACCTTAACAAAGATGTTCAAGACCTGCTTCAGGAAATGGTCAAGAACCATAAGAGAGTTATATTCAACGGTAACGGATACTCTGATGAATGGGTTGCAGAAGCTGAAAAGAGAGGTCTTCCAAATATCCGTTCAACTCCAGACGCTATTCCTGTTCTTATTTCAGAAAAGAATGTTGCTGTATTGAGCAAACATGGAGTACTTACAAGAGCAGAATGCGAATCACGTTATGAAATCAACCTTGAAAACTATATCAAAACAATTAATATTGAGGCATTAACTACAATTGATATTGCAAACCGCCAGATTGTTCCTGCAGTTATTGCTTTTACAACCAGACTTGCCGACTCAATAAACTCCATTAAGAGTACAGGTGTTGAAGCTGATATTTCAACTCAGACAGAGCTTTTGACAGAAGTTTCTTCTCTGCTGTCATCTTTGAAGAAGAACATAAAGATTCTTGAAGATGTTACTGAAAAGGCTTCCAACCTCCATGGAGATTCATACAAGCAGGCATGCTATTACAGAGATACTGTATTTACACAGATGGCTGCAGTAAGAGCTGATGCCGACAAACTCGAAACACTTGTTGATTCAGACTTGTGGCCATTACCAACATACAGTGATCTTCTCTTTAATGTATAATATTACTGCGAATTCCAAAATTTCATAAATATAGATATCGGAAATATGAATAGGGTGTTGCAAAACTACTTTAGAAAGTAGCTGAGCAACACTCTCTCTTATTTCTATAAAGTAAAGCTGACACAGAAAGAGGACCCGCATTTTGCTATTAATGCATAAAAAGAGACCGGTACAAAACTAATTTAGTTTTGAAACAGCCCCTTCTATTAATTTTCATATTTCTAACTTCTTACCTCTAATTTCTAGAAATTCATACCCTTTTTTAATGCTTCCATTTCTTCCGGAATCATATGATGCTTTTTAGGCGGCAAAACCTTTTTAAGGGCTGCTTCAAAGCTATCGGTAGATATCACTTTTGTATAAGCAATGAGCTTTCCTAAAAGAATTATATTGGCATATGTTACATTACCCATCTCATCGGCCATTTTGCTGGCAGGAATCCTGTAAACTGTAACATCTTTCCTCTTTACATCAACATCTACCAACGAGTCGTCAATTATGATAACTCCCCCCTCATAAACAACCTTTTCAAACTTCACAAGGGAAGGACTGTTCATAACAATAAGTGATGAAGCAAAATTTAAAATTGGGGATGCTACCGGCTCATCGGATATTACCACACTGCAATTGGCTGTTCCACCTCTCATTTCAGGTCCATATGATGGAAGCCATGATACATTCTTTTTCTCAATCAATCCTGCGTTTGCCAATACTCTTCCGGCAGACAAAATACCCTGTCCGCCAAAGCCTGCTATAATTATCTCTTCTTTTATCATTATCCTACACCTCCAGATCCTTACCCTTGAAATTACCCAGGGGATAATGCGGCATCATATTGTCCTCAAGCCATTTAATCGCTTCAACCGGGCTTAATCCCCAGTTTGTAGGACAAGTCGAAAGAATCTCAACAAGTGAAAAACCCTTGTTGGCAATCTGGACCTGGAAAGCTTTTTTAATTGCCTGTTTGGCATTTTTAATATTTTTAATGTTATTTACAGCAACCCTTTCCAAATATACAGCACCCTCAAGGCTTGACAGCATTTCACACACTCTTATCGGGAAACCATGGGTTTCTGCCTTTCTACCAAATGGAGTAGTCATTGTAACCTGGTTTAAAAGAGTAGTTGGTGCCATTTGGCCTGATGTCATTCCGTAAATGGCATTATTAACAAAAATCGTTGTAATCTTTTCTCCCCTTGCTGCAGCATGTACTATCTCCGCAGTACCTATTGCCGCCAAATCTCCATCTCCCTGATAGGTAAAAACAATATTGTTGGGATTGGCTCTCTTAACTCCCGTTCCAACTGCAGGTGCACGTCCATGTGCAGCTTGTACCATATCACAATTAAAATATTCATAATTGTTATAAGTACACCCAACAGGTGAAATTCCAACCGTTTTTCCTTCTATTTGAAGCTCATCTATAACTTCCGCAATAAGCCTGTGAATGATACCGTGAGTACATCCGGGACAATAATGCATCGATACGTCTTTTAATGCATGAGGTCTTTCAAAAACTGTAGGCATTTTTATTTTCCCTCCTAAAATTCAAATCAACCCTTTAATATTTCCTTAATTTTATTTAAAATCTCCTGCTGGGTCGGTATCATACCACCCATTCTTCCATAAAAATGAACGTCTCTTTTTCCATTAACAGCCATACGTACATCTTCTACCATCTGTCCAGCGTTCATTTCTACAGTCAGAAAAGCTTTTGGCACTTCTGCGTATTTCTGGAATTCGCTCACAGGGAAAGGCCAAAGTGTAATGGGTCTTATGAGACCTACCTTAATTCCTTCTTTCTCTGCCATTGCTATAACATTTTTTATAATTCTGGCAACAGTTCCGAAAGCTGAAACAATTATATCCGCACCTTCGCAGTTATATGTCTCAACTCTGACCTCTTTAGATTCTATTTCCTTATACTTTGCCTGAAGTCTTAAATTATGCTTCTCCATCTTCTCAGGATCAATATATATTGATGTTATAACATTGTTGTCCCTGGCCATTCCGGTTCCTGTAACAGCCCAGTCTTTATCGACTTTTATTATTTCTTCACTGTCTTTAAACTCTACAGGCTCCATCATTTGACCCAATATACCGTCTCCCATTATCATGGTGAGTATTCTGTATCTGTCAGCTATATTAAATGCTTCAACTGTAAGCTCATATAGCTCCTGAACGCTGCATGGTGCTAAAACAACCATCTTGTAGTCACCATGCCCGCCGCCCTTGACAGCCTGAAAGTAATCACACTGTGCAGGCAATATTCCTCCAAGCCCCGGTCCGGTACGAACTATGTTTACAACAACAGCAGGCAACTCTGCACAGGATGCATACGAAATACCTTCCTGTTTTAAGCTTATTCCCGGGCTTGATGATGATGTCATAACCCTCACACCTGCACTTGCAGCACCGTAAACCATATTTATAGCAGCAACCTCACTCTCAGCCTGCAAGAATGTTCCGCCTTCCTGGGGCATTCTCTTTGCCATATAGTGAGCTATTTCCGTTTGTGGAGTAATAGGATAACCGAAATAATGCCTGCAGCCTGCTCTCAACGCTGCTTCGCCTATTACTTCGTTTCCCTTCATCAGAATTTTTTCTCCCATCAAATATTTCCCCCTTTCTGCTTATACCATCTACTTTTCTACCTCAATAACTACATCAGGACAGATGGTAGCACAAAACGCACATCCGATACATTTATCCATCTCTTTTACACCCGCAGGATGAAATCCCTTAGCATTGAGTTTATCGCTATTAATTATAACTATTTTTTTAGGACAGACCTCTACACACAACTTACAGCCTTTACACTTTTCTTCGTTGAATTTTACCTTAGCCATAATACCCCCCACTTCATTTAACAATTATCAGTTCAAAATCCACTCCGTTTATTATAAAACTCTTTATCCCCAATTGCAAGTTAAGTTGTCTAATATTTCATTTCTTTAACTATCTTCAGTTCATTAGTTATATTCAGTTCTTAAACCATTACCGGTTCTTGAGACACATTTAATCCCAAGGCAGTTTTATGAATTTCTCCATTTCCAAAACTTCACCAGTTATTTTTTCCCTTACATTGGATAATGCATCATGAAAGCCTGAAGTAAAAGCAATAGGAATTCCAAGCTTTTCAGATACTCTTTGTATTATTCTTTGGCCTTCAATTATCTCCTCGCCTGTAGAGCTTTTCAATATATTTGTATTATTGACAAGTGCTGTCACATTGAGCCTTGAACTCAACTGTATTTCATTTATTATTTCTTCTATTTTCTCGGCACTGTCCGTCATGGGTCTTCTAACATTAATTACAAAGTACATTTCATGCTCATCACTTTGTATTTGCTCCTTAAAGGCAGAAAGTGCCCTGGCCCCGATATCATCACCGCCAACATCCAAAACAACCTTCTGATCCTTATTTATAAAAAGTGAATTAACCTCGGGAGGTACGGCAGGAACATCAACATTTGTATTTGCATAAACAGTAGTGACAATATTGATTCCTCTTTGCTGCAAAACTTCTTTGGCATCTGCAGTCCTGAAATACGGATTGACTATATCAAAATCCATTATGGCAGTCTTATGTTGTTCTGCCAGCTTCATTGCACAGTTCACCGCTACCTCGGTTTTACCGCTTCCAAAATGTCCTGTAAATATTAGCACTCTTTTATTAAACATAAATTACCACTTCCTAAAATTTAATCGGGCCTGACATATCCTATGAGATCCTTTATTACTTCCCCTGCAATTATAAGCCCCACAACCGAAGGCACAAATGATATGCTTCCGGGTATCTGGTGACGGATTGTACACTTTCTGGTAGTACCTTTCGGGCATATGCATCCTGCAGCACAGCTTGATCCCTCTGTTTCCTGAGGTCTGATGGGCACCTCCTTCGAGTAAACAACCTTAAGGGATGTTACATTACGCCTTTTAAGCTCATATCTCATAACTTTTGCAAGGGGACAGACCGAAGTGCTGAATAAATCAGTCACTTCAAATCTTGTAGGATCCATCTTATTGCCTGCACCCATACTGCTTATTATAGGTATACCCATTTCTTTGGCCTTTACAACAAGGTCTATTTTCCCTGTGACAGTATCAATGGCATCTATTATATAATCATAATCATCAAACACCAGCTCATGGGAGTTCTCAGGGACATAAAACATCCTGTGTGTAATAACCTCAGCTTTAGGGTTGATATCGAGTATCCTTTCCTTCATAACATCAACCTTAGGCTTACCCACTGTTTTTCTCGTTGCATGAAGCTGCCTGTTTATATTCGTAAGGCAAATACAATCATCATCCACTAGAACAAACTTCCCAACTCCCGAGCGTGCCAAGCCTTCAACGGCAAAGGTACCCACTCCTCCAATGCCAAAAACTGCCACCTTTGAATCGGCAAGCTTTTTTAATGCTTCCTTTCCAATCAATAACTCTGTTCTTGAAAATTCGTGTAACATCTATTTAAATTATCCTTTCCTTAATCCCTTTGTAGCTTCACAAACCTCAACAATACGTTTTGCAAGAATTGAAGCTCTCTTAATTGCAAAATCATCATCCTGGGCCGGTCTTTGGGCACAAACGCCATGATGTCCACAATCATCCTCAGAATAACCGTCTGCTACAACAGTCATTCCATGTACCAGCATAATGTCATGCAAAGCCTTCATTGTAGTTTCCTGTCCCCCATACTTACATGCAGCAACAGTCACTCCTGCTGCAACTTTATTGCAAAGGGCTTTTTCTCCCCTTAATTTTCTCGTCTTATCAAAAAAAGCTTTCAACTGTCCCGTCACCGTTCCAAAATAAACAGGACTTCCCAATACCAAGCCATCCGCCTTTTTCATAAGCTCAAAAGCTTCTTCGAGCTTTGTCCCTTTATAACAAACACCTGAGCATGGATTTGAACAAACGGTGCAAAAGCTGTGCTTTGCAGATTGCAATAGCTCCGGTATTTCTAGTATCTCTGTCTTTGCACCTAGCTCTGCTGCCTTTTCCATGACCTTTTCAAGTAAAAATTTTGTATTGCCATCTTTATTTGGACTCCCATTTAAACCTAAAATCAACATATTATAGCACCTCTATTTATTAATTTTAATAATACTTATTATTATATGCTATTATCGCCATTCTCTCAACCTAACTACATGAAATACGTATGAATCTTATTTTTATTCCTTCATATTTAATATGGAATTTTTATTATTAATGATATATAATTAATTCCTGTAAGCCTGCAATAATCAAAATACAAATGATTATTACAAAAAATACACAATATAAAAAGAAAACGAAAAGGAACGATTTTTATGAAATACATTGTTGTACTTGGAGACGGTATGGCGGATTACCGAATGCCTGAATTGGATAATTTGACACCTTTGGAGAAAGCAAAAAAACCCAACATCGACAGACTGGCACAAAAAGGAAGAATGGGAATGGTTAAAACAGTTCCCGACGGAATAGCTCCAGGAAGCGATGTCGCCAACCTATCTGTAATGGGATATAACCCAAAGGTCTATTACTCAGGACGCTCACCTCTAGAAGCTGTCAGCATGGGTATCAATTTAAAGGACACTGACGTTACATTCAGATGCAATCTTGTAACACTCTCCGACGAAGAAGAGTATTCTCAAAAAACAATGATAGACTACAGTTCTGATGAAATATCAACCAAAGAAGCCGGTGAACTGATAGCCGAAATTCAACGGCATTTCGGTACATCAGACATAACATTTTATAACGGTATAAGCTACCGTCATTGCATGGTTTGGCACAACGGTTCATTGGATTTTAAACTGACCCCACCCCATGACATACTTGAAAGAAAAATAACCGAATACATGCCAAAAGGTCCATACAGTGAAACAATTATAAAAATGATGGTTGAAAGCTATAACATTTTAAAAGATCATCCCGTAAACCGAGAGAGAATCGCAAAAGGCCTGAGACCTGCCAATTCAATCTGGATATGGGGCGAAGGTAAAAAGCCTGCATTGTCAAGCTTCAACGACAAGTATAAAATAACCGGGTCTGTTATATCCGCAGTCGACCTTATTAAAGGCATAGGAATATGTGCAGGTCTTGATTCCATTGATGTTGAAGGTGCTACAGGTAATATTCACACAAACTTCCTCGGCAAGGCACAGGCTGCACTAAATGAAATAGAAAAGGGAAAAGATTTTGTATATGTTCATCTAGAAGCTCCTGATGAGTGCGGTCATAGACATGAAATTGAAAACAAGGTGAAGTCCATCGAGTTAATTGATGAGTTAGTGGTTGGAACACTTTTGAATGGATTGGAAAAATATCCTGATTATAGAATAATGATTCTTCCCGATCACCCGACTCCATTATCCTTAAGGACTCATACATCGGAGCCGATTCCATTTCTCATATATCAAAAATGTGATGAAATAGATTCAGGCTGCACCGGTTATGACGAGTTTCAAGCAAAAGAATCAGGTATAATGATAAATGATGGCTATACCCTTATGGACAGCTTTATAAAGCTAAAAAATCTTAACGAACTTTAATCTCAAAGCACCGGTTTTTCATTGGCCGGTGCTTTTATATACTTTCCTTTAATTTTCATTATTAAGGTTATTTTTTCTTTATTTAAAATTTCATTCATTATTTAAAATGCACGGCTATAAGGCCGTTATTCTCATTTTCTCTCGGAATATTTGAACATAATTCGTTATTATATATCTTGTCAAATTCGTCTTCTTTATCAAACACTACTATTTTTTCAACAAGGGATTTTACCGTTTCGAGGTTAATATCTTTAACTTCAATACTCTTAATCAAATTATCCGTATCATTGAAATTAATAATATTGTATCTGTTTTTGCATGCAATTATTTCTTTTTTCAGCCCGTCAATTTGTGACTCAATCTCAGCATTAATCCTTAAAAATTGCTGTTCACTTATCTTCCCCTCTAACTTATCGATGTACATCATATCCTGCTGCCTGACCTTTTCCTCGATAATCCTCTCCAATTCATCAATTTCGGACAAATTTGATTCTTTCATTGCATAATCCTCAATACGTAATTTTATTTTTTGAATTATGTCATTATTACTTAATGCACATTTTAATTCATCGTACAAAATATTCAGCAAATCATCTTCACAGATGTAATGACTTGTGCATTTTTTAGCCCCATATTTGGCATAGTTGCTGCAAACATATGCCATGGGAGCATCCTTTCTCCTTCTTGCATACATAATGCTTCCACACCTACCGCAATATAAAACTGAAGTAAAAAGGTTGGGACTGCCTTTATGCCTCTCACATCTTACCGATTTACATTCACGTATTTTCTGGACCTCTTCAAAATCATCTCTGTCTATTATCGGCTCATGTGTATTTTCGGTTATAACCCATCTGTGCTTGGGAAGCCGCCTCGTCTTCTTGCTCTTAAAGCTTACCTTTTCACTGACGCCCTGAACCGTATCCCCAATATATACCCTATTTAACAGTATTCTCTGGATAGCTACAGGATTCCAGTGCAACTTACCAGTATACATGCTGTTTTTTAATGCGGGAGGAGGACAGCCCTGTGCATCAAGATACCTTGCAATATATGAATAACCGTAACCTTGCTTGTACATCTCAAATATCTTTTTTACAATCGCAGCCTTAGCCGCATCCACAACCAGCTTATTTTTGGTTTCAGCCGACTTTTTATAGCCATATGGAGCATGACCTATGTATTCACCCTTAGATATTTTAAACCTGAGATTTGCCCTTATTTTTCTTGAAATATCCCTTGCATATCGTTCGTTGTACGCTATATGAAGGACGTTTTTATCGGTTAAATCTACAATTTATATTTATTTTTTCGAGCGACACATTTCGACATTTTTCTCATCAACAGTGGCATATAATATAGGGATTAGTAACAATAAAAAAACAAAGGAGGGAACATCCATGCCATATTACGTTGTTAAGTGCAGTTACGGTCCCTATGAAAAATTTTACTATAGAGAGCATAGTACACACTCTTATGGTAATAAAGATGAATTTGATCAAGATGCAAGAGTTGATGCGGCGAAGGAATTTGGAGTAGCCGAATCCGATGTTTCTACATCAGAAGTTCGTTACAATGTGACTAAAAAGCCTAAAAATCCTACTGCGAAAGAAATATAATTAACTTGATTAAATTATTTAAAGCTCGAGGAAATTCTTCCAAGAGCTTTTTTAACTCATTATTCTATGTCCTAGTTGTCTCTAACCTTTCACTTTGATTCTTGATTTCATTAATCATACTGAATATATTGCTTACTTTATTATTCTGCTCTTCCATAGATGATAACATTTCCTCAGATGAAGCTGCATGCTCCTCGGTAATTGAAGCAATACATTCCATCTCATCTCTAACTTTTCCAAATAGTGTAATAGTGTTTTCCAACATTCTAAGCTCATTTTCAATACCATTATCAATTTCTATAAACAAACGGTTTAACTTTTCAAAATTAACATTCACTTTGTCAACAATTACCTCACCGGATTGAGTTGCTAATGTTCCGCAACGTACTTTATCCAAAGCCATTTTGCTATCATCTCTAACCTGTGCTATAACTTTGTTAATCAAAGAAACGGTATTATTACTTTTTTCTGCCAGATTCCTCACTTCTTCTGCTACCACCGCAAAACCCTTTCCTGCATCACCTGCTCTTGCAGCCTCAATGGTTGCATTTAAAGCTAGAAGATTGGTTTGTTCTGCTATTTGATGGATACTTTCCAGGAAGTTACACACTTCATCCATACTGTTTTGAAGCTTACAAACTGTAGAATAAGACTCATTTACAGCTTCATTAATTATTTTAATCTGATTACCCATCTCATTTATATTTCTAACACCCTCATCTATTATGTCTTTAGTTGCAACAGAAGCCTCCGATAATTTTCTGGAAATTTCAGATGTCTGATTTACCTGGTCATCAGCTTTTATCATAATATTAGTAATATTGGTGATACTATCTACTTGTATCCCCATACTTTTTGTCACCTCTTCAACAGCAGTAGAAACAGCATTACTTGACTCCTTTATTGTTTTCAAATAGTCGGTACAATCAGCAACAGCGGTATTTAAAACAACTGTGCTTTTATTAATGGTCGACATTGTATTTTCCATTTTTTGGAGTAGACTGTAAGCTTTTTGCTCATTTTCACTTGATTTTAGAATCATCTCTTCGCCCCAACGTGTAATGAAGTACAGCAAACAGATTACAATATTAATTGTAATTATAGACATTACAATAATTTTCCCCGACATTATCTGTGAAGCTATTAAAGTTATATCAAACAAAACTGCAAAAATTGCAAAGTTTCTTTTATTAAAATAAATGGTCATTGCCAAAATAGGTATAAGCTGTGTAATAGTCATTCCACTTTTCTGTTCCGGGGGTGCCTTTTGAATAATAGATATTATACCAAGCAATATGGAAAAACAAGCACAAATTCCTATATATTTACTGTTTTTATTATTCCTATAAGAAAACGCACCCCAAATAATAACACCGGTTGATAATATAAACGGAATTGATATCATACTTGCAAAATCTCTTTTAACAAGACTTGATATCATGTAAAATAGTCCATAAGCTACAAATATTATTAGAAGTTAATATAATTCTCGTATGAAACGAACAAAAAATTAAGAGGTAAATGCAACCATCTCAAAGCTTTATGAAATATGCCTTCTAAGCTGTTTGTCCAATACTTTATTAAAAAAATTATGGCAATTTCTTTCCACCTACATATAACGTACATTTACACCCATAAATCCTACCGATTGTATCTTCAAGGGACTTTAACCGACTAATATTTTCTTCTCTCGTGATTTGGGGTTCGTAAATTTTGATTGTTGTGTTTCCTATTTTCATTTCCTTTGTAGGTTTATCAGGGTATATATCCCCTTTCACGAAGCATCCCCCCTTATTATAGCTTATTTAAATTTATGGCTGTCCTATGCTTCGTTTTGACAAATGATTTCATATTACTTTGAGCAAAATAATATAATAAAAACTTAGGGAGTTGATTTAGTTGGCGAGAAGGAAAAAATACGGTTTTAGCTTTTCATGGAAAAGAGCAACGGGAATATCAAATTTAAAAAGACAAATTTCAAGAAAAACAGGTATTCCATTGACAAGATCCGGAAGGCACCAAAAAATCGGAAGGATGATGACTGGCGGAGGCTGTTTGGTATATATTTTTACATTCGTGAGTATCATATGTATTCTTCTGTTTTCATTATTAAATTTCTTAATATAATTCCGTATTACTATATAATTTTATATTTTTACAGTAAATTATCTGAAAGGGCATCCAAATTACTTGATGGAAGCCCTTAATTTTTGTATTAGATTATGAGATTTATTTTTTTCTACCGATTTTCGCCGCAATAATTGGTATTATTATTGCTTTTATTTGTTTTATTGGAATATGTCTGTTAGTTATTGGTATAACAAGAATAGCTATGAATAAAATATACATGAGGAAGATGAAAACAGAAAATTGTGTAGCAAAACCTATACTTAATGTAAGTTCAATAATTTTAGGGCTTATATGTTTATTGCTTCCTTCCGGATATATTTTATACGGAATTATTCGTTCATTATTCTTATGATAAGTACCAAATTGAGGTGGGCTTTCATTGGAGAATTACTGTATCTACTTAAGGAAATCCAGAGCCGACGAGGAAATTGAAAAAACACTCGGAGAAGGCGAAACACTTGCCAAGCACAGGAAAACACTGCTGGAATTCTCTAATAAAATGAATTTCAATATAGTTAAAATTCATGAGGAACTTGTATCCGGCGAAAGCCTTTTATACCGCCCTGCCATGTTGGAACTTCTCAAGGAAGTTGAACAGGGATTGTATGCCGGTGTTATTGTTATGGATCTGCAAAGATTGGGCCGTGGCGATATGGAAGAGCAGGGAATCATACTTAAAACATTCAAAAAGGCCAATACAAAGATAATTACTCCCGACAAGACTTATGACTTAAACAATGAATTTGACGAAGAATACAGTGAATTTGAAGCGTTTATGAGCCGCAAGGAATACAAAATGATTAACAAGAGACTTCAAAGAGGGGTATTAAGATCCGTTTATGAAGGGAATTACCTTGCTGCCAGACCGCCATACGGGTATTTGATTAAAGAAGATAAGTTTTCCAGGACTCTTGAACCTCATCCGGAGCAATCCCATATTATCAAGCTTATTTTTGACTGGTATGTAAACGATAAAGTAGGGTTCAATACCATTGCAAACAACCTCAACGTCATGAGGTTAAAAACACTCAGAAATCAGGCATGGACTGCAGGAGCCATATCCTATATAATAAAAAATCCCGTTTATATCGGGAAAATAAGCTGGAAGAAGGTCATTACTTCAAGATCCGCAACACCGGGCAAACTAAAAAAAACAAGAACACGCCCCGAATCGGATTGGATTGTTGTTGATGGAAAGCACGAAGCAATAATTGATACAGACACATTTGAGAAAGCTCAGCTTATTAATAAGAGCAGGTATATTCCCCCTGTCAAGCCATCCAATAAACTGAGCAATTGTCTGGCGGGATTGATTGTTTGTGGCGTATGCGGCCACAAAATGAAATATAGGCCATACCCTAATGCGGATGCTCATATTATATGTGAAAAAAAGTGCGGAAATAAAAGCAGCAAATATAAATACATTGAATCAAGAATAATAAAACTCATTGATGATTATGCCAATAAAATAGCTACTTATCTCGACATGGATTCTAATATGGATAGAGAAAAAACATTAAATGCATTAACACTTAATTTAAATGCATTGGAGAAAGAAATGAAAGATTTGGTCATTCAAAGGGAGAGGCTCCACGATCTGCTGGAGCAGGGTATATATGATGCCGACACCTTTCTCGAACGCTCAAAAAATATAGCAGAAAGATTTTTGTCCACAAATGAGGCAATTAATAAGACTAAAGAAAAAATTAAACTCGAAATGGAAAAATCAAATATCAAAGTCAATATGTTAGATAAGATTAAAAATATAGTTGCTGCTTATTATGATATTGAAGATCCTGTAAAAAAGAACACATTGCTAAAAGAGGTTCTCGAAAAGGCAGTATATACCAAGGCAAAAGGCCAGAGGGAAGACAATTTCAGCCTGGAGATCTATCCCAATTTCAACACATCCCTCATATAGCATAACATCCCTCATATAGCATACCGTTCGTTAAACCAGGTCTCTATTCCAACCATGTCATTATCCTTAATGCTGTCATACCTTCCGTCCGTCGTTAAAACCCTTACGTCATACTCCTCAAGAAAATCAAGAAACAGCAATGTTTTTGCATTATTTCTCCCTAACCGGGACAGATCTTTTAGCAGAAGCAAATTTATATTTTTATTTTTTACATCCTCCTCCAGCTTCTTTAAGCCTTCCCTTTCAAATCCCGTACCTGAAACATTGTTATCGATATAGATTGAAACTACTTCTCCCAAATTATTTTTTAGTACAAAATCAACAAGCAAATCTCTTTGTGTTTCAATGGTTTCATAATTCTCATCATTGTCGTCCCTGCTTTCTCTTACATAAATTCCCACTTTGTATTTTATCATCCAAATCACATCCTGAACGATTTAGTTTTTGTTTTAACAGATTAAACACCACTTCCTCATATTTTACTTTATTTTTATAAAATTTCACCACCGCTCTTGCTCTTGCTTTCTTATTACCCATTTGCCTTTTTCCAAAAATAATATCTATAATAAATATATTCATATTAAATTTTATTTAAATTTGTCCGAATAAATATATGCGGTTATTTTTGAACTAAATGAAATTACTCATAACTTATATATATACTAAGAAGAGGTGAAAGGATATGGCTAAAAACGTTCCGGAAAAACTGGTCAGATTTTTCAAAGACATAGCAAAAGACATGGAAGATGGTTATGAATATGCAACAGAGCTCAACAGAATCTTAAACTCCGATGATTGCCAACGCTCATTAAATAGTATGGAAATTGAGACATTGCGAGATTATGCAGAAAAAGTAAAAAAAGTTGGAGAAATCAATTATTACACAGAAGCTAGAATTAAGGAAATCGAACACGAAATATTCGGTACAAGAGGTGTACTTGGGTTTCTGGCCGATCATACTTCCCCATCATTTTCCTCAACTCGTTGGTCTTTCTAAAATATTATGATTTTATACACATACATTGCAGGCAATGAACTTAAAATTTCAGGTTCATTGCCTGTATCCATTCTCAAACAAAATTTGAACCCACTATTGTAAGGAATATTAAACCGTTAATCATGATATAAAGGCATAAAGTTACTATAATAGGCCAATGGGAAATGATAGATACAAAATCCCTTCCGGCATTGCTTATTGGTGGAACTAATCTATATTTATTATCCGTTATCTTTGTAAATATTAACAAAAGAACAACCAGCAGTGCAAAAGCTATCATTCCCTCCAGCATGGCTAACCCAAATTGCTCGAAAGTTATCTTGGTACTTTCTTCAATTCCCTCTCCCCTTGATAAATACAAAATTATAACAGCAAATGCATTGTTTAGAAAATGGGCAAACATGCCTGTAAAAATTGAATTGGTTCTTATTACATAATATGAAAACAATATACCGAGAAAAATAGGGCCTAATAGATTTTGCATATCAAAATGGAATATACCAAAAAACATTCCACAAATAACCATAGCTTTATACGAACCTCTTTTTTCATATGCCTTTAATATTATTCCCCTGTTGAGTATTTCTTCACATATACCCGGTGTAACTGCTATTACAAGAATCATAATCACAACTTCAAATATATTTTCCGGTACAGGTATAGGCTGTTTAGGCAGCTCACCGATAAGGCTTAAGGGATAAACTATAAGCATATTCAGTGCAGTACCTACAATATTTGCCGGAATGACGGACAGTAATATTATCACCATCGGAGCCAATCCCGGATTATTAAGCCTTAAAACCTCCTTGAAATTAAGGTTGGCAATAATCATATACAAAAAAGCAGGACCTAAAACAACCAAAAATTGAGTGATTAATGTAATTGGTATAAAACCTTCTGTAATGCTTTTTTCTCCAAATAGTAATGCAAAGAAACCAGTGCCTATAGAAAACATAATATACAACATAGTAAACGAGAAAAATGTAATGTTTGCACCTGTTACTGTTATTTTGTTCTTCATCGTAAATTCCTTTCAAGACTATTTATAAATTCATATTATTCTTTCCTCAGTTATTATAATATCCATAGGGATATCGAATTCATTTACCGGTACATCAGGAACAATTTGAAATTCATAAGCCAGACCTACCTTGACACAGTCATTTCTTACATTCTTTAAGAATCTGTCATACAATCCCGCACCGAAACCGATCCTATTCCTTTTTTCATCAAAAACGACTCCAGGAATAATTGCCATATCTATTTCTTGAGGATCCAATAATCTTATATATTCACTTTTAGGCTCCATGATTCCAAAACATCCCTTGCACAACTCAGACTCAATATTTTTTACAACAGAAGCAATAATATACTTGCTCCCATCTTGAGCCGACTTTACAACAGGTATGCAAATTGTATTGTTCCTATTTATATTTTCATTAATAATATCCCTTGTAATAACCTCGCCTTTAAAATCAATATAGCACATAATATTTTTGGAATTGTTATATTCTTTAAGGCTCATTAGTTTACTTACAATTCTTTCACTTTTTTGCAGCCTTTCATTATCTCCTATATTTTTCCTAATATTCAAAATATTTCTTCTTAAATATTCTTTATTCAATATGCCACCAACCTCTGCCATCTCTCATATAAAAGCCGATATTATGAAAAGTATCAGGATGGTGGTTATAATAAATGTAATTAGTGATGATACAAGAAGTGAACGTCCAAAGGATCTCCTGTCATCATCTTCTTCATTGTTCAAAAAAACAATAGCTGCAATAATGCCGACAAGCTGACCCAACCACGGAACATATGAACTGAATGTAGTAAGAAACACCTTCATCCCATTGCTTAAAGGACTTATTTCATAGGAATCCATATTAACATGGCTGTTATAATATTTAGCCTGTCCTACATTATTTGATAATTCCGTCTTTTCTAACGAAATTCTTTCGGTACTATTGTTTGTATTATTGTTTATATTATTGTTTGTATTATTTGAATCGTAATTTGAGTTATAATCATTATTGTTATTGTAATTGCTATTGTAATTTAAATTGTTATTTGCATTGTTATTTTCATTATAATTTGCATTATTATTTTCATTATTGTAATATGAATTACTATTTTCATTGTTATTTGCATTGTAATTTGTATTATTGTTAGGGTAATTATTTGAGTAATTGCTTGAATAATAGTTTGCATTATTATTTATATTATTGTTTTGATATCTGCTGTAATCCTCATTATTTGGATTGATTTGATTCTGATTATTTATATTTTGATTAAATGGGTTCTCATCCCGATTAACAGGCCTCTGATCCCTGTAGTATCCTGTTTGATATTGATTGCCGAGTAAACTTCCGCAATATGGACACCTTCTTGCGTTGTATAAAATTTCTTCCTTACAGTGTTCACATATTCTTAAACCGTTATTATTATTCAAATTATATTCCTCCAAACATTGGATTTATATGATGCAAAAGAATATATAACTTTCATATAGATATTATAGATAAAAAGATTGTATTTGGCAAATAAAAAAACACCACTGTTAATATAAGCGGTGCTTCTTTCATAACATACTATCATTAATAACATGCTATTATTAATAAATATATTTCATTACATAGACTTGAAAATTCCAAATCAAAAATCTCGAACCCCTAAGTCCCGAATTCTACTGCTCCTCATCCTCCAACTTGTTTCCGCACTTTGTGCAGAATAATGATTCTTCTTCTACTACAGAACCGCATTCTGAGCATTTCTTTTCAACAATTTCCTCTGCTACAGGAGTTTCAATTATTTCTTGCTTTGTGCCGCATTTTGAACAGTACAGAGCACTTATATCCAACTCTTCGCGACAATTGGGACAAATCTTTTCATGCTTTAATTCAAGTATTTTTCTTCTCATTTCATTAATATTGTTGTTATGCAAATCAATCTGCTTGCACTTTTCTACAAACAATTCATTTGTAGTTTCACCCTTAGCATAGGATTCATAAATTGTTTTTCCTATTTCAAGATATAACTTCTCAATTTTATCCTCTTCGGAACTAATGTTCATATTAAGTTTGGTAACCTCAACAAGTTCACTAGATTTTTTAGCCGCAGCTTTTGCAGTATCAGTCACTTTCCTTGTAAAACTTTCCAACATTGACATGTATATGCCTCCTTTTATTACAAATGATTATTTACTAACTTCCCTTATTGTTATTGTATAATATTTCTTTAAATAAATCAATATGTATATTAATTTTTTTTATATTTCAATTAAATATTTTAATCAAAACTTAAATTTATTTATAACTAAAACACAAATTTAATTATAATATTAATTATTATACAATATATTTTGAATGAACAAGTTGTATGATACTTTTAATTATATCATTATGATTACATTCATTAACAAGATGTAAATCTCCTTTATCAATTTGAATATACATGGAAATTTTATATTTGTCCTTGTTATCCATAAGTGCACTTATTATATCTATTGCCTCAAGAGACTTTTTATATACATAAAACCATCGAGAAATATCATCCTCCACATCTACTTCCTTTTGATAAAAACTCTCCAAAAACCTTTTAATTTCTCCGGATTTTCCTGACCACATACTGACGGTTATTGACATAAAACAGCCTCCCTGGTTTATTAATTAATAATTTAAAAGTAAATAATCATTTAGGCATAATATCATACTGTAATATTAAACACCATCCATTGAAAATCCTTTATGTAATTTTTTCATAGCCTGTATAAGCCAGTATTATTGATAAATACTATAAATATCACCGCAAGAAATTTTAGATCAGAACCGGAGGAACTATTAAATGAAACCATTAAGATCAACTAATATTCTAATATTTTTTATATCGATTATTATCTGCTTGCCTTTAGCCGGCTGCGGAAATAAAAATAACGAACCTATAGGACAGCAGCAATCGGCACAAAATGAGCAAAATGAAAAGGTGCCACAACAGCTGATAGGTATAGAGCAAAACATTGAAGGAATTATTACAGCTCTAGACGGTCCTTCTGTGCCGAAGGAAAATGATGGCTTCGAAAATAAAGATGCTACTAATGATGATAAAGAAAAAATATCTCCATCTGATGATCCTGGAAGTAAAAACAATGAGGAAGATGAAAAAAAAGGCAGTGAAAGCAGTGAAGGTAGTAGCTCTGAAAGCCCCAGTCCTTCTGGAAGTACTCCTACACCAAATAAGGATGATACGGGAGATAAGTCCAAATCTCGCGAAAAATCCCAGGACGATCCATGGGAAAAGATATCATCACTGGTCAACAGTCTTCATTATCAATGGAATGAACTTATGCCCGATGTATCAAGTAAAGGTGCTCCAAGAGAGCTTACGGACAACTTCAGCAATTCACTTAACAGCCTTACAAATATAATTATTACAAAAAGCAAAGAAAATACACTCATGGCTTCAAATAAGCTTTATTCCTATATTCCGGACATGCTTTACCTGTATAAGAGCAAAACTTCTCCCGAACTTAAAAGAGTTAGGTATTACACAAGGGATGCAGTTTTAAATTCATTAAAGCCCGATTGGGCGGTGGCAGATGCTGACATTATAAGTCTTAAATCATCATGGCTGACATATAGAAACACTGCCGATAAGAAGCTCAATGAAGAGATAAGCAAGCTGGATTATTCCATAAATGAACTTGAAAAGGTAATAAAAGATAAAAATCAGCCTCTCATAGATATTAAAGGAAGAGTGGTTCTTTCAAATATCAATTTCCTGGAAGAGAACTCTTAAAAATCAACTTGAAAGCACAATTAAACGGGCGTTTCAGTAATCTCTGGAACGCCTATTCTATTGCATGGGATATATAAAATTATTGCCTTGTCTAAAAAGTATTTCTTTTAAGCAGATTTTTAAGCTATAATAGTATTTAATTTTACTGTTATATTAAATTCATAAGATGTATTTTAGAATTTACAGGAGTTATAAAAAATGAAAGTTCTTGGCTTAGTAGTAGAGTATAACCCGTTCCACAACGGACATCTATATCATCTGGAAGAATCAAAGAGAATTACCGGTGCAGATTATACCGTCTGTGTTATGAGCGGCAACTTCATACAGAGGGGTGAGCCTGCAATTGTTAACAAATGGGCACGGGCAAAAATGGCTCTTATGTCCGGTGTTGATCTTGTTATAGAGCTGCCTGTTGTATATTCCATGGCAAGTGCCGAATATTTCGGATATGGCGCGGTAAAATTGTTAGACAGTCTTGGCTGCATCGATTATATTTGTTTTGGAAGTGAAAGCGGCAATATAAGTGATTTGGAAATAATTGCGGATGTTCTTGTTAAAGAGCCTCAAGAATTTAAGGCATATTTAAAGGAATGCCTTGATAGAGGTCATTCATATCCCATATCACGACAGGAAGCATTGGAAAAATATTTCAGAAATCATTTGAACAAGCCTGATCTAATACAAAATACACTGGCTTCATCCAATAACATATTGGGAATAGAGTATATAAAGGCTGCTAAAAGATTAAACAGCAGCATAGAATTTAAAACCATTAAAAGAGTAAGCAATAATTACAATAATGAAGAGGTTACAGGCAACATATCAAGTGCGACAGCTGTTAGAAAATTTATAGATATCAATCATAATAAAAGCTCTTTGACGGACATGGAATGCCTGGTTCCCCCCACAAGCTTTCATGTATTGATGGACGAGTTTTCAGCCGGAAGGGGTCCGGTCTTTTCACAGCACTTTGACACATACATTATCGGACAGTTGCGTAAAATGAGCACAGAAGATATTAAAAAGCTTCCATATGTGAGCGAAGGGCTTGAAAACAGAATAAAAAAGGCAGCAGATGAGTCAGGCTCCATAGAAGCTCTCATTGATAAAATAGCTACAAAAAGGTTTACGAGGACAAGAATTCAAAGGATTGTCTTCAGTGTGCTTACAGGAATAAGCACAGAAATGTTTGAGACATTCAACAGTAATGAAGGACCCTTATATGTAAGGATACTCGGTTTTAATGACAAAGGCAGAAGTCTTTTAAAAGAAATAAAATCAAGGTGCATTTTTCCATTAATCACCAAAACTTCCCAATACAAAAGCTCATGCAATCCCCTTCTAAGGAAAATGCTTCAAATAGAAGCGGATTCTACAGACTTGTACGTATTGGGCTACAGCAATCCCTTATTTAGAAAAGGCGGACAGGACTTCACCGAAAATCCTGTTTACATACAAAATTCAGAGACATAAATTTCAAAACCCCTGGGAAACTATCTCCCAAGGGTTTAATAACAGCTTTATACTTCCATTATTATCGGTAAAATCATAGGCTTTCTCTTTGTTTTCTCATACAGATAATCTCTCAATGTATCCTTTATGATATTCTTTTTGGAAGCCCAGTCATTTTTCTTCTTCTCTTCACATTTTACAAGAGCCTGCTTGGTAACTTCCTTAACCTCTTCCATGAGGTTTTCGGACTCTCTTACATATACAAAGCCCCTTGAAATAATATCCGGCCCTGCAACTACATTTCCGGTATCACCTTCTAAAGTTATTACTACAACAATCAATCCATCCTGTGAAAGATGCTTTCTGTCACGAAGTACAATATTACCTACATCTCCAACGCCAAGTCCATCTACTAGAACCTTTCCTGATGCAACATTTCCGTTTATTTTTGCAGAATCCTCAGTAAGCTCCAAAACCTTGCCTATATCCATTATAAAGATTCTTTCCATAGGCATACCCAGCTTATGTGCCAGATTGGCGTGCTGCTTTAAATGCCTGTATTCCCCATGTACAGGGAAAAAGAACTTGGGTTTTACAAGACTATGTATAAGCTTTAACTCTTCCTGACACGCATGACCGGATACATGTATTTCTGCAAGGGATTCATATATTACTTCCGCACCTTTTTTAAAGAGGTCGTTAATTACTTTTGAAATAAATTTTTCATTTCCCGGAATCGGATTGGCGGATATAATAACCAAATCACCCGGTACAATTTCAACCTTCTTGTGCTCCGACGAAGCCATCCTTGAAAGTGCCGACATCGGCTCACCCTGACTGCCTGTAGTTATTATAACCAGTTTCTCAGGCGGGTACCTGTCAATATTATCTATATCCACCATGACTCCTTCAGGCACATTTAAATACCCAAGATTCATAGCAACCTTAACAACATTGACCATGCTTCTTCCGCAAATGGCAACTTTTCTTCCAAACTTCACGGAGGCATTTATTACCTGCTGTACCCTGTGAACATTAGATGCAAATGTTGCTACAAGTATTCTGTTTCTGGCATTCATAAATATCTCTTCAAATGTGTCTCCTACAGTCCTTTCAGACATGGTATAACCCGGACGTTCAACATTGGTACTGTCCGCCATAAGAAGCAGAACACCGCTTTTACCGAGCTCTGCAAGCCTTGCAAAGTCCATTGGCTCCCCTTCTATTGGGGTATAATCAATTTTAAAGTCCGATGTATGAACAATAACCCCTACAGGAGTATGAACAGCAATTGCTACAGAATCGGCTATGCTGTGAGTTGACCTGATGAATTCCACTCTAAATGCACCAAGCTCAATTGTTTGTCCCTGCATAACATTCTGCAGCACAACATCATTGAGCATATCATGCTCTTCAAGTTTGTACTGAATAAGCCCTAATGTAAGCTTTGTTCCGAATACGGGTACATTAATATCTCTAAGAACATAGGGTAACGCTCCAATGTGGTCTTCATGTCCATGGGTTATAACAAACCCCTTTACCTTGTCTTTATTTTTAACCAAATAAGAAACATCAGGTATAACTAAATCAATTCCGAGCATCTCATCTTCGGGAAATGCCAAACCACAGTCAATAACAATAATATCCTCTCCATATTCAAATGCGGTAATGTTCTTACCGATTTCACCCAACCCCCCGAGAGGAATTATCTTTAGTTTCTTTCTATTTTTTGCCACAATTTAACCTCCAAATAATTAATAACTTTTAATATTATAGCATAACTAGTATTTATAAACTAAGTATATTTAACAAATACACAATACTATATTAAATACGTTATTAATCTCACATTTATGATAAGATAAATGTAAAAGATTAATCGCATTTAATATATAAACTCATAACCAAAGTTCAAATGTACATAAAAAAAATACATGAAATATTGATTCCACTACAAATTTTCCAATTGTTCCCTAATGCTCTTCACAATCCACGGTGTCTTCTTACTGCTTTCAATTATTTCATTGTAGACATCCATGGTTTGATCGGTTATATGCTCCCAGTTATACACCCTGCGAACCTTTTCAAGTGCCCTTCTCCTCATCTCCTCCGCTCTGTCAGGATTAAAAAGAAGCTCAAGTATACAGTCAGCTAATGAGTTGGCATTTCCGGTATAAGCTTTCATGCCGTCCACTCCGTGATGAACTATTTCACCCAATCCGCCGGTATCCGAAACAACCACAGGAACATCCGCAACCATACCTTCAAGAGCCACTATTCCAAAAGGCTCGTAAAGGCTTGGAAACACTGCAATATCAGCAACTTTATACAACTGCAGCAAATCCTCATCACTTATATATCCTGTAAAATATACTTTGTGAGACAGATTCTTTGAAGAAGTAATCCATTTCAGATGATCCAACTGAGGCCCTCTTCCGGCAATGATAAACTTGGTATCATAGTAATGTTGCAACACCTTAGGTACGGCATCTAACAATACATGAGCACCCTTTTCATTGACAAGTCTACCTACAAAGAATACTATTTTTTCATGGTCCATTGCATATTTTCTTCTAACCTCGATGCTCTTTTTACACCCATCAAACTTATTGAGATCCACTCCGTTAGGAATTATCCTTATTTTATCATCGGGTAGAGAAAATACACTCTTGACCTCATTTCTCATATAGTTGCTGTTTACTATTACCCTCCATGATTCGTATCCAAGCCACCATTCAACACCGCTTATATATCTCTGGACATCATTATGTATCCCCCAGTTTCTTCCTGATTCAGTAGCATGAATTGTACAAACCAAAGGAATGGAATATGCGTTTTTTATTGTCTTAGCTGCAAACGCAACTATCCAATCATGAGCATGAATAATATCAAACTTTCCTATTTCATTTATAAGAGTTACAGCTCTTTCTGTCAAGGCAAAGTTCAAATGCAAAACCCAGTCAACAAAATTGTATGTTCCTACATCATATGAATGAACTCTGTGAACAATTACATTTTTGTCCTTTTCTAATTCTTTGGTCCCCGATTCACAAAAGGTTACTACATGAACTTCGTTGTCTCTTTCTCCTAGTTTTTGTGCAAGATCATAAACGACCCTTGAAATTCCTCCCACTATCCTTGGAGGATATTCCCAAGAAAGCATTAATATCTTCATAATCGGCTCCTTTCAAAACTAGCCGGAAAATCTTCAATTATATTTATGAGGAAAGAACATTATATTAAAAGTAAATATTTTAATATTTTATTGTTCCCCTTAATAAATATTTTGCGTATTTTATTTTAATTTATGTGCATATCTTTAATTTAATATATGTATTAATTAAAGAATTGACCTATTACACATAAAGTCAGCAGTATTTAACCAATATTAAATACCATTAATCTTTTAATTTATCATTTCCAAAATTTCATAAAAACTTTCGTTATTTTGCTCTGCTAAATTTAAGATTAATAACGTATTTAATATAGGAAAGGGTAATATATGCCCCAATATATATTGAATTTATATGGATATATTCTTTAAATATAGAAAAAACCCTTTTTTTATACTACAATACTTTAATATTATTCAAGATAAAATTGCTTTTCTAAGGTCCGGGAAATTAGGAGTGCATCTAACACCACGAGCCCTCGCAACATCAAGGCCGCAAAATCTAAATGGATTTTGTCCATATATATTATACAATAAATATTAATATAGTAAAATAAGTCTTATTAAAATAATGCTAAAATTAAATAAGCTTATGAATAAAATGTAAATAAAATGCAAAACACTAAATAGACGAAGGAGGAATAAATTTATGGATTATATGATTACTCCAAATACATACAAGCTGCCCCACAGCTATGGTGAAACCAAAATTGTGCTTGTAGCCAGAGATCCTAATTGCCTTTTTGCTTATTGGGAAATATCGGGAGCTGAGACAAGACGCTTCATTGATGAACTTGGAATTGAACTGTGGCAAAAATCGTCTCCGGCATTAAAGGTAAAAAATTTGTCCAATAGCAGCAGCTTTATAATAGCAATTAATGATTATGCCAGCAATTGGTATATTCATGTTGATAATCCCAACTGTTTTTATGAGGTTGAATACGGAAGAAAAATCTCAGAAAGTTTTTTTGTACCCATAGTATCTTCCAATTATGTTCAAACACCAAACAATACAGTCTTAAGCAGTACATACTGCTATTTCATGGATTATAGAGATTTTTCCAAATCCGGCTTTGAAGACAAAAGCAAGTACATTTATGATATGTTGGACATTGAATCTTATTATAAAAATATTGGAATCAGCTCAATGGAATTCGCATTTAATTCAAAATTCGAACAATGCTTTGGAAAAAGTTCCCTTGAGTTATTTGGAAAGGAATGATAACTTTGCATAAAGGTCATGTTGCAATAGTACTCCATGCACATCTTCCATTTGTCAGACATCCGGAACACAAGGATTTTCTGGAAGAAAGATGGTTATTTGAAGCTATCTCCGAAACTTATTTGCCCCTAATCCAATGCTTTGAGTCTTTACTCGATGAAGGAATAGACTTCCGTGTAACCATGTCCTTAACTCCTCCTTTGTTGACCATGCTTACAGATACATTGCTTCAAAACAGGTATATTGATCACCTTTTAAAACTTATTGATTTGACTGAAAAGGAAATACATAGAACAAAAAACCAGCCTGAATTCAATCATCTGGCTAAGATGTACCATAATAAGTTTAAAAGCGATTTGATCATGTTCAAGGACAAATGCAAATGCGATATAGTAAATGCTTTCAAAAAAATTCAGAGCACGGGCAAACTGGAAATTATAGCCTGTGCCGCTACCCATGGGTATCTTCCTATTCTCAGCAATTCACCTGAGGCTGTAAACGCTCAGATCACAATAGGTGTGGACACATACAAAAAGTTTTTCGGTGTAAGTCCAAAGGGAATGTGGCTGCCGGAATGCGGATATACTCCTATGGTTGAAAGCTCTCTGAAGCGAAACGGGATAGAATTCTTTATTACCGAATCCCATGGACTTCTTTTTGCAAATCCCAAGCCGGTATACGGAACATTCGCACCCATAGTAACAACCAACGGCATTGTAGCATTTGCGAGAGATATAGAATCATCAAAACAGGTTTGGAGCTCACATGACGGTTATCCGGCAGACAAATGCTACAGGGATTTTTACAGGGATATCGGTTATGATCTTGATTATGAATACATTAAAGATCATATATCACCTGATGGGCACAGAATACAAACCGGCATAAAGTACTACAGCATAACGGGTAAAACCAATGATAAAGCACCTTACAACCCTGAAGCCGCAAAAGAAAAGGCTGTTTTGCATGCTGAAGATTTTATTAGAAATAGAGAAAAGCAAATTCTTTATCTTTCAAAGTATATGGACAGGCCTCCCATAGTGGTGTGCCCATATGATGCGGAGCTCTTAGGCCATTGGTGGTATGAAGGCCCCCACTGGCTATACTCCATGTTCAAAAAGATCCATACCGAGCAAAATACATTTAGTCTCATTACTCTAAAAGAATATATGGATAATAACCCAATAATGCAGGTAGCTGTTCCATGTGCGTCAAGCTGGGGCTATAACGGTTACAATGAAGTTTGGCTCAACGGCTCAAATGACTGGATATACAGGCATCTTCACAAGGGTGCCGAGAGAATGACCGAATTGGCAAATGAAAACAAGATTGCCGAAGGTATAAAAAAAGAAGCATTAAATCAGGCAGCTCGCGAGCTTCTGCTTGCTCAAAGCAGTGATTGGGCTTTCATAATGAAGACCGGCACAATGGTTCAATATGCCGTTAAAAGAACAACGGACCATATAGGAAGGTTTTTAAAACTATATCATGACAT
The DNA here is from genome assembly GCA_035370245.1 of Pseudobacteroides sp. GTDB lineage: Bacteria > Bacillota > Clostridia > Acetivibrionales > DSM-2933 > Pseudobacteroides. The sequence continues at coordinate 42,682 of DAOOVO010000019.1, forward strand.
TAAGGAAAACAATATCGATGAAGAATGGTTAATGGATATGAAGAATAAGGATAATATTTTTCCAGAAATCGATTACAGAATTTACAAAACCATGTAATAGATATTCAAAAGGCTTTTGCCACTATAACCTTGCAGCAAAAGCCTTGGTATATTTATACTCACATCATCTTTTTGACATCATTCTCTTTATGCTATTTATACCATGATGTTTTTTACATCATCCTCTTTGCACCTTCATAGGCAAGCTCCGAGCGCTCACACTCTTCATCGGTAAGGGTCACCTGGTAACAAAGCGGGCTGCCCTTCATTTTCTCAGATGCATAACACAAGCCATTTGTCCTTATATCAAGGAAAGGATGGTCTATTTGCTCCGGGTCACCTAAAAGAATTATTTTTGTGCCCATTCCGGCTCTTGTAATTATACCCTTAACCTGTTTGGGCGTAAGATTTTGTGCTTCGTCAATTATCACCCACTGTTTAACAATTGATCTTCCCCTTATAAATGCAATAGCTTCAGTATTTATTATTTTTCTGTCAAAAAGCTCATCCACTTTATCCTTTAGCTCTTTTTCACTTTTGTAGCGTTCTTCCTCATCATTATCGATCAACACTTCCAGATTATCAATAATAGGCCTTAAAAAAGGTGCTATCTTTTCCTGTTCGGTACCCGGAAGAAATCCGATGTCCTCGTCCAACTTTATATTCGGCCTGCACACCAGTATCTTTCTATATAGCTTGCTTCTGTCAAGCATTATTTTTTGAAGCCCGACTGCAAGAGAATAGAAAGTTTTAGCTGTACCGGCAGGACCCTTTATTATGACAAGAGGTGCTTTATCCGCTTCTGTCATCAATGCTTCCTGCATAAACTTCTGTCCCGCGTTTCTCGGTGTTACTCCAAAAGGCCTCTCCTGCAGGAATTTCAACGAAACTATTTCCTTCCCGTCGAAACGTCCCAATGCAGTTTGCTTTTTATTTGTGGACGAATGAATGATAAAAAATTGATTGCAGACCTTCTCCTGGAGCTCTCTTTTACAATAATCGGGAGAATAGCAAAACACATCGTCTATGCTCATTCTTCCCGTTTTATAAAATTCATTTATTTTCTCTTCTGAGGCATATACATTAAGCCTGCCCTTATACTGTTCTTCCGACTCCGCAACCTGCTCTGCAAAAAAATCCTGAGCCACGATACCGATTACATCGGCCTTAATCCTTTCAAAAACATCCTTTGTTACAAGAAAAACATTTTCCCCTCTCTCCTGCAGCCCTTTACAGAGTCTGAGTATCTTGTTGTCATTGCTGTTTTCCCATCCATCAGGCAGCTTGCCTCCAAAGTCATCAATATAAACCTTAAGAGTACCTTGATTTTCCAGTTTTATCCCCTCATTCAAATTCCCCTTGCTTCTAAGGGAATCAATAAGTCTTGCCGTATGACGTGCGTTTGCTCCTAATTCCGAATTATCTTTTTTAAACTTATCAAGCTCCTCCAATACAACCTCAGGTATAACTACGGTGTTATCGCCAAAAGAATATAATGCATAGGGAGTTTGAAGCAATACATTAGTATCAAGCACATACGTTTTAGTCAATTAATATACACCCCTTTGAACGCCAGATATTAATATATATACCTATTTCATACTATTTATATCGGTCATTTAATTATAAAGAATAAGCTTTTGGTTTGCAACTTCCAATAATATTAAGTTTTCCCTATCTTCCCCCAACCGTTTTTGTAACTACTTTATGTAAACATACATATACTGATATTAATCAAGTTAATTTTTAGGTCATTAACTAATAATCTAGAAATGATTGAATTTTGGAGGGAATAGAATGAAAAACAATATTAACAACATCCCCAACGATTACCCCGTTCCGGCAGAAATGCCCTTACTGGCTCATGCTTATGTTCCTTTCCAGTACCTAACCTGCATATATACACCTGAAGTAGGATTAAAGAGAGGAACTATTTTCCCCGAGCTCGACAGGCCCTATGGTGTAGATCCCGAATATACGGTTGATGCTTGATTGGAGGTATTAAAATGGACAATAACCGCGATCTTCTAATGAAAGAAATTATGAGTGCAGACTTTACAGCTATTGAACTCGGCTTATATCTTAACACGCACCCCTGGGATCAGCGTGCTATAATGTTATTTAACTCAAGTGTTTTAAGGTCAAGAATGCTAAAGGACAAATATGAAAGAATGTATGGTCCCATAAACCAGCAAAGTCCAAATTATTGTAACACCTGGAAATGGATAGAGAGTCCCTGGCCATGGGAGAAATAAAAATTTTTAATACAGTATCAAAAAGGAGGCTTATCAATGTGGATCTATGAGAAAAAACTGGAATATCCGGTTAAGATAGTTAATCCCAATCCAAGAATGGCAAAATATATAATCACGCAGTACGGCGGACCGGATGGCGAGTTGAATTTGTGGCATGTACAAATTAAAACCGTTTTACAAATCTATAACCATTTATTTTATATCCAAGGCTTTTATAAAATTTATGAGCTTCTTCTTCCCTTCCGAATCCGCTTACCAACCATGTGCCTATACAACCCATCTCATGAGCAAGATTTTCAGCATAATCCATCATGAACTTACCGACACCCTTTTTTCTCTTTTCTTTGTTAACTACAATTGCAGAAATCTCCCCAAACCTACTTACTTCTTCAACATTTTCTCTTATTCTAAATGATAGCAAGCCCAAAATTTCTCCATCTTCCTCGCAAACATATAGAAAATCAATCTTGCTTTCTTCTATCATTTGAAGTCTGTTGAGCATTTGTTTGTCGTCTACAGCATGTCCGCTTAATTGCTCCATAAGAGTACAAAGTGTTGGAATATCCTTTTCGACCGCTTTTCTTATACTTAATGGCATAATAATCAAGCTCCTTTAATTTTCATCATTACCAAAATCAGTCTCAAAGCAACATATAGAGCATTTTGAATATTAAACGGCCGCTACAACAAGTAACAGCCGTAATTTACTATTCAGGTCGGCTTGTTGAAATGTTTTTTAATCTGCATTCAATCTGTATTGCTTAAATTCAAACAATTAAACAGAATATAAAAAGCTTCTCCTCTCTTTATATATTGCTGTGGTTTAAATGAGCCATCAGGATAACCTTTAATAATATTTTTTCAATAGATACGGCAATATATCCTTCTGCCCAGCCCGGTATTTCATTACTGTCAATAAATTTAGCTTTATTATCTGCAGGTTTGATATTATAAGCTCTCATAATAGCTGTTATAAACTCCGCTCTGGTTATTTTATTATCAGGCTTGAAACTACCTTCTTCATAGCCTACAAAAATGTTTTTCTTCGCCAATGTTGGTGTGTATGTCGGAGTATGTGTTGGTGTCATAATCAAATGCCATAGATTGCAATAAAACCTGTTGAAAGCTATAGCTTTTCTTCCCTTCAGCTATTACAGTTGACATATGAGTATCGATTGGCATAAACGCTGCCATTAATGAGATAATTAAAACCAAGCAGATGACTTTTTTACTAAACATATTCATTCTTGTACTCCCCTTATATCAATTTAAATACAAAACATGTATTCTATTATACATTAATATCCATAATATATAAATATCTTAAAAAAATACATAGAAAAATAATCTATCATTTGGCACAACGTACAAATGATAGAGCCTCTGAGTTTATGTTCTAAAAATTATTTTAACAAATCCTTCCACATTTCGTTTTCTGTTTTTATCTCATCTTTAATATCCTCATATTTTATTTCAAATTCGGCATGGTCACCTATTGCATGAGGAATACCTATACTAATTCCTAATGAATCCTTAGTGAAATAACTAAAAAGATTATACATGTTTTCTTTACTTACAGAATCTGCATTACTAAATTCATCAACTAAGCTATAACTGTTTATATTCTCTTTTATGAGTTCAATTGCAGAGTTTAATTCATCATCCCAGGGAACATATTTGCCTTCTTTGACCTTCTTTTCAAAAGCCTCATTAATGTTAATACAATCTGTAAGTTTAATTTTTTTATAATTGTTCATATCTATATTAGTGGTGTAAAATAAGTTATTGGGATAAGCAGCACCTTCTATATTACCTAAACCAGTATATTGTATGCTAAGAAGATTTGTTCCCTTCCATTTTATGTTGTATTTTATTTCAAGGCTAACTTCCTCTTCCACATCTTTATAGTAATCCAATATTTCCAATGCTTCTTTTTTAATCAATTCGTTGATTTTTTCCTGTTTATTTGCATCAACCAACCCGGTAATTTGGGGATAAGATACTTTGATATCTTTATCAATATAGCTTGCTTGTGTTATTTCGTAGGCCGTATTATCTGTCACTTGATTTGCATTTTTGTTACCAGAATCGCATGATGTTATCGTCAAAGCGAACGCAAATAATAACAGTAATAGAATATTTTTTCTAAACATATATTTCCTCCATATTTTTAAACTATATCCAAAAAAGTTCTCAATTAAGTTTATTCTTTTGTCATCTACTCTGCTACATTCTATCAGGAACTTCTATTCCCAATAAATCCAAACAAGTAATTAGAACTTCTCTTGTTAAAATACTAAGCTTAACCCATGAGGATTGTTTTGTTTTATCTTTTTCAACGATTATTTTATTTTCATGATAAAATCTATTAAATTCATTTGACAACTCATATATAAATTGACATATTTTATGAGGTGAATAATCAATAAAGCTGCTCTCTATAACTTCGTTAAACTGTGTTAACTTAAGCATTAAATTACGTTCGTTTTCACCGTATGGCAAACAAATAATTGCATCCTCTATATTATAATCAAGATTCATTGAGTTAAGATTGTTAAGTATAGATGTTATTCTCACTACTGTATATATGATATAAGGCCCTGTATTTCCTTCCGTAGAAGTAAATCTATCTATATCAAATACATAATCCTTTGAAATTTGGTTAGAAAGATCGCAATATTTGAGTGCCGCCAATCCAACTTTTTTAGATATCTCAATGGCTTCATTCTCTGCAATATTCTTATTTTCAGAAACCTTCAAGTAAATTTTTTCACTTACTTCATTAATAAGATGCTCTAATCGCATTACTCCTCCATCACGTGTTTTGAAAGGCTTCCCATCTTTACCGTTCATTGTGCCAAAACCTAAAAAAGTAAGCTTTGTTCTTGGTGAAACAATATTTGTTTTCCTTGCACAACGGAAAACCTGCTCAAAATGCAGCTCTTGCCTTTTATCAACAATGTAAATAATTTCATCGGGATTAAAAAGTTCCATTCTTTCAATAATTGTAGCTAAATCAGTTGTGCTATACAATGTGGCTCCATCGGATTTAACCAAAATACATGGGGGCATTTCTTTTGTATCCGAATCTTCTTTCACATCTACAACAAGTGCTCCCTCGCTTATGTATGCATATCCATTACTTTTAAAGTCTTCAAGCATTTTAGGAATATATGACTGGGCATCACTTTCTTTTTTCCATAAATCAAAATGGACATTTAAATTAGTATAGTTTTTCTTTAAGTCTGCAATCGATACATCTAAAATATGCTTCCATAATGCAACATAGCCTCTATGTCCATTTTGAAACAAAAAGGTTGCCTGCTTTGCCTCCTCCATAAAATCAGGATTGGATTTGGCAAAACTGCTTGCTGTAGGATAAATTTCTTCAAGCTCAGTTATATTAAAAGGAGCTTCAATAGGATATTCACCTTTATAATCTGAATCAAAGTAGATTAAATCAGGTTTTCTCCTTTTTAATTCAGTTATTATCAAACCTATTTGCAGTCCCCAATCCCCTAAATGAACATCACCCAATATGTTATATCCTAAAAATCTCCCGATTCTTTTGATACTCTCACCTATTATTGCCGTTCTCAAATGTCCTACATGAAGGGGCTTTGCAACATTGGGTCCGCCATAGTCTACAATAATGGTTTTGCCCTCTCCAATAGTAAGTTCACTATCTCGGATGCAATGATAAAAGGTGCTTTTTTATACTTTTTAGAAGCAGCCAATGCACCGTTACATTGGTACTGGCACAAATCAGGTCTGTCTGATAATGTAACTATACCATATTCATCAGAATAACCGCATTGTACAAATACATCTTTTACAATATCTGTTATCAATTCAACTATTTTTTCATCTTAAAAAGCCTCCAATCATTTATTCATCCTCATTAAAGCAGCTCAACAGTTTTGCGTTCTGCATCCCATCTAATGTTATAATTAGCATTTTCAACTAAAAATCTTATTGGTATATATGTACGGTTATTTATAATAATTGGAGCTACATCCATAGATTTTTCAATTCCATTTATCTTTGAAAGCTTGCTGCCAATTGTAAAATCAAATTTCTTTACCTGTTTGCTTTGATCCCTGCTTTTCAATTGTATAGTTACATTTTTTGTTTTAGCATTCCAATTTACAGTGCCCCCAAGAGACTCTGTGACTACTCTTATTGGAATCAATACCCTGTTATTAACAATGACTGGATCAGCATCAGTCTTTATATATGAACCATCTTTAGAGATTTTCAATTTTTTATCTACTGTAAAAATCTTTGATCTTGATATGTATCTGTCCCCTTTTTTACCCAAAATCACAAAGTAACTGCTTTCTCCTGTATTAATATCAGTAACGAATTCATTTATGCCAGATATGAAATTTGGGCATTTCATGAGCTGTGAATTATTCTCGATAGAACCGTTCACAATAGGCTGCACATATAATTCATATTCATCGCACGATTCGATTTCTCTGTAATTTACCTTTATGTCGTATGTATACTTCTTATTACTGCTATCACTATCATCCAGGCGATAAATATACTCTGTATTTGTACCTATTTCCTCCTTATAATAACTTTTAATTTCTCGCATTTTCTCGTTTAATCTTAGAAT